>JBBPZW010000057.1:0-2644 GCA_038198475.1 Chthoniobacterales bacterium | reverse complement strand
TCCGAAAGCCATCTCGCGATCGCTGAAAAGTCCGAGCAATCGCGGGCGGCGCCATTGCGGGATGTTTTCCAGCTCCGCTTTCGTCCGGACAATTTCGTAACCGTTGCGCCGCATCTCCAGGATGAGGTCGCGGCCGTCGCTGCGCTGTCCATTTTTCGCCTCGGGAAGAAAACTCGAGCTGCCACCGCCAAGCGCGATGTCTATTTTCTTTTCGTCGGCCAATTGCTGCGCGCTGTCGGCCCCGCCTTTACCCGTCGCGTAAAAAGCGGCCGCGGTCGGATTCGTTAGGCGACCGTTTGTCACCAGTCCGATGGCACGCCCCTTCGCGCGCGCCAGGTCGATGACGCTTTTCAGCCGCTTGTCGTTAGGCCCGACTCCTAGGCTGCGGTTCTTCACCTTTATCCCGGTCGCGAGAGTAGTAGCGGCAGCGGATTCGTCGGGGACGGCGAAATCCTGTGAGTAATTAGAAAGAAGGGCGACGGCCGGGAGCGACTCGAGCGCGAGATGGCCGTTGGCGCCGCCAGAGTAGAGCCTGGTCGCGGCGACGCGGTCGGGGGTCAATCCTTCCCCGATGAAGAGCACAATCCCGAAGGGCTTTTGCACCACCCAGTGGCGGAAATAGAGGACGCCGAGCGCGATAAAGATCAGCAGGCAAAGAAGAGCCAGGATCTGGTTGCGCCATTTCATCCATCGATAGAGCGAAGTGCGAGGCCGGTTGTCAATCCCCCGCCGCCGGAAACCGCTTGAGACCCCGGCGCAGGCCGGGAGAGTGCATCCTATGGCAAAGCCGGTCGTTTTAGTGATCCGCGACGGATGGGGCATCAATCCCGGGGGAAAAGTGGAGCGGGAAAAAAATGGCGACGCGACCCTTCTGGCACGGACGCCGTTTCACGATCGGCTTTACCAGGATTATCCCTGCGCGACGCTGAGCGCGAGCGGCGAGGACGTCGGGTTGCCGCAAGAGCAGATGGGGAACTCCGAAGTCGGCCATCTCAATCTTGGCGCGGGCCGGATCGTTTATCAGGACCTGACCCGGATCAACAAGGCGATCAAAGACGGTGAACTGAAAGAGATTCCGGTGCTGCAGGAAGCGTTTCGGAAAGCAAAGAGCGGTCGGCTCCATTTCATCGGACTGGTTTCGGACGGCGGAGTGCACAGCCATTACAAACATCTGCTTGCGCTCGCGGTGGTGGCGAAAGAGGCCGGTGTTGCGAAGATTCTCGTTCACGCAATCACCGACGGCCGCGACGCTTCACCGACGGGTGGGGCCGATTACCTAACGATTTGTGCCGCGGAGCTGGCGAAGAGCGGGGCGCGGATCATCACGGTGGTCGGACGCTATTTCGCGATGGATCGCGACCGGCGCTGGGACCGGACGAAACTGGCGTGGGACGCGATCGTGCTCGGGCGCGGTGAAATTTGCCAGGACTCGCCCTCGGCGGCGGTGAGCCGGCACTACGCGGCGGGCAAAACGGATGAATTCATGCCCGCGCTGATCTTCGCCGAGCCTAACGAGCAGCGGATAAACGACGGCGACACGATTATATTCTTCAACTTCCGGGCCGATCGCGCGCGGCAACTCTCACAGGCTTTTCTTTTGGCGAATTTCGATGGCTTCGATCGCGAGGTCTGTCCGCGCGTTCACTACGTCACGCTCACGGAGTACGACGCGACCTATCACTGCCCGAATGTTTTCGGTCCGCAAGTACTCGAAAACATTCTCGACGATGTCGTCAGCGCAGCGGGGAAAACGCAGCTTCGAATTGCCGAGACGGAAAAGTATCCGCATGTCACTTATTTTTTTAACGGTGGGGTGGAAAAGGCGGCGACGGGCGAGGATCGCAAGATCATTCCCTCGCCCAAGGTCGCGACCTACGACCTGCAGCCGGAAATGAGCGCGGTGCAGGTGACCGATGAAGTGCTGAGCCGGCTCGGGCGATACGACCTCGTCATCCTGAACTACGCCAACCCCGATATGGTTGGGCACACCGGCGTGGTCACCGCCGGCGTCAAAGCGGTCGAGACGATCGACGCCTGCATGGCGCGCCTTGTCCCCGCCGTGCTGTCGTTAGGCGGGAAACTCCTTGTCACGGCCGATCATGGAAATTGCGAGCTGATGCGGAATCCCGACGGCTCGCCGAATACCGCGCACACCACCGATCTTGTTCACTTGGTTTACGTCGCGGAGGATGCGAAGAAGTTTTGGCTTGAAAGCGGAATCCTGGCCGATATCGCGCCGACCTTGCTCTTCCTGCTCGATTTGCCGAAGCCCAAAGAAATGACCGGGCACAACCTCCTGAGCAAAGGCTGACCAATGTGGGAGGGGCCTTTGTGCCCCGATCTTGTAGCGACGCCTCCCCTGATCGGGGCACAAAGCCCCCTCCCACATTAAGAAGACCTCAGGACGCGGCCGTTGCTGGGCTCTCCGCCACTTCCTTTTCGCGTCGGCAGATTGGGATCGAGAAAGCCGAGCATGTGTGCGTGCTCGATCACCCGCACCCCTTCGCGCTGCTGCAATTCGGCGATTTGCTGGTGGAATGATTCCATTTTCGTCCAGTGCACCTTCGGCCGGAAATGATGCTCGGCGTGATATCCGTTGTAGAAGAAAAGCCAGTTATAAATCCGCCCGTAACTGCTCACGCCC
>JBBPZW010000056.1:0-5476 GCA_038198475.1 Chthoniobacterales bacterium | reverse complement strand
TCTCGGGCGCCGCTGCCCGGATGACGAACGCCAGATCAAACGCTGGCGCGCGGTTCGCCGCCATATCGCGCAGCTGAAAAAGAATTGCCGGCGCGGCGACCTCGCCTGTCGTCCGCGGCAACGCCAGGCGTTGCTCCACTGGGCCTACGATTCGCGCAAGATCTGACTCGTTAGGCCGCGCTCAGGCTGGCGCAATAAGTCGCATACATCGCGTTGCTGATCTCCACCAGCCGCTCCTGGATCTGGGTCAGGTACTCGTGCAGACCGAACTCAAAAATCTCGCCGATCGTCACGTAATCGAGATCTGAGCGCAGCCGTCCGGAGAGTCGTTCTGCTTCGTTCGCATAGCGGCTTTCATCGACCCCGGAGATGCGATGCAAGGCGGCGTCGAGTGAGTCGACGCAGAATCGAATCGAGCGCGGAAATTCCTGATGGGTAATGAGAAATTCCGCGACCTTCCATGGCGCCACCTGGCTAACGTAAAGTTTGCAATAGGCCTCGAGCGCGCTGCAGGATTTCAGGACGGCCATCCATTGAATGGTGTCGATATTTCCGCCCACGTTCTCACCGGTCGGCAGGAGGATATGATACTTCACGTCGAGGATGCGCGAGCTGCTGTCGGCGCGTTCCAGGAGGCGGCCGATGCGGATGAAATCCCAGCCTTCGCCATGTGTCATGGTCGCGTCCGAGATTCCTTGAAAAAGATGCGAACCGGTGATGACGGCCTTGAAGAATTCGTGCGGACTGGTGCTCAGCATTCCGGCCGCCTCGTCGCTTTGCACAAACAGATAGAGCCGGTTGATCTCTTCCCACATTTCGCTCGAGATCTGTTCACGCGTGGTGCGAGCGTTTTCGCGCGCCAGCGTGAGACAGGAAATGATCGAGTTTGGATTTCTCTTTCGGAGGGTGAGAAACTCGGTCACGGAACGTTCGTCGGCCGCGCTGTAGAGCGAATCGAAGAGGTCTGTTTCCTCGAGCGTCGCGATCACCGGAGCCCAATGTTGCATGGCATCGGCCTCGCCCCCGAGGTCGAGCAGCAACTGCAGATTGACGTCCAGAATCCGCGCGTCATTTTCCGCCCGCTCGATGTAGCGGCTCATCCAGTAAAGCGAATCCGCGACCCGGCTCAGCATGGTTTAGTTTCCCTCCTCTTCATCATCTACCACCCAGGTATCCTTGCTCCCTCCGCCCTGCGAAGAGTTGACGACCAGCGAACCGGCCCGCAAAGCCACTCTCGTTAGGCCACCGGGAATGATCGTGACCTTTTCTCCATACAAAATATAGGGCCGCAAATCGACGTGCCTCCCCTGCATCGAATTCTCGCAGAAAGAAGGCGAGCGCGAGAGGGCGACGATCGGTTGCGCGATGAAGTTGCGCGGGTCCTGCCGGATTTTGCCGGCAAACTCCTCCCGTTCCGCTGCCGTCGACTGCGAGCCGATCAGCATCCCGTAACCGCCGCTTTCGTTGGCCGATTTCACGACCAGCTCCGGGAGATGCTCGAGAATGTATTTTTGATCGTTAGGCTGGGAGGCGAGGTAGGTCGGGACATTTTCCAGGATCGGGTCCTGGTCGAGATAGTAGCGAATCATTTTCGGCACGAAATGGTAGATCACCTTGTCGTCCGCCACCCCCGTGCCGATGGAATTCGCCAGGCTGACGCAGCCGCAGCGGTAGGCATCGATCAACCCCGGTACGCCAAGCCCAGAATCTTTGCGGAAAACGCGCGGATCAAGAAAATCATCGTTGATCCGCCGGTAGATGACATCCACCCGCTTCAAACCCTTCGTCGTCCGCATGTGGACGCAACCGTCCTGCACGACCAGGTCGCGTCCCTCGACGATCTCGATTCCCATGGAACGCGCGAGAAACGAATGTTCGTAGTAGGCCGAGTTATAAATCCCGGGCGTGAGCAGGACCACGGTTGGTTCCTCCGCGTTCGGCGCGATGTAGCGCAGGGCGTTGAGCAGATTCCGGCTATAATCCTCCACCGGCCGCACTCGGTATTCGGAAAAAAGCGTCGGGAAAATCCGCTTCATCGTCTGGCGATTTTCGAGCACATAGGAGACGCCGGAAGGGCAGCGCGCGTTGTCTTCGAGGACGAGGTAATTCCCGGAGCGGTCGCGGATCAGGTCGGTCCCGCAAATGTGAATGTAGATATTGCGGGGCACATCGAAATTCATGAACTCCGGCCGGAAGTGCACCGCTTCCCAGACGATCTGCTTCGGAATGACGCCGTCGCGCAGGATGCTTTGCCCGTGGTAGATGTCGTCGAGGAAAAGATTGAGCGCGGTGATCCGCTGGGTGAGGCCGCGCTCCACCAGGTCCCATTCGCTTGCCGGGATGATGCGCGGGATCAGGTCGAAGGGAAAAATTCGCTCCGTTCCCTCGTCGTCGTTATAAACCGTAAAAGTCACGCCCTGGCTGAGAAAGCTGGCGGCCGCCAGTTCGCGTTTTCGTTCAAAATCAGCCGCCCCCATTTCCTTGAAGGCCGCGAACAATCTGTTGTAATGAGGCCGCGCCACGCCCGGCGCGGAAAACATCTCGTCGAAAAAATCCTCGACCTTGTATTGGGAAAAAAGGTCGACCATTGGAATATTCACTTTGTCAGTGCAGGAGAGCCACGCAATGAAAAATGGATCGTGCGCCGTCGCGCATGAAGATGCCTGTGCCCGCGTCGCGGCCCGCTTCGGCGAGCGCTGGCTGCGCATCTATGCCGGCCGGAAATTGCGGACCGACCCGATCTTTCCCGCCGCCTACGAGTTGTTTGGCGAATCAAACCAGCCGCTGATCGATCTCGGCTGCGGTGTCGGGCTACTCTCTTTTTATTTGCGGGAGCGCAATTTCTTACCGCCGATCAGCGGCCTGGACCGCGATGGGCGCAAGATCGAGCGGGCCAACGCCGTCGCGCGAGGCGTCTACCATGACCTCGAATTCGTCGAGCGAGATGCCAGCGAACCGATTTCTCAGACCGGCAACATCGTTCTTTTCGATCTCCTGCATTATCTTCGGCCTAACGAGCAGGCGCGGCTCCTCGCCCGGCTCGCGGAACGGGTCTCGCCGGGCGGGACTTTGGTGATTCGCGATTGTCCCTGCGACAACAGCGCCCGCTATTGGTTGACTAATCTGGCGGAGCGATTTGCCCAGGGCACGACCTGGAACATGAAAGCGGTCCTCCATTTCCCGACCCGCGAGGCAATTTTCTCCGCGTTCCCGGCGAGCCAATTTTCGCGCGACGTCGCGCCGCTCTGGGGACGGACGCCCTTCAATAACCACCTCTTCATTTTCCGCCGGCACGCGTCCGCAGCTGTTCCGGCCGGGGCAGGACACAACGGTAATTAGCGCTCGTTAGGGCGACAAGTGTCTGCTCGAGACAGCGCGGGTGAAAATCCGGCTCGGTTTCGGTGCGGTGTCCCTCATGGAGAAGGAAAATCGCGCCCGGTGCGATCCTGCGCATGATGCGCGCCGCGACGGCATCCGGCTGCTTGCTCACTGTATCCAGCCCGCGCACCGACCAGCCGATTAACCGCAAGTGGCGTCGGGAGAGGGCGGGATGAACGAAGAAATTTTTCATCCCCGCAGGGGCCCGAAAGTAGGATCCGGGAATGCGGCCCTGATCGATCTCGGAAGCAATTCGCCCCGGGGGTAAACACCAGAACGTCCCGCTCGGATGCGAGAAGGTGTGGTTCGCGATTTCGTGGCCGGCCTCACGGATTGCCGCCAGTTCGTTAGGGAATCTGACTGCCTTTTTCCCGATGACAAAGAAGGTCGCGCGCGCCTCGAAGCGCTGCAGGATCTCGAGCATTCGCGGGGTGTGAATCGGGTCGGGTCCGTCGTCGATTGTCAGCCAGACTTCGCGGTCTTTCGTCTCGAAGCGTGTCACCACCGGTCCCCACCACTGACAATTGGCGACCAAAGTCGGGTAAAGAATCAACATGTGGGAGAGGAAGAGGACGCTAAGAGCGAGGAGCGGATGAAACGCGACCGCGGCGAAGAAAAAGAGCGCCGCACAGATCGCGAAACCGAGAATCAGCTTACGGCTCATGCCGGAATTTGAGGATGACGATGGCAAGGAGATTACCCAACAAGAGCGCGAGCCAGAAAACGCCTAACGAGCGAATCCAGGCGCAGCCATCGCGCAGGAAGAGGAGAGCGAGCAGGGTCGTCCCGGACATGATAATGAAGTGCTGGAAGGGATTATTCGTTCGTGCCGTGTAGAGGCCAAGCCGGCGAAGGAGGGCGGCGACTTGCGCGTTCACGAAATACCAGAGCAGAAACGCGATCCAAAGCGCGAAGGGCAGGAGGAGAATGGTGAGCCACTCTAAGACGCCTGGCCTAACGAGCGGAAGGAGCGCCCGCCCGACGAACAGCGAGCTGATCCCGAAGACCAGAATCCCGAGCCCGTAAGCTTCCCAGCGGCTGAATTCTGCACGCCGCACCTCGCGGCCGGCGAGCCGCGCGACGAGGCGCGGGAGGGCAAAGGCGTACCCGATCTCGCTTTTCTCGGGCGCGTTCATTGTTTGGGAAAAATCGGGACTAATGAAAACCATTGCGACCAATTGGCGGCGATGACGTTTTCCAGCGTGCTCGACCATTCACGCATCGCCTCTTGGATCACGGTTTCGCGTCCGCGTTCGTCTCGCCGGCAATCAATCGGCGGGCGAGCGATGATTTTATAGCGATGAAACTTGGTCCGGACGATGAAGAGCGGATAAATCGGTGCCTCCGCGACGAAGGCGAGCATGAACGGGCCGTCGGGCAGCCTCACTTCTTCTCCGAAGAGTCGTGCCGGGCGTTGCGAGACGTGCGCGACCGCGCGATCGCCCTGGATGGAAACAATCTCGCCCGCCCGAATTGCATTCAGGAGCTCGAAGGGCAGGGCCATGCTCGCGGTGTTGTAGGCCACCTTGACCGCGCCAGCTCCGGCTTTTTGCAGTGATTCGTCGAGGTGTTGCGCGGTCTCCGCATCCGCTTCCGGCGCGCGAACCATGCGGATGTCGCGCTGGAAACGCTCCGCGAACAGGGCCGCGCCGAGGTCGTAATTTCCCATGTGCGCGGTGAGGAGGACCGCGCCCGGCGCGGCCGCGAGTCGCTCGAGAAATTCCGCGCCTTGAAATTCATAAGCGAATTCCGTTTTCGCCAGCTTGTGATCGGCCGCGTCCGAAATCGTCCAGGCAAAGTTGTAGAGCGTCAGCCAGGCGCGGCCGAGATTGACCAGCGGATGCGAGCCCGGCAGGATCACCCGAAGGTTGCCGAGGATGGCGCGGCGCGCGGGAGCGGCGAGGAAGAAAAAAAAGATCGTCCAGAAAAAGATCATGACCGGCCGGAGATAGAACGGCACGTTCGTTAGGCCGAAGTCGAGGTATTGCCGCCAAAAGACGCCGCGAACCGCGAAACGATGAAACCAGCGGCGCAAATCGGTCATAAGGTAGCGCAAGCTTACAGCGTGGGAGGGGCCCGGTGCAAGCTGGAAGCTGGC
>JBBPZW010000055.1:0-13130 GCA_038198475.1 Chthoniobacterales bacterium | reverse complement strand
GTCGCTGACCCCGGAGTGGTAAAGCGTGGCCGCGCGCCAGACCGACCGGGGTCAGCGACCCCGGCTACAACGGGCGCCCTAACGAATCGGCACTTCCGATCTCAGTCCCGCGCCGGAACAGGCTGGCGACGAATCACACTGGCCGCGAACTGTTCCATCTCTTCCATTTGCGGACTGCATTGCAAAAGTAGCAGATCGGCCCCGGCGGCCTCGAATGCGGCCACCTGCTCCTGCACTTGCCCCGGCGTTCCGACCAAGCCGGAGGCGAGTCCGCGGTTCGTCACCGAGTAATCTTCCAGCGACACTTTGCGATCGAGATTCGTGCCTGCGAGCCATTGCTGGTAGTTGTCGTAGCCGCGCGCGTTTTGTTTCACATCGGTGATCCGGGCCCGCTCGCGCTCCGCCTCCCGCTCGGTGTCGCGCACGATTGCATAGGCGGCGACGCCGTAGGTCATCGGCGGCAATCCTTTCTTTTCCCGTCGCTCCGCCATGTCGGCGATTTTTTCTCGAATACGAGACGGCGGATCGCCATGCATGACGTAGGCGTCGCAGCGCTCAGAGATCAATTCCCTGGCCGCTTCCGATTCGCCCCCGGCGTAAATCACCGGCCGCGGTTGCGTGATCGGTTTGGGCCGCATGACCGAGTCCTCGACTTTGTAGTAATTTCCCGCGAACGAAAAATGATCCCGCTTCCAAATCCCGTCGACCACCGACAGCCATTCCGCAGTGCGCGCATAACGATCGTCGTGGGTCTCGAAATGCAGTCCGCATTTTTTCGCTTCATCGGCCCACCAGGAGGAAACAACGTTGAGGGAAAGGCGCCCCGGGCCGGCGATGGCGTCGATGTTCGCCGCCTGTTTCGCGAGCAACGCCGGATTATGAAAGGTGGGGCGCACCGCGACCATTAATTCCAGACGTTTCGTCACCGCGGCGAGGGCGGCCGCGGTCGACCAGGCGTCGAGGGTTGGCGCTTCGGCGCCTTTGATGTCGTTCAAGCTCAGCTCCGCGATAAGGGTGAGATCGAACCCGATCTCTTCGCTCCGCTGAGCCAGGCGACGCGAATAATCCCAGCTCGCCTCCATCTTTTCGTCGTCCACGTTCCGCAGCCATCCGCCGAAAACCGGCAGCCAATATCCGTAGCGCATTAGTTGTCCCTTTCCTTTTCGAGGTAATCGACGAGGCGCGCGTGCGGATCGAATCCGAGGATGCGCGGCGCATCGGCGACAAAATTTGAGAGCGCGTTGATGTCGTAAAAGAGGAGGCGCCCATCGCGATCGTCGGTGATGTATTCAACTCCGCCGACGTCGATCGCGGCCGCGCCGACAATCCGCTCGACCATTTCGATGATGTCGTCGGTAGGCTGGCACGGCTCGATCTTCAATCCAGCCTTCGGCCCGTCGGCGAGGCAGACGGCTGAGGCCGCCGCGCTTTCCGTTAGGCAAATCTCCGCCGGGCAAAGATTGAAGTTTTCGCCCGAGGTAAAGATCTTTAGCGCGTAAAGAAATTTACCGCCCAGCGTCTCGACGCGCGTGATGTGCCCGCCCCGCGCGGGGATGAATTCCTGCATCAGCGCGGTGTGATCGACGCCGAGGCCGATCTGTTGGCGGGCGATTGCCGACTGCAGTTCGGCCATGGAATTCACTCGCACGATCCCCGCGCCGCGCCCTCCGATGTTCGGTTTGATCAACAACGGATAGCCAAACTCCCCGGCAAGGCGTTTCGTTTCGTCGAGACAGTTGACCACCCGCGATCGCGGGAATGCGACCCCGAGTGAATGGAGCAATGCAAGCTGCGCCGCCTTTGACGTTTCGATCGCGAATGCCTCTGGTCCGTTGATCACGCGAGTGCCGGTGCTCTCGACGTGGGCGAGGAAATCGCGCGTAAAAAAAATGCCCTGCTCGTGGCCGCGCAACCAGGCGGAGGCACTCATGCGGTTGAAGAGAAGGGAGTAAACCTTCGCGCGCGAGCCCACCTCATAGGAGTGGCAACTGGCCTCCAGCTTCACGTAGCGCGTGCCGCGCTGATCCAATTCAGCGAAGAGCGGACGAAACCAATCCGGATGTTCGAAATAAACGGCGATTGGCAGTGGGCTGACGCTCATGAATATTTGTGCCTAACGACTCGATTAGCGAGCGAGACTCGGAATCTGCTATTCGCCTGCTCCCCAGTAGCGCTGCTGAAACGCGGCGCGCCCGGATGCGAAATGGTACATCCCGTAGGCCATCCGGTTCTTCAGGTAATACTTCTGATGATACTCCTCGGCGGTCCAAAACTTGCCGGCGGGCAGAATGACGGTGGCGATTGGCTTGGAAAATCTGCCCGAGCTTTGCAACGCCGACTTCGACGCTTCGGCCGCCGCATGCTGCGCTTCATTATTGTAAAAAATCGCGCTCGTATATTGCTCGCCCACGTCGCGAAACTGACCGTCGCGCTGGATGGGACTGATGTTGCGCCAGAAGACCTCGAGCAGTTTGGCGTAACTGGTCTTCGCTGGATCGAAGGTGACCTCGATCGCTTCGCGGTGACCCGTCTCGCCCGAAGAGACTTGCTCGTAAGTGGGATTGGCTTCCGCGCCACCGGCGAATCCAACAAGGGTGGAGATGACCCCGGGGACATGATCGAACGGCGGCTGCATGCACCAGAAACATCCTCCGGCAAAAACCGCCTTCTCCGTTGGCGAGGGAACGACTTGTGCAGACACTCCGCCGGCCGCCGCAAGAGCGAAACAGAGGAGCAGGGTCAGCCTCATCTTCATGTAATTGAGAGAGATGAATCGGCCCTCTATTCCGAGAACCTCAATCATTTCTCCGGGGCCGTGCGCTTCTCACGGCTCTTCCCGTGCAGCTTCGCGGCAGGAGATCAGCGCGCCGAGGAAATAGAGCAAATTGATCGCTGCGATATCGAATTTTCCAGTGAGGCGCGATCCAAAGGAGAGCACGATGAAAACGAAGAGGCTGAAAACGAGGGTGAACTTGAGAACCTGTTTCGGTTTACCCGGCAAAAACTCGCCTATGAGTAGACTAACGACGAAGCCGAGCAGGGCGATGCTCTCCAAAACCGCCAGGAAATAGTAGACGGCGGGCAGGCCGCCCGGCAGGCCGACGAACCAGGTCGTGCCAAACTGTTTCAGAAACCAGTCGGGCACGCCCGCGCTCCATTTCAGCCAGGCGGACAGTAAAAATGTCGTGCCGAAGAAAAGTTGGATCGCGAGGATCTTGCCCGTGCCGAGCAGTCGGTGCATTTCACCGGTCTTTCTTTACGCTGCGGTCGAAATACTTCGCGAGAAGAGCGTCGAGCGAGAAGGCGCCTGGGCCGCAGACAAAGATAATGACGACTGCAAAAAGAAAGAGGAACTCATCGGCCGTAACAAACTTATCCGGATCACTAAAGATGGCGCGAACCCGATCGATATCGGCAGTGCAATACGCGACCGTGAGCAGGATCATCAGCGGCACCGAAATCAGACGCGAGGCAAGGCCGACGAGGAGGAGCAAGCCGCCGAAACACTCGGTGCAGGCGGCGAGGATTGCCTGTGCATGCGGGAAGGGAATACCGAGGCTCTCGAAATATTGCGTCGGTTTCGACAAGTCCATCAGCTTGCCTTTGCCGGTGAGGAAAAACTGCCAGCCCCAGAAGAGGCGGATGATGAGAAGGACCGGCGAACGCAGCGCGTTCCCGACCGCGATCAGCCAGCCGTAAAGTTTTTGCAGGATATTCATTTGTCAGGCCGGCAGAACCAGCCGGACGCCGACCAATCGTGGAACCATTCCTGGATTTGGCGGCCCCAGTCGACGCCGGTGCGGGTGGATCTGGCGAGCGCGGCGACGCAGGCTTTCTCCACCGTTTTGCCTTTCTTAAAGCCCTGCAGAATGGAGAAAGCTTCCGGCTCGAGCCGCTTGTAGTAGAGCATGTTGTCGTAGCGGTGGACGACAAGATGAACGCGCTCCCGCTTGGGCAGCCGCAGGCGGCGTTTCCGGATCGGCGCCTGCGGCATCGCTTCGAAAGTGTTGCTCGCTTCGTCCCGCAGCACGTCGCCCTCGCGCTTCTTGATCGCGAGAAAAAATTTATCGACCGCGAAGTTCAGTTCGAGGAGCGAGAGATAGGGCTGCAAACCGAGCCGCAATTTTGATGGCGGCGTGTCTAGAACATCGTCCGTCGTGATCTGCGGCCGCGCGGCGTCATCGAACGCCACGACCTGGGCCCATTCAAAGCGCGCCATGTCGAGCGCGAGATCTTCGTTAGGCGCAATCCACTTCGGCTCTTCGCGGAGGAATTTCTCGAGCCGTTGTCCGAGGTTGCGCAGGGTAAAAGAGGCGGATGGATACTTCGCCAGATAAGCGGTGGCGAGCTTCATGAATTTCTTCTCGCCCACGATCGCGCGCAGCCCGGGATAATCATCGTAAAGACAATCGAGGACGCGAAACCAGTAAACCCGGTTGTAAATCTCGAGACGCTCGAATGAGCTCAGGCGGTCGTTAGGCTTGATGAAGCCCTCTGCGACGGAGCTCATGCTGCGACCGTCCGTCCAGCGCGACTGCATGCCGTCGCGCGTGTTCAACGGCCGGAAAACCGCGGTCGCCATGAGCGTTTGCAGTTCCTTCAACTGCGCCCGCGAAGCGACCGGATTCGGCTCAGACCGTCGTGCTTTGGATTTGCTTTTCGACAAATCGATTCGCTTTTAACGCCTCCCGGTGAACCTCGTCGAAGGTCGGAATCCGATCGTCCCATTCCAGCAGGGTCGCGGTCTTGCCGACGAGTTTGATAGCGTGGGCATACATTTTCCAGACCGGGTCGAGCACCGGATGATCGTGCGTGTCGAGAATGTATTTTTCAAACTTGGAATGCCCCGCGATGTGGATCTGCCCAACCCGATGATGCGGGACGTTGTTCAGGTAGTCGTAGGGATCGAAATTGTGGTTCTGCGAGGAGACGTAAATGTTGTTCACGTCGAGCAGAATCCCGCAGTCGGCCAGCTCCACGACTTCGGAGAGAAATTCCCACTCCGTCATTTCCGAGGCATGAAATTCCGCGTAGCTACTCACGTTCTCAACGCAGATTGGCACCTCGAGAAAATCGCTCGCTTCGCGAATGTTGGCCGCGGTCGTTTTGGCGGCCGAGAAAGTGTAGGGCATCGGGAGCAGATCGTGGGTGTAACGTCCATCCACGCTGCCCCAGCAAAGATGATCGCTCAGCCAGGGCGTGTTGGTCCGCTTCACGAGCCGCTTGATCTTTTTTAAGTGCTCGCGACTGAGCCGGTCGGCCGAGCCGAAATACATGGCCACGCCGTGCTGCACGACGCGGTATTGCTCGAGAATCTGGTCGAGCACTTCGAGCGGGCGTCCGCCGTCGACCATGAAGTTTTCCGAAATGATCTCGAACCAGTCGACGACCGGTTTCTTCTCCAGGATGTGGCGGTAGTGCGGCACGCGCAGGCCGATGCCGATGCCGTAGTCGTTGAAATTATTGAAAGGATTTGCGGGCATGAAATTGCCTAACGAAAAGAGAAGAGTGTCCGCTCCCAGACCGGGATGCGCTGGCCTGGCTTGTAGCCGGGGTCGCGGACCCCGGTGGCGCCGCGCGTCGCTTCTGCGCAAGCCCCGACCTTGGCGCCGAGTTACCCTGACCGGGGTCAGCGACCCCGGCTACAATTACGAATCCGCGACTGAACGGATGCGAAGACATGAACAACATTCGGGCAAAAGAGAATCGGAGAATAGAACTCCGACTCTCCACTAGCTCGCGCCGAGAGGCGCAAACGCGAATATCTTACTTCGAGGGGCTTTCCGCAGGATGGCTGCCATCGGTTGCGCAGCCGCCTTTGCCTTTGCAGGAATTCTTGCCTTTGCAGCCGTTGTCGCCGGTCTTGCAACCGCCTTTGCCCTTACAGGAGTTCTCACCTTTGCAGGAGTGAACGTCCTTCTTTTCTTTGGAGCCCATCTGGCTGAGCGAGACGCCGGCTTTGCCAGTCGCATTGGCGGCCTGCGCCTGGACGGCGAACGAACCGCTCATCAATCCGGCGATCGCAGCGCCGGCAAGGATTGTCTTCGATTTCATGTTTGTTCTTTCTGTTTTGGTTTATCACCCACAACCGAATGTTCCTCGAATCAATCGGGGTCGGTCCGGATAAAGTTGTGTGGGGAGGGACAATGAATTCGAAAGGCGAAGTAACATTGGGTAGTAAGATCGGATCCCAGGTGGATTATTCCCCGCGATCAAAAAGAATCGCTGCACCAGAAGATCGAAGTTCAGGCAAATGATGCGCTTATCGCGGCGCGGCGGATTCATCGCGGGAAGGAAATCATGACTCCGGCATGATCGCTTTGCGCACCGCGGCCAGCGGCGCCTCATCGTGCAGGAGAACGGTCGAGCCGCGGCGTTCGATGCCGAGTTTTCTCCAAAGCTGGTCGAGGTCCACCGGCTGAGGCGAATCCTTCATCTGGGCATACAGCTCCTGCAACACGGGAACTCCCGTCGCGCGATCACCCGTGCGCAGTGTGCGCTCGAGGTTCCAATCGACGCTAATGGTGCCACCCGCCTGGAGAATACCGCGAAGCGCGTCGTCCAAACCTTTCGCATTCGCCGTCCGGTGCCGGATTTCCACGTCTGCTAACAAACAAAAGAGCGCCCCGCCCCAGTAGGTTCTTCCCCAAGTCGGCGTGTGATCGAGCCCGCGATCGCCGGGCTCGGGCAGGCCTTGCGACATGTCGCGCACGGTCTCGAACCAAGCCCGCTGTGCGCGCAGATTTCCGACACGCGCGCGCGATTGGCTCCACGTAGGTCGCCAGACCCTCCTCGATCCAATGATGCTGGTCGGGTACGTTCGGGAAAGCGAGATGGACCATTTCGTGCGTCATCAGCCAGTCGGAATCGAAGTGCGCTGCGGTGGTGGAACGACCGACTGAAACGGTAATCACACCGCCGTCGCGCGTGCCGAAGGTTCTTCCGGAATCGATGCGATCGCCAGGGACCTCGCGGATGCGGATGCGGACGTGAGCGACGGGATAGCGGCCGTAATATTTTGTCACGGCACGGGCGGCGGTGGTGATCCATGCCAGAGCGAGCGGGCGGGGAAAATCAGATTCGTTAGGCGGAAAAGCGATTTCGATTCGGCCGCCGCCATTTTCGATCAGGGCCGCCGAACTTGACGAGAAGATGAGAAGGAGCGCAAGGAGCGTGCAGAGGTTCATATCGGGTCGGCCGGGGACAGCGTCCCCGGCTACAACTAGCGGCGAAAGATCGTTAGCTCACCGGCGAATCGCCAAGCTTCGGCTGACTTTACGAGACCGGCTCGGACCGGGTTATTCCGCACGTAATCCCACTTTTGATCATAGCTTTCGTCCGAGCGAATCAGATGATCAAAAAACTCCGCCTGCCAAAAAGGCGAGGAACTACGGCCGGCCGTTGTAGCCGGGGACGCTGTCCCCGGCCCGACGAGCTGATTGATCCGTCGACTCGTCCATCGCTTCCAAGCACCCATAAAATCGGAAAGAGGCTTCGCATCTCTCTCCGGCGTGCAGAAAAAGTGAACATGATCCGGCATCACAACGTAACGGCCGACAATCCAACCGTGTCGCTCGTGTGCGGCTCGCCATTCGTCGACGAGGATTTCCACGACTGATTCCCGTGCCAGGACTTTGCGCCTCTTTTCCGTGCACGCGGTGAGGAAATAGATTGGCGGCTCGACCCAAACTCTTTCGAGCCGGGTGAGATGCTTATGCATTGTTAGGGGAACCGGGGACAGCGTCCCCGGCTACAACGATCAGCGCGAGGGCTCGTAATCTTCCGGGTGCGATTGCGCCTGGGGTAGCGGAGGCGGTTCGCTCGAGCCGTGCGGCTCATCGTGCCGACGTTCCCGTCGGGGGCCGCGTCCACCACCACCACCGCTGCGACCACCACCGCGGCGTTCGCCGCGATCGCCACCTCGTCCGCCACCACCGCCGCGATACTCACCGCGCGGTT
Organism: Chthoniobacterales bacterium; assembly: GCA_038198475.1. Lineage (GTDB taxonomy): Bacteria > Verrucomicrobiota > Verrucomicrobiia > Chthoniobacterales > UBA10450 > Palsa-1392. The sequence goes on along the minus strand of JBBPZW010000055.1, from coordinate 5,171 downwards.
CGCCGCCATCACCACCGCTCGGCGGAGTGAAGGTCTCGGCTTCGCCGCGATCTTTCATCGCTGCTTTGCGGGAAAGTTTCACTCGACCCTTGTCGTCGATGCCGATGCATTTCACCCACATCATTTCGCCGACCTTGGCGACGTCTTCGGTTCGGTTCACCCGGAAATCGGCCAGCTCGGAGATGTGCACGAGTCCGTCTTTGCCTGGGAAGACTTCGACGAAGGCGCCGAACTCCTTAATCGAGACGACCCGGCCATGGTAGATCTCGCCGATCTCCATTTCCTTGGTCATGCCGCCGATGATTTCCTTCGCCCGCGCCATGCTCTCGCCGCTGGTGGCGTAGATGTGGACGGAGCCGTCGTCTTCGATGTTAATCTCCGCGCCGGTCTCGGCCACGATTCCCTTGATCGTCTTGCCGCCCGGTCCGATGAGGGCGCCGATTTTCTCGGGGTTGATTTTGATCGTCTCAATCCGCGGTGCGTATTTGCTGAGGGATTCGCGCGGCTTGTCCAGCGTCTCGGCCATGATGGCGAGGATCTTGGTGCGCGCGTCTTTGGCGCGGTGGATCGCTTCGGCCATGATTTTGTGGCTCACGCCCGGGAGTTTGAGGTCGAGTTGGAATCCCGTAACGCCATCCTTGGTCCCGCAAAGTTTGAAATCCATGTCTCCGAAATGATCTTCGGAACCGATGATATCCGTGAGGAGGTTGTACCGCTTCAGGTTGCCGTTCTCATCGCTCTCACTTACCAGACCGACGGAAATGCCGGCGACCGGCGTCTTGATCGGAACGCCCGCGTCCATCAAGGCCAGCATGCCGGAACAAACGCTGGCCATTGAAGTGGAGCCGTTCGATTCCATCACCTCGCTGACGATGCGAATCGCATAACGGAAATCTTCCTGCCTCGGAACGACTGGCTCTACAGAACGCTCCGCGAGTGCGCCGTGGCCAATTTCACGCCGGCTCGCTCCGCCGAAGCGGCCGGTTTCGCCCACGCTGAACGGCGGGAAGTTGTAATGTAAGAGGAAGCTCTTCGAATTTTCGCCGCCGCCGTAAGCATCGATGTTCTGCGCCTCTTCGATCGGCGCGAGGGTGGCCAGTGCCATCGCCTGCGTTTCGCCGCGCTGGAAAATCGCCGAACCGTGCACGCGCGGCAGGACGCCGACTTCGCAGGTGATCTGCCGCAGATCGTCGTAGCCGCGTCCGTCGACGCGCTTTTGCTTGTCGAGAATGTTGCTCCGGAAAGATTTTTTCTGGATGTAATCGAACGCCTGGTTGATCGAAAACTTGTCCGACTCGGGATACTTCTCGAGGACGGCCGCTTTCACTTCATCGCGCAAGCCGCCGACTGCTTTGCTGCGGGCGACTTTGCCTTCCGTGTAGAGAGCCGCTTCGATCCGATCGCCTGCCACGCGGTCGGCGATTTCGAGAATCTCCGGCTTCACCTCGAGCAACGGCATTTCACGCTTCGGCTTGCCGACCTGAGCCGCGAGTTCCTTCTGGATGCGGATCATTTCTTTCGCGTGCCCGTGGGCGAACTCGAGGGACTTGATGAACTCGTCTTCCGGCAGCTCGTCAGCGGCGCCTTCGATCATGATGATGTCGTTCTCGGTGCCGACATAAACCAGGTCGAGATCGCTCTGCTCGCGTTCGTCGTGGGTCGGATTGGCGATGAATTCGCCATTCACCCGAGCGACGCGAACCGCCCCGATCGGGCCCTTGAAGGGGATATCGGAAACAGTGAGCGCGGCCGAAGCGCCGTTGATCGCGAGAATATCGGGATCATTCTGGCCGTCGGCGCTGAGCAGGATGGAGATGATCTGGGTGTCATAAAGATAACCGGCTGGGAAAAGCGGACGCAGCGGCCGATCGGTCATGCGCGAGGTGAGCGTTTCTTTTTCGCTCGGACGACCTTCGCGTTTGAAATAGCCGCCCGGGAATTTTCCGACGGCGGCAGCTTTTTCACGGTAATCGACCGTGAGCGGGAACCAGTCCTGGCCTTCCTTCAGGGAAGTGGCCGAGACGGCGCTGGTGAGAACGATCGATTCGCCGCAGGAGACGATGACCGAGCCATCGGCCAGCTTGGCAATCTTGCCGGTTTCGATGGTGATTTGCGTGGACCCGATTTGGGCCGTGACCTTGTGTTGCATATAGATTTCCTGGATGTGCGAACTCCAGGCCGGTCACCTTGATTGTAGGTTTTAACTCCGGAGCGCGCCGATCCTAAAACCTAAACTCAAGGTGCACTGACGGCCTGGTCGCCGGTTGTGTACTTGGTTTAACGAATGGCTCGAACGGCGCGCGAAGAACGCGAGCTGCGCCAGAGAGATTGACCTGCGTTATTTACGCAGGTTCAGCTTCTCGATGACGCTCTTGTAGCGGTCGTTTTTCGACCGACTGAGGTAATCGAGGAGGCTGCGGCGCGTGGCGACCATCTTGAGAAGGCCGCGGCGCGAGGAATGATCTTTGGCGTGACTCTTCAGGTGTTCCGTGAGCTGCGAGATGCGGCGGGTCAGGAGTGCCACTTGCACGTCCGCACTGCCGGTGTCTTTCTCATGGAGCTGGAACTCCTTCATATCCTTCGTGTCACTGCTTTCTGCCATAAGCGAAGCGGGACTTTAGATGAACTTGGCGGTTTGGCAAGGCGCGGTCTGAAACGAAGCGCCACGGGGTCCATTCCTGATTGCACAGGAAAGATCAACCGCCCGGAATGCCGCGGCCAAACAGTCGCGGCGTGCCTTGCGAGTTCCGCGTCCGCAACACGTCCAGGCCGTAGATGGTTTCCCGGTGCCGCCGGGCGAAACGCGCATCGGCGTAGTTGATTGCGCCCCGCGCCGCTTCGGCTCGCGCCACGATGGAGTTTGGATTAATCCAGAGCTTCCAGGAAAGTTCGGCCCACGTCTGGGTCTTCGCCCGCATCGCCAGGATCCGGGCAAAACTTTTGCCGCTGCCGACCGCGAGCGAATCAGCCACCAGTAGCTCGCCGTAGCTCAATCCCGTCTCCGCCTGCTGCGCAACGAGCGTCCCAATCGGCACCTGCGTCTGGGCCGAGACCGCGCCGGCACTAATCCCGTCCCGCGCATCACCTTGCCGGCATCCGCGTCGAGCGCGTTGACCGCCTTCCGGAAAGCCGGCATCTCACCCGACATCGTCCGAGCATGCAACCGCACCGTCGCGGCATCCGCGATCGCGGTCGTATGCTCGTTGAGGCTCGGCAGTTTGGCGTTTTGCGACTCACTCAGCGCGGGCAAGAATGCCACCCCTCCGAGCACCACGAGGAACCGCCACGCCACCTTCATAAGTCGGTCGTAGAGAATCGGAACTCGGGAAACAAGCCGCGAATCACCCCGTCGCTTCCCTTACATCCGGCCCCGACGTTGATAGAAATGGTAGCGCTCGATGATCGACTTCACGTATTTCTTCGTCCCCGGAAAATCGATGTTGTTCTGAAATGCTGCGGGCGAGATCGGATGCTTGCCGTCGCCCCCGGCCCAGCGTTGCGCGCGGCTCGCGCCGGCGTTGTATTCAGCGAGCGCAAACGGCGTCGGATCGCGCGTCTCCTGCCAATGCAGCGTCGCCCGGTGCAAATACCAGGCGCCCGCTTCCAGGTTCGTCTTCGGATCGAACAACTCCTCCATCTGGAAATTCTCGATCCGGTTTTCCTTCGCCCATTCCCGGGCCGCGATTTCGCTCACCTGCATGAGTCCGCGCTCACCCGCGCCGCCGAGCTTCTGCGGATCCAACCGGCTCTCCCGCCAGACGACCGCCTTCACCAGCATCGGGTCGAGACTGTTCGCCGTCGCTACGGCATGGATGAGCGGATCATATTGATTGAAGCGCGCCGGGCTGAGCCATTCGTAGAGCGTATAAAACGCATCGCCCGAACGCCAGGCGAGCAACCCGAGCCCGACGATCGCCGCCAGCAGGAGACAGATGATAAACTTGAAAAGAAATCGAACCATTAGCCTAACGTGGGAGGGGCCTTTGCGCCCCGATCTTCGCGCGACCGATCGCCGCGCCAAGGCGGCTCCCACATTCTCAGGAGCCCGGCACTGGATAAGTTGGTCGCCGCGCGCAAAGTCACCGGCAGAACCAATTCACGCCAGACCAGCGTGAGCAATCAAAATGTCTGCCTTTGTCCGCGTCATCATCGATCGCTCCATCCGGCGCGAGCTGGACTATAGCGTGCCCGAGGCGATGGCGGGCAAGGTCGTGGTCGGCTCGCGCGTCCGCGTTCCCTTTCGCGACAAGACGCTGCTGGCCACCGTCGTCGCGACGCTCGAGGAAAGCCCGGCCGAGGGTATCAAGCCGGTCACGGCGTTGTTAGGCGAAAAACCCGTCCTGAGCGCGAGCCTCATCGAGCTCGCCCGCTGGATGGCAAATTACTACTGCTGCCCGATCGAGACCGTCATGCGCAGCCTCCTCCCGCAGGTCATTCGCAAAGCCGAGGTCGGCTGGAAGAAACAGCTTTTCGTTAGTCCGACGCGCCCGGTGGAGGCGGAGGAGATCGAGAAACTTCGCCGGCGCGCCCCGCGCCAGGCCGAGCTCCTCGAGGCCATCGCGAAACTGACCGAGCCGGTCCCCGCGGCCGATCTCCTCCGCCAGACCTCGCTCGACAACGGTACCCTCCGCGCGCTCGTGAAACGCGGCTTCGCCGAACTGCGCGAACAGGCCGTGGCACGCGATCCGCACGGGACGGAGGAGTTCATCGCCGATGCCGACCTCACGATGAACGAAGAGCAGACCGCCGCCCTTCGTTTGATCGAGCACGCCCTCGAAAATCCCGCGACCCATCCGCCGATCCTCCTTCACGGCGTCACCGGCAGCGGCAAAACGGAAGTTTATTTGCAGGCCATCCGCGCCACCCTCGCCCGCGGCAAGACCGCTATCGTCCTCGTCCCGGAAATTTCCCTCACCCCACAGACGGTCGAGCGTTTCAAAAGCCGGTTCGCCGGTGAACCCGACATGGTTGCCGTATTGCACAGCCATTTGTCGGAAGGCGAGCGGCACGATGAATGGCACAAACTCCATGCCGGCCGCGCCCGCATCGTCATCGGCGCCCGCAGCGCCATCTTCGCCCCGCTCGAGAACCTCGGCCTCATCGTCGTGGATGAAGAACACGAGACCTCCTACAAACAGGAAGAAGCGCCCCGCTACCACGCCCGCGACGTC
>JBBPZW010000054.1:0-13019 GCA_038198475.1 Chthoniobacterales bacterium | reverse complement strand
CACCTTTGCGGGTGGCCTCGCGGGATATCTGGCGGGCCGGGGCGACGGCGAAGTGGATTTCGCGCTCCTGCGCCGGGCGGTCATCTACGGCAGCGTGCTGGCGAGTTTTAACGTCGAGGCGTTCAGTCTGGGGCGATTGCGGAGCCTAACGACTGAGGAAATCGACGAGCGCTACGAAATGTTTCGGCTCATGAGCCAGTTCGAAGTTTTGCCTTAGCTTAGGGGGCGATTCCGTGCCTTGGGTAGCGCACGCGTCTCGCGTGCTGGTCGCGGTGTCTCACCGCGACGAACTTCAGCAATGACTTTAAGAATTAGCGCTTAGCCAGCCGAATCAAAGTTCGCGACGGCGAGACCCCGTCGCCAGCAGGCGGGACGCGTGCGCTACCCAGGCATCTTGATCTCGCATCTGATTCCCGTTTGCCTTTCCGGCCTCTGCGCTCCTATTGAAAGCGAATGGGCCAGCTGCATCTCGGCGTCAACGTCGATCATATCGCCACTCTCCGGCAGGCGCGTTACGCGAAGACGCCGGGCTCGAAAAACGCCGAGCCCGACCCGGTGATCGCGGCCAGTCTCTGCGAGCGAGCCGGGGCGAGCGGCATCACCGCGCATCTCCGGGCCGATCGCCGACACATGCAAGACCGCGATCTGGAACGGCTGCGGGCCAACATCATGACGAAGCTCAATCTCGAGATGGGCAACACGCCGGAGATCGTCGATTTCGCGCTCCGCCTGCAACCGGACGAGGTCTGTCTTGTGCCGGAAAATCGAGCCGAGATCACCACCGAGGGCGGTCTCGATCTCGTTAGGCACGAACGCGAGCTGGCGCCGACCATGAAGCGGTTGAATGCGGCCGGGATTCGCGTCAGCCTGTTTATCGATCCGGAGCCGGCGCAGGTCGACGTCGCGGTGCGGTTGGCGACCGACATGGTCGAATTGCACACCGGCGCGCTGGCCAACGCCTTCACCGAAAAGGTCGAGCAACAGGAACTCGAGCGACTGCAGGCGGCGGCCATTCGCGCTTCCGATTTCGGCCTTCAGGTGAATGCCGGTCACGGGATCAATTACCGGAACATTTCTCTTATCCATCGGATCCCGAATCTGGTGGAGTTGAATATTGGCCACTCCATCGTCGCGCGGGCGATCCGGGTCGGTCTCGAAACGGCGGTGAGCGAAATGCTTGCCTTGATGCAAAACTACCGGGGATGAGAATTATCGGCATCGGCATCGACCTGGTCGATTGCGCCCGAATCGAAAACTCGATCGAACGCTTCGGCGACCGTTTTTTGCATCGCGTCTTCACCGATGGCGAGATCGCTTATTCGAACTCAATGAAATTCCCGGCGCGCCATTTCGCGGCGCGGTTCGCGGCTAAGGAAGCGCTATCCAAGGCCTTCGGAACCGGCATCGGGAAATCGATGGGCTGGCGCGATCTCGAAGTGCAGAAAAAAGAGAGCGGCGAACCGTTTGTCGTCCTGAGCGGTGGCGCGGAAAAGATGGCTAACGAACGCGAGGTCGCCCACATCTGGATCAGTCTGAGCCATACGGAGAATAGCGGGATGGCCACGATCATTCTCGAAGCACACGACCGATGAGTTGGAGCAGTGGTCGGAAACGTGGGAGGGGCCTTTGTGCCCCGATCTGCTACGACGTTTCTCCTGATCGGGGCGCAAAAGCCGCGCAGAAGACGTTAGGCAATCTCCTCGCCGGAATTCAAATCGCGCTCAGTCAGCCGATCCTGATCGACGATGTCGTGGTCGTGGAAGACGAGTTCGGCCGCATCGAAGATATCACTCTGATCTCCGCTGCGAGGTGCGGGAAGCGCTGATTGAATTTCTGCGCGAGCGTTACCCGGAAGCCTGCCGCATCTGCGCATGACTTTGCAGCGATTTGATGAATCCGTCGCCGCGCCCGACGCGCGTCACGCCGCGGCGGTTGACGGCCGGGAGCATGAGAGCGGTGTCTCCGCGCCTGGGCTAAAGCCGGAAAATCCCGATGGACCTGCTCGTTGAGATCGGCGTCACCTGCCCGCACTGCGGGGAAGTGTTCCCGTTGCAGGTCGACACTTCGCAGGGTGACCAGACGATGATCGAAGACTGCAGCGTCTGTTGTCGTCCGATCACGTTGGAGTTGGAATGCCGCCCCGGCGAAGTGCTGAGTGTGCGCGAGGAAGATTGACGGGCGGGAGGAAAATCGTAGAAGGGAAACATGTTCCAGAAGGACGCGATCGTGCGACTCCTGCGCGACAACGATCCCGCGACGGTCGCCCTGCTCAAGGAGCAGTTGATCGAATCCGGGAGCGACGGAATTGCCGCCTTGCGCGATCTCCTCACGCTCGATGACGAAGCCGTCACCAGTCATGTCCGTGAAGTGCTCGAAAAAATCGAGACCGACGAAGCGCACGACGACATGCTCCTTTGCGCGCACTTGTTTCCGGAGCACGGCGACATCGAGGCGGTGTGGTGGCTCCTGACCCTCTGCTTTGAACCGGATGCACCGGTCGCCAAACTGCGGCGCAAGCTCGACGCCTGGGGACGACGACTGCGGATGCTCGTGGCCAAGGCAACTTCAAACCGCGAACGTCTCCAGACGCTGACCACCTTCATGGCGGAAGACCTCGGCTTTCGCGACAACGCGGAGGAATATTACGATCCGAAGAATTCGCTTCTCAGTGACGTGATCGAGACCCGTCTCGGCATCCCGATTTCGCTCGCGATGCTTTATGTGATCATCGGCCGTCGTGCCAACATGCACATCGACGGGATCAATCTCCCGGGCCATTTCATCGCGCGTTACGAGCGGATTCTGTTCGATCCGTTTCACCAGGGGCGAATCCTTTCGCGACCCGATTGCGAGGCAATTCTAGCCCGGCAACGGCTCAAGACGCAGTCGAGTTATTTCGCGCCTGCCTCGCCGCGCTTGGTGCTGATGCGGATGCTGGCGAATTTGCTTTTCATTTTCGAGCGCTCCGGCGAGCGGCAAAAACACACGCTCGTCATAAGCTGGCTAAAGGCGCTCGATCGTGAATCCCGGGTGAAGTAGCGGGTCAGAGGTCTTCTCGACCGAGAAGTTCTTCGAGCGCACGTTGGCGTTCACGCTCTTTTCGCGCCTTGGCTGCATGGTGGCGATTAGCTCGAACTTTCTTGTCGCACTTTGGCGCCGCGACTTTCCAGCCGGCGCCCTCGAGCGCACGAACGGCCGCCCCACGCAGCGATGCTTCCTGGTCGGCGCAAACGTCCAGGTCCCTGCCTAACGAATCGGCAAGAATCTGGAGCGAAACCGGCGATTGCAGGATGCCGCCGGAAACGACGATTCGTTTCGCCCGACCAATCGAGGTTTCCAACTGGATGAGAATCTCCGCCAGGCGATGGCAAACGGCGGCGGTTGCCGCGTGCAGCAGATGGGCCGCAGTCGTGGCCTGGGTAAGACCGTGGATGACGCCGTCGAGATGTTCCGGCCAGGTCGGAGCGCGTTCGCGTGCCCAGAAGGGGAGGATCGTTAGGCCAGATTGAGCGGCGCTCGACTGGCGCAGAATTTTCTCGAGCCTGCGCTCGTCGTTAGGCAAACGGAGTTCACGCAGACACCAGGCGCGCAGGTTGCCGGCGTTGCTGACCGCTCCGCCGAGGAGCACGCGACGAGCGTCGACCACGAAACGGAAGAGGCCAAAAGGCAACGCTGCGTCGTGATGCGGGATGGTGCGAACAGCCGCGCTCGTCCCCACGTTGATGGCCACAACGCCTTGAGCAACCGCGCCGGAGCCGAGATTGCTGGCCGCGCCGTCGCCGATCGCCGGATAAACGATCAGTTCATTTTGTTCCATCTTGTCGCGCAGGGGGTTGAGGTGCGCACTCGTTAGGCCGCAAACTTCCAGGAGTTCTTCGTCCCAACCCCGGCGCGCAGAATCGTAGAGACCAGTGCCGCTGGCCATCGAAGGACTGCAGGCGCGGACGGCGAAAATTTGCTCGAAGATCCATTCCGCCGGCGAAACCCAGCGAGCAACGCGGCGAAAAATGTGCGGCTGAGTCCGGCGCAGCCAAAGCAGCTTGGCCGGCCAGAAGGATGCGCGCAGCATGCAACCGGTTCGTTGTTGGATCGCCCGTTCATCGAAGTTTTCTCGCAGCCGGGCCGCGTCGGCGGCGCAACGCGCATCGGCCCAGGTGAAAATGGGAGTCAGCGGCTTCCCGGCGCGATCGAGTCCAAGAAGACTGTGCCAAAAACCGGAGCCACCTACCGACGCGATTCTTCGCTTCGTTAGGCCGCGGGTTTGCCGAAGACATTTCCGTGTCGCGCGGAGCAGAATTAGCGGATCGAGTTCCGCGCCATGCCCCGCCGAATGGCGCACCTGATAAGCCTCGTCGGCGCCTGAGCGGGGAATGCGCCGCGCATTTTGATCGAAGAACGCGGTCCGGACGGACGAAGTGCCGAGGTCGATGGCTAAAATAGCGGATCGGGAAGGGTGGCGCGGCATGAACGATTTAAGTGTTAAGTGTTAAGGTTTAAGTTTTAAGTGGAGGAGCGGGCCGAATGAATATCCCCTCTTAAAACTTAAAACATAAAACTTAAGACTGGCGCCGATGTATAAAAAAATTCTCGTCGCCCTCGACAACAGCCCGACCGATCGGGCGATGTTTCCTCACATCACCGAGCTGGCCCGGCTGCACCGTTCCGAACTGCTGCTGGTTCATATCGCTGATGGCTGGGCGGCGCGAAACTACACCCGCTTTGAGCTGGCCGATTCCGAGGAGATGAAAGCCGATCGCGATTATCTCGCACAGATGGTGACGGATTTAAGCGCGCAAGGACTGGAGGTGAAGGCGGAGCTTGGCTTGGGCGAACCGGCCACGGAAATTTTGAAAATCGCCGAGGCGCAAAAGTGCGACCTGATCGCCATGACGACGCATGGTCATCGTTTCTTGAATGACCTGATCTACGGCAGCACGATCACCCAGGTGCGGCATCAGGCGAAGGTGCCGGTGTTGCTGGTTAACGCCGCGAAATAGCGGCCCACCGCGATCGCTTCCTCCGAATCATGAGCATGAAGGTGCTGTTTTTGACCAACGAATATCCACCGCACATCTACGGCGGGGCAGGGGTGCATGTCGATTACCTGTCGCGCGAGCTCGCAAAACTGATGCAGGTCGAGGTGCGATGCTTTGGCGACCAGGAATCGTTAGGCACAAATCCCGCGGTGCGTGGTTTCGAGTTGTCGACGGATGACTACAGCTGTCCGAAGCCGTTGCGCCCGGTTTTCGGCGCGGTCCAACGCTGTCTTGATTTCAACACCGAGAACATCACGGCCGATCTCGTTCATTGCCATACTTGGTACAGCCATTTTGGCGGAATCCTGGCGAAGTGGAACTACCGGATTCCGCTCGTCATCACGGTTCATTCGCTCGAGCCGCTGCGGCCATGGAAGCGCGAACAACTCGGCGGCGGTTACGATTTCACTGTCTGGCTGGAAAAGACAGCGATGGAAATGGCCGATGCAGTCATCGCGGTCTCAAACGGGACGAAGGCTGATGTGGAACGCCTTTTCCAAGTCAAACCGGAGCGGCTGCACGTCATCTACAACGGCATCGATCTCGACGAATACCGACCGACCGAGGAGACTGATGCGCTGGTGGGTTACGGGATCGATCCGAAACGGCCTTATCTGCTCTTCGTTGGTCGGATCACGCGGCAAAAGGGAATCATTCATCTCGCGCGCGCCATCCCTTATATGGATCCGGGTTTCCAGATCGTCCTCTGCGCGGGCGCGCCCGACACGCCGGAGATTGCGGCGGAAATGAAGGCGGCGGTGAGCGAGGCGCAAGGAAAACGAAGCGACATCATCTGGATCGAGGAGATGGTCGACAAGAAAACGGTGCACCAACTGTATGCGGGCGCGGCCGTTTTTTGTTGCCCGTCGATTTACGAACCGTTCGGGATCATCAACCTCGAGGCAATGGCCTGCGAAACGGCGGTCGTGGCGAGCGCGGTGGGAGGCATCAAGGAAGTGGTCGTGGATGGCGAAACCGGATTTCTCGTCCCGGTCGAGCAGATGACGGAGAGCCCGTTTGAGCCGACGAACCCGGAGAAATTTGAGCGTGATCTGGCGGCGCGGATCAACCAGCTGATGGCGGACCCAGAGTTACAGAAGAAGTTCGGGCGTGCCGGACGGAAACGGGCGCAGGAGAAGTTTGCCTGGGCCGCGATCGCGCAGGAAACCAAGCGGCTCTACGAGTCGCTGATGAAGAATCATTAGTGCCCACCGCTCAACCGCTAGCGCTACCCAGAGCGGTCGGAACGTGTATGGTTAGGCAATGTTTGTCGATCGGATCAAGATCTTCGCGAAGGCGGGGGACGGCGGGCGCGGTTGCGTCAGCTTCCGGCGAGAGAAGTTCGTTCCACGAGGCGGTCCGGACGGTGGCGATGGCGGCAAGGGTGGCGATGTTATCCTGCGCGCCGACGAGCATACCGACAACCTGGCGAGCCTGTTCTACGAGCCGCTGATCAAGGCGAAGAAGGGGACTCATGGGATGGGCAAACAGATGCACGGCCGCGGTGCGGAGTACAAAATTGTAATGGTACCGGTCGGAACCGTCGTGCATCGGATGAATTCGTTAGGCGATCCGACCGCCTTTACCGACTCGGCGGAGCCGATTACGCCAGTCCCCGAAACAGAAGCTGGCGGAACCCTCGAACAAATCGCGGATCTGGCCCACCCTAACGAAGAGTTTATCCTCTGCCACGGCGGCAAGGGCGGGAAGGGAAATGTGCATTTCAAGAGCGCGCGCAACCGTGCTCCGCGCGAATACACGGAAGGCGAGGAGGGCGAGGAGGGCCATTTCATTCTCGAACTGCGCACGATCGCGGATGCCGGGCTGGTCGGTTATCCGAATGCCGGGAAGTCGACTCTACTGCGGCGAATTTCAGCGGCGCATCCGAAGGTCGCGCCCTATCCCTTCACGACTTTGCACCCGATGATCGGTGTGGTGGAATTCGATGATTACCGTCGCGCGACCGTAGCGGATATCCCAGGGTTGATTGAAGGAGCGCACGAAAATCTCGGGCTCGGGCACGCCTTTCTTCGCCATATCACGCGCTGCCGTCTGCTCCTCTTTGTCGTCGACATGGCCGGGAGCGAGGGGCGCAACCCAATCGAAGATTTACAGCATCTCCGGCGCGAGATCGATCTCTACGATCCGCGACTTTCACTCCGGCCGTGGTGGATTGTAGCGAACAAAATGGATTTGCCTGAAGCGGAGGAAAACCTGAACGCGATGCGCCAGCGGCTTCCCGACCGTGAGATCGTGCCGGTCTCGGCGAAGGAAAAAGCCGGGATCGAAGAACTCAAAAACGCTCTCGACCGGCGGTTGCGTGAACCGGACCTTGAGAGAGTGAATTCCCCGGTTTCTTCGTACGCCGGGCCGTAAGTATCGAGAAAAGCGATTACAGTTAGACAAGCGAAGCGAATGCGTTATCAGTTCACGACTTTCTGGCGCAACCCCCCGGGTGTTCCCCATTAATTATGTCCAAATTGGTCGTCGCAAGTTACTGCACAACATTCCTGAAATCGGAGATGCTGCACATCTACCGGCAGGTGACCGGTCTGCGCGACGTCCAGACCTTCGTCATGACGAAGAAGATGCAGAATACCGAGCGGTTTCCGTTCGACGACATCGAGGTCATCCCAGCGCCGCGCCCGAATCCTTTTCGCCACGGTTGGTTGAAATTTGTCGAGCGCCAACCGCCGATCGTTTATCGCGGCGAATACCAACTACTCGCGAATCTCCTGGAGCGTCGCGGTGCCGATTTGATGCACATCTATTTCGGCCACACTGGCGTGCACCTTCTCCCCTTTATTCAATGCTGGGCCAAACCGTGCATCGTCTCGTTCCATGGCGCCGACGTCATGCTGAAGGCGGAAAGCCCCGATTACGCGGCGAAGTTGCGCAAGGTTTTTCAGTCCGTTCCGCTCGTCCTGGCGCGCTCGCGTTCGCTCGAGCAGCGTCTCATTCGCCTGGGCTGCCCCGCGGAGAAAATCCGGATCAACCGGACGGGGATCCCGCTGCCCCAATTTCCAGTCGCTCGCCGGGAGGCGCCAGTCGATGGGCAATGGCGATTCCTCCAGGCCTGCCGCCTGATTCCCAAAAAAGGCCTAACGACTTGTTTGCGCGCCTTCGCTCTTTTTCACCGGGAAAATCCGCGCGCGGAGTTGCTCATCGCCGGAAAGGGCCCGCTGCAACCGGTGCTCGAGGCGCTCGCCGCGCAGTTGGGCATCAGCGACCATGTTCATTTTACCGGATTCCTTTCACAGAAGGATCTGCTCGATCTGTATCATGGCTGCCACGTCTTTCTGCATCCGAGCGAGATGCCGGCGGATGAGAACCAGGAAGGAATTCCAAACTCGATCCTCGAAGCGATGGCGACCGGCATGCCGGTGCTCGCGACTCGGCATGGGGGAATCCCCGAGGCGGTCGAGGACGGGCGCTGCGGAGCCTTGGTGGCTGAGCGGGATTACCAGGCGCTGGCGGCCGAGATGACGAAGATTACTCGCGCTCCGTATTCGTTTGCGGAGATGGGCGTGCTGGCGAGTGAATCGGTCGGCGCGAGTTTCGAGCAGAGCTCGCACATCGCGCAGTTAGAAGCGCACTACCGCGAAGCGCGGGAGATTGCGCAGGAAGCCGACGCGAGGGTGACGGCCAAGGCGCCCGTCGTGGTGCCACCATTTCAGCAGGAACGTGTCCCAGCGAAATAGGCGGCGCGAGCCACTTTTTCGCTTCGATTTTCCCGTGGAAAAAAACTCGGGAAAGTCCCTTGTCAGCGTTGGCAACATGCTCTTCTGTATGCGCGACGTGAGCGGCCTAACGGCGCACGCTTGTTCCTTGTCGGGGCATGTCGCGCCAAACCGGTCCTGGTAGAGCCGCTTTCCGAACCCACGCATGGTCCATCGTTATTTTCGTTTATTGCCGCTGTTGCTGGGCGTTTTCCTCGCCTTCGGCAGTCTTACGCCTGTCGCCAGCGCGGCTGAGCCGGCGCCCGCGACCGAGGGAGCGGCGGAGCATCATGAAGCGCTTTCGCTGAAGGCCACACCGCTTTTCACGATTGGGAAATTCACTGTCACGAACTCGATGATCGTGACCTGGGTGGTGGCGGCTGGGATTATTATTTTTGCACAGCTCGCGACTCGCAAGATCAAGCCGGTGCCGACTGGTATCCAGAATTTCTGGGAATGGATGGTGGAAGGACTCTACAACTTCCTCGAGAGCGTGATCGGCTCCCATTTGGTGCGCAAAACGTTCTGGTTTTTCGCCACCATCTTTATCTTCATTTTGTTCCTGAATTGGTTCGGGTTGATCCCCGGCGTCGGGACGATTGGATGGGGACATCACGACCCGGTGACGAACGCGTTCCACGTCGATCGTCCGCTCCTCCGCGGTGCCAACGCCGATCTGAATCTGACTGGTGCGATGGCGATTGTTTTCTTTGCGCTCTGGATTTTCTGGGCGTTCCAGGAGAACGGCGCCGGCGGATTCATTCTCCATCTTTTCGGACCGAAGGGCGACTCCAAGGGAATCTTGAGGATCCTCATGATCGTCGTCTTTTTCATGGTCGGCTGGCTGGAGATTGTCTCCATTTTGTTCCGGCCGATTTCGCTCAGCTTTCGACTTTACGGTAACGTTTACGCCGGTGAGAACATGCTCGAGGCGATGGCGCACATCGTGCCTTCTCTCTCCTGGCTCATTCCGATCCCGTTTTACTTTATGGAACTGCTGGTGGGCGTGGTGCAGGCGCTGGTCTTCATGTTGTTGACCGCTGTCTTCACCCTCTTGATCGCTCACCACGAACCGGCGCAGGGCGCACACCATTAGAAATTTTCGGCGATCGTTGCGGCTGGACCACGGCGGCGCTGAAGCAAACCAACCAAACAGAAAAATATGATATTACCATTACTGGCAGAGATGAGCGGAAGCATTCACGTCGGCCTCGCAGCCCTCGGCGCGGCGATCGGCGTGGGATTGATCGGCATGGGCGCGGCCTCCGCCGTCGGCCGCAATCCTGGCGCAGCGACCCCGATCCTGGTGCAGGCGATTCTCGCGATCGCTTTCGCGGAAGCGATCGTGTTCTACGCTCTTTTCCTCGTCAAATAAGTTGCGGCGCGCCTGAGCTTTTCGGCCCGGGCCGCCAATTGAACGCATGAACATTACACTCCTCGCCGCCGCCGGCGGATTGGGCGACCTGGTCACTGAGACGGGACAAGCTTTTGGTTTCGACCTGAAGATCTTCCTTTCGCAGGTGGTCAGCTTCATCATTGTCGCGGTGCTTCTGCGGCTCTTCGCTTACAAGCCGATCCTTGCCGTCCTCGAAGAGCGCCGGCAGCGGATTGCTGAAGGACTTCTCAATGCCGAGAAGATCAAACAGCAGCTCGCGGAAGCCGAGCAGCGCTACCAGGAAATCCTGGCCAAGGGCAACAGCGAAGCGCAAAAGATGATCGACGAAGCCCGGGCCAGCGCCGGCGTCATCGCCGAACGCAAACAGCAGGAAGCGATCGCGGCCGCGGAGCAAATCATGGCCAAGGCACGGGAAGCGAGTGCGATCGAGCACGAGCGCACGATGAGCCAGCTAAAGCGTGAGCTTGGCCGGCTCGTCATCGATACCACCGCGAAAGTGACCGGCAAGGTCCTGACTCCGGAAGATCAGCGGCGTTTACAGGAAGAAGCCAGCCGCCAGGTCGCATCCTAACGACCCTTTCGCACGCGTGAAGATCAGCAAAGACATCCGCCAACTCTCCCGCAACCTCGTGCGCGACAGCTACGTCAACGGGGCGCTCGATCGGGAGCGGATCGGGGCGATCGGACGCGCCATCATGGAAAAGAAACCGCGCAATTACGCGCGGATTCTAAAGAATTATCACCGTCTTTTGCGCCTCGAGCTGGACAAGAAGCGGGTCACGATCGAGTCCGCCTCCGAGCTCGATCCGGAAGCGGGCCGGCAAATCGTCTCTGGCTTGGAAAAAAACTACGGCACTGGTCTGACGACTGAGTTTGTCGTCAACCCGGCGCTCCTCGGCGGGGTGCGGGTCCGTGTCGGGAGCCATGTCTGGGACAGCAGTGTGCGCAACCGCCTCGCGCGCCTGCGGCAGAAACTTTAACCTAACGAAAAATCATGAGCAGCATTCTGGAAGAAATCGAAACACAAATCGCGGGGCTGAAAACCTCGACCACCAAAAGCAACGTCGGAGTCGTGCGCGAAGCGGGCGACGGCGTCGCGCGGGTCGAGGGCCTGAGCGAGGTGATGTTGAACGAAATGATCGAATTCCCCAGCGGCGACTTCGGACTTGCGCTCAACCTGGAAGAAACCGAAGTGGGCGTCATTCTTCTTGGCGATCCGACCAAGGTGTCGGAAGGCGACGAGGTCAAAACCACCGGGCGACTCCTGCAGGTTCCGGTTGGTAAGGCATTGTTAGGCCGAGTGGTGAACACGCTCGGTCAGCCGGTCGATAACAAAGGGCCGATCAATACCGATTCTTATTACCCGGTGGAAAAAATCGCCCCCGGCATTATCAAGCGCCGCAGCGTTAATCAGCCGGTGCAGACCGGCATTATGGCAATCGATGCGATGGTTCCGATCGGCCGCGGCCAGCGTGAGCTGATTATCGGCGACCGTGCCACCGGCAAATCGACGATCGCGGTCGATACCATCATCAGCCAGGCACGCCTGAACAAGGCGGCGGAAGACGGCCAGCTGAAGGATCATCGCCCGCTTTATTGCATCTACGTTGCGATCGGCCAGAAAAATTCCAACGTCGCGCGCACCCTCGCCGTCCTGGAGAAAAACGGCGCGATGTCTTATACGACGATTGTTTCCGCGCCCGCCTCGGAGAGCGCGACGAACCAATATCTCGCGCCCTTTGCCGGCGCCGCCATGGGCGAATGGTTCATGGATAACGGGATGGATGCGCTCATCATTTACGATGATCTTTCCAAGCACGCCGTCGCTTATCGTCAGGTCTCGCTCGTTCTGAAACGGCCATCCGGTCGTGAAGCTTACCCAGGCGACGTTTTCTATCTCCACTCGCGCCTGCTCGAGCGCAGCGCGCGCGTCACGGAAGAAGCCGGCGGCGGTTCGTTGACCGCGTTGCCGATCATCGAGACACAGGCGGGCGACGTCTCGGCCTATATTCCGACGAACGTTATCTCGATTACCGACGGCCAGATTTATCTTGAGACCGATCTTTTCTTCCAAGGCATTCGGCCGGCTATCTCAGTCGGTCTCTCGGTTAGCCGTGTCGGTTCCGCCGCGCAGATCAAGGCGATCAAACAGGTCGCCGGCAAGATCAAGCTCGATCTCGCGCAGTTCCGCGAACTGGCGGCCTTCGCCCAATTCGGTTCCGATCTCGACGCCGCAACCAAAGCACGCCTCGATCGTGGGCAGCGAATTGTCGAGCTGTTCAAGCAAATCCAATACAGCCCGATCCCGGTTGAAGAACAGGTCGCGGTGCTGTGGGCGATGCAAAATGGATATCTCGATCCGGTGCCGGTGGACCGCGTGAAGGAATTCCAGACGAAGTTGCAGGATTATCTGCAGACGCGGAAGGAAAGCGTTCTCGCCTCCATTCGGACGAAGAAGGCGATCGATAAAGACCTGGAAGTGGAATTGACGACGGCGCTGAACGATTTCAAGACGACCTGGCAATAGCGCCCTAACGATATGGCGAATACACAGGACATTCGGCGCCGGATTAAATCGATCCGCAACACCGCACAGATCACGAAGGCGATGCAGATGGTTGCCGCCTCGAAGATGCGCAAGGCGCAGCAGCATGCGCTCGCGGGACGTCCGTATTCAGAGTTGATGAACCGCGTGCTCGTCTCGCTCAAGAGCCGGACCGATCCGCTGCTCCACCCGCTCCTCCAGATTCGCCCAACCAAAAAGGAACTGGTCCTCATCATCAGCACCGATAAGGGGCTGGCCGGCGCCTTGAACACCAACATCATGCGGGAAGCCGGCGCCTTTGATAGCGCGAAGACGGTTTACGT
>JBBPZW010000053.1:0-5358 GCA_038198475.1 Chthoniobacterales bacterium | reverse complement strand
TTGAAATTGCCGGGAGCGTGCCCGTCGTTGCGACGACCGGACCGCCGGCGCGAAGGGCGGCGTCGCCGGAATGGGGCGGCGGGTGCCTGGGTAGGCTTGTTTTCAGATTCTTCGCTCATAATTGAAACCGGCTTTCGTCGAGGCAGGACGACGGAGTGTCGTCTCGCGTTTGTCAGGCTGGCAGTTTGGCCAGCACCTCTTCAGGGATATCTAAATTGGAATAGACGTTTTGGACGTCGTCGTCGTCTTCGAGGCTCTCGCAGAGGTGCAGGACCTGCAGCGCGGCCTCCTCGTCGGCGACATGAACAGTCGTGTCGGGAATGAAAGTAAACTTTTGCCCATCGATCTTGACGCTCGCGTGTTTGAGCGCCTCAGCTACGGCGTAGAGCTGATCGTGGGAAGTAAGGATAACATACTGTTCCTCCTCCGTTGTCAACTCCTCCGCCCCGGCTTCCAAGGCCAGTTCGAAGAGGCGCTCCTCCTCAATCGTATCTCGCGGCACGGTGATCTGTCCTTTTTTGTGAAACATGTAAGAAACACTCCCGCTGGTCGCGAGATTGCCGTGGTTCTTGGAAAAGATGTGCCGGATTTCCGCGGCCGTCCGGTTCTTGTTGTCGGTCGTGACTTCGAGCAGGACAGCCACTCCGCCCGGACCATAGCCTTCGTAGATGATTTCTTCGAAATGTGCCTGGTCCACGCCTTCGCCGGTCCCGCGCTTGATCGCGCGCTCGATGTTGTCGTTAGGCATGCTCTGCGCCCGGGCCATCTCGATCACGCTCCGGAGCCGCGGGTTCCCCGCCGGGTCGCCGCCGCCGAGGCGCGCCGCGACGCTGATCTCCTTGGAAAACCTGCTGAAGATCGTGCCGCGTTTGACGTCGAGCGCACCTTTGGCGCGCTTGACCTTTGACCACTTGCTATGTCCCGCCATGGAATGGGGATGTGATGAATTGCTACAAAAAGGAGGTCGCCGGGCAGATCTGCGTTGCGCGGGGGAGCGAAACGGGACGCCTCGAAAGAGAAGACTATCGAGGAGGCAAACCGAATCCCAGTGAACCGCACGGAGCTTCTCTTGTCAACCGCCAGCCCTGCGCTTCGCAAGGAATGCATCTAACCGGCAGTGGGCGGCGTCTTAAGGGTGTGAAAGGAAGTTCTTCCAGGGCCGCTCGTAACCATCGGCCGCTGAAAAAGCTCGCTCAAGAATCCTTGCGCAGTCGCAATTCTTCGATCAGGTGCGTGCAGCGTGGCGACCAACCCCTCCATTTTCCCCCAAGGCTCCGACCCGCAGAAGGCGGGAAGCCGCCCGGTTCGCGTGCCGAACCCCGAGGATATGGAATTGATCCGGCAGATGAGGTCGGGCGATGAGCGCGCCTTTACCGCATTCTACGATCGCTTCGCACCCGGTCTTTTTTCGATGATCTACGCGATCTTACACGACCAAAAAGAGTCCGAGGATGTCCTTCAGGAAGCATTTTTGCAGATGTGGAAACGGACCGCGACCTACGACGCGACTCGGAGCAGCCTGTTTACCTGGGCAGTCATGATCGCGCGGCACAAGGCAATCGACCGGCTGCGTTCGCGGCAACGGCAGTCCCGCCTGGCCGAAGCGGTGGCGAGTGAATCCGAGTCGTTTGCCTTATCGCCTTCATCCGATTGGGCGGACAACACGCTCGCCCGGAACGAGGAACGCGAGCGGGTGCGGGCCGCCCTTAGCCAAATCGGCGACGCGCAACGCGAGGCAATCGACCTCGCTTTCTTCGGCGGCATGACGCAGACGCAAATTTCAGAACGCCTTGGCGCGCCCCTCGGCACCGTCAAGGCGCGCATCCGTCGCGGGCTCCTTGCTTTGCGCGAAGTGCTGGGAGGGGTGTCATCGTGAACGAGCAACTCGAAGAGCAGGCATCCCTCTACGTTCTTGGACTTCTCGAAACGGATGAAGCGGCAGCTTTTGTGCAGCGGCTGGAATCCGATCCCGAGTTGCGCGCCGTTGTCGATCAACTCGATGAGGCAGCTGCTGCGGTCGCTCACGCCGCCCCGCCGCGCGCTTTGCCGCCCCAATTGCGCGAACGCGTTCTCGCCGAAGTGCGAAAGGGAAAGACCGTCGCCTTCCCGCGCCGATCGAACTGGTTGCCCTGGGCGATTGCCGCCTGCCTCGCTCTCACCTCCGCCTATCTCGTGGCGGAGCGGGCGGGTCTTCGGAAACGCCTTACCCGTCTCGAACAGCGCGATTTCCTTGCCCAGATCCAGATCGCCTCTCTCAGCTCGAAGCTGGAAAACGCGCCGGATGCAAACGCCGTCGTCGTCTGGGACGAGAAAAAGCAGCGCGGCATTTTGAAAGTGACACAGCTCCCGCGGAATGACGAGAATCGCGACTATCAACTCTGGTTGGTGGACCCGCGCTACAAGGATCCGGTCGACGGCGGCGTTTTCCATGTCGCCAACGACGGATCGTTGCGGGTGCCGTTTCATCCTGCGTCGCCCGTCAGGGAGGCGAAAGGTTTCGCAATCAGCCTGGAGCGCAAGGGTGGCGTGACCAAGGCGGAGGGGCCCATCGTGTTGTTAGGCAAATGAGCCGCGTTCTTGGCGCGATCGTTAGTCTGATTCTGCTTGCGGCGCCGGCCTTTGGCCATTCTGCGCTGGTGCGTTCGGAGCCGAAAGATGGCGAAACTCTAAAGGTCGCGCCGCGTGAAATCCGGTTCTGGTTTTCGGAGCCAATCAAGGTTGGGCTGAGCACCTTTGCGGTCCGCGATGCGAACGGGAAGCAGGTTGATCAAGGCGACCTGCGCGCGGATGAAAAGCAGCCGGCGCTCGTCCATTTGTCGTTCCTTACCCGCCTCGGGCAGGGTCTTTACCAGGTGAGTTGGAGTGCGGTCGCGCAGGACCTCCATGTCGGGAAAGGCGGTTTCAGTTTTCGTATCGCGCCCTAACGAATCGCTCCCACCGTATACTGGTAAAACAAACCGAGCGCCCCAGAGCCGAGCACGACGGCGATAATATTCCAGCGCCAGCGCATCACTCCACCAAAGGCGACCAGGCAGACGGCGAGTTGCATCTCGCGCGCCGACAAAGGAGAACAATCTGTGGACTCAATCGAAACCGGCGCAAACAGACTGGCCGTGGTCGGCGCCGGCCCGGCCGGTTTGCGCGCGGCCGAAGTCGCGGCCGCCGCCGGCATCCACGTCGTGCTCTGCGATGCGCAACCTTCGGCGGGGCGAAAGTTTCTCGTCGCCGGCCGCGGCGGGTTGAACCTGACGCACAGCGAGCCGGTGGAAAATTTCCCGGCACGTTACCGCGCGGAACCGGAACGATGGAAAGGATTGCTGCCGGAATTTGGCCCGGACGCGCTGCGAGCGTGGGCCGAGGAACTGGCCGTCGAGACCTATGTCGGCACGAGCAAGCGCGTCTTCCCGCGAGGCCAGAAAGCGGCCGTGCTTCTTCGCGCCTGGTTGCGGCGGCTGCAGGACGCAGGCGTGGAATTCAAAACCGGCGCGCGCCTGACCGGCCTAACGAGAGAAGGTGAAGGCTGGCGCGTCGACTTCGCGAGTGGCCAACATCTGTTTGCCAACGCCGTCGTTCTCGCGTTGGGCGGAGCTTCCTGGCCAGAGACCGGTTCTGATGGCTCATGGCCGGCGTGGCTTGCTGCACACGGAGTGGAGGTGTCGCCTTTCGTAGCGGCCAATTGCGGCTGGAATGTAAATTGGCCGGCCGCAGTGCTGGATCGTGCCGAAGGTCTGCCGCTCAAGAATCTGAATGTCAGCGCGGCGGGCGAAGTTGTTTCGGGCGAGCTCCTGATCACGCGCTACGGCCTGGAGGGCGGCGCGATTTATCGGCTTGGTCCGCTTCTGCGGGAAATGAAGCAGCCGGAATTGCGGATCGATTTCAAACCGCAGGTAGAAGCGAGCGTCCTCCTGGAAAGAAGCGCCCAGCACCGCCAGCCTAACGAATGGTTTCGCACCTGGAAACTAAGTCCAGGAGCGATCGCGCTCCTCGAAAGCTATTTTTCAAACGACTGCACCAAGCGCGCAAGAGCGATCGCGCGCCTGAAGGATTTTCCCCTGCCATTGGGAGGCCCGCGGCCGATCGCCGAAGCGATCTCAACCGCAGGCGGGGTCTTGTGGCAGGAATTGGATCAGCAGCTCATGCTGCTCAAAATGCCCGGCGTTTTTCTCGCCGGCGAAATGATCGACTGGGAAGCGCCCACGGGCGGCTATCTTCTGCAAGGTTGCCTCGCCACCGGCACACGTGCCGGCAGAGCCGCAGCCAAATATGTCGGCGGCTGAGCCCTAGCTCATCCACTTCTTCCACTGCTTGCGCAGCGGCTTCACGTATTCGTCCACGTCCACATCCTTGACCCGCTCAAAGCCTCCCTTGACCGCCTCGGCGGAATCCGCATAGCCGCGTTTTGCGCTCTTAATCAGTCCGGGCAAAAAGGCGGGCGAGATGGTGCTCCAATCGATTTCGCGCAGGGCACGTTTCACCGACAAAGGGGTGGGCTCTTCCGGCCGCGAGGAATAGCGGATCGCCAAACCGATCGCCAACCCCAGAGCAAGTGCTCCCAGAACTGTCGGGACGGGATTCTCGCGCAGGAAAAACTCAGTCCGCTCGCGCACGACCACGGCCTTCTGCCGGGTCTGGTCCCATGTGTTGGAAGCGACGTTGGAAAGTTTCCGCGCACCTTCCGACATGCGGCCCTGGGCGCTGCGTCCCGCCGTCTCGCTGCCAAACTCCGTTTCAGACATCGGATCGTTTTCCGTAAAATTGTCTCCGTTCGAATTCTTCATACCTTAACTTCGCACATCGTGGTCATTTTGCGTCCTTCGATTCGCATTTCTGATGCGAGCGACCGCATCCGATGGCCCGGTGGCGCACGAAGCTAGAGAAAGAATATGAACCAGAGGTAAAATTCTGGGCGACGACGCAAAATAGAAATCGATCGACTTGGCTGCCGAAGAGAAATACTGGCAGGAACATTATAGTCCCAGCCACATGTCGCAGAGGGGACAGCATACGAGCATTTCGCACTGGCACAGAGTGGGCATGCAGCCGCCGAAAAATATCCGGGAAAAGACTCCACGAAATCCAGGACGACCTCGCGCTCGATTACGAAAAACATCAGGTCGGCTCGCCCTTACCTTGGGACCGGGTCCGCGGCGCATCCAAGGCTGCCTGGTCAAAGGTGAGCGAATTGAATTCGCCTCGGGATCCTTCCCGCGGCATGCACGGCAGCATTTGATTCGGGGCGATTAGCGCCACTCGTGCTTCGGATACCGGCGCTGTAGCTCCTGCTTGATCTTCGGATAACTCTCCCGCCAGAAGGTGGTGAGATCGTCAGTCACTTGGATCGGGCGGTGGTTCGGCGCC
>JBBPZW010000052.1:0-18825 GCA_038198475.1 Chthoniobacterales bacterium | reverse complement strand
TCCTCGAGCCAGCGCCAGATTTCGCCGGACGCTTCCATCATCCGGTCCTGCACATAGATCTTGTGTGCCTGGTCGCGCGAAAAGGCGGTGTCGATCCGGGTCAAAATTCCATCGGCGCTGAACTGGTCGAAATCTTCCTTGTAGAAATAATCGCTCTGTTCGCGTTGGGCGCCGAAGAAGAGCCAGTTCCGGCCGCGGGCGCCGGTAGCCTGGCGATCCTGCAGAAAGGCGCGGAAAGGGGCGACGCCCGTGCCCGGACCAACCATGATGATGGGGACGTCGCCGTCCTCCGGCAGACGGAATTTCGACACGGTCGGATAGATCAGGGCGGGTGAATCGCCGCAGTGTTCAGCGAGAAAGGTGGAGCAAACGCCTTTGCGGACCCGGCCGTGGCTGCGGTATCGCACGACGTCGATGATGAAATGGACCGCATCGGGATGCATCCGGAGACTCGAAGCGATGGAATAAAGGCGGGGCTGCAGTTTGGGGAGAAGGGCGACGAATTCCTGCGGCGTCCAGGTGATCGACGGATGCTCGAGCAGGAAATCGACCACTTCCAAGCCCCAAAGGTAGGTCGCGAGTTCGTGTTTCCGGTCCGGCTCCATGAGTTCGTTCAAGAGAGGCGCGGCGTTGGCGCGCTGCGCGATCGCCTTGAGAAATTTCGGCGTCGGCTGAGTGATCGCGAAATCGCGGAGGAGGCCTTCGCGCAGAGTGGTCGTCCCGGCCCGCGGACTGGAGATCTCTTCGTCGCCCGTGGCCCCAAGCCCTGCCAGGATTTCAGCGACGAGCGCGGGATCGTTCGTCGGGTAGACCGCCATCGAATCACCGACTTCGTAGGCGATGCCGGAGCCCTCGAGTGAGATCTCGAAGTGGCGGGTGTCCTTTTCCGAATCGGGACTATTCAGGCGGCGGTTGACGAGCAGCCGGCCGGGGAAAGGATTCTTGCGGGAATAAGCCTCAGCCGGAGACGACTCGGGAGGGGCGACGGGTTGGTTTGCGATTTCAGCCACATCATTTCTTAACGCCTGAGCGGGCGGAGCGGCAATCCTAATCTCGGCTGCAGTCATCCCAGCCGAGATGAGGAAATGCTGGCGCGTCAGCTGATGAATTCCGCGAGCGGTTCCATCGGCTCGATGTGCGAGCAAAAGATCTTGAACGCCGCCAGGATCGGAACCGCGAGGATGATGCCGGTGATGCCCCAGATCCAGCCCCAGAAGGTAAGCGAGAGAAGCACGAGCACAGGATTAAGCGTGAGCGAACGCCCCATGACAAAAGGCGTGATGAAGTTTCCCTCGAGGCTGGCGAGGACGAAGTAGGAGAGGGGAAAAAGCATCGCATAGCCGATGCTGGAGAAACTCAGGACCGCGCCTAACGTCATGCAGATGATGCCGGTCAGGGCCCCGAGATAGGGGACGAAATTCAGCAGCGCCACCATCGCTCCCCACATCAGCGGATTCGGCAGGCCCATCAGCCCGACCGTCGTGCCGACCGCGATCCCGAGACAGCAATTGATGAGCGTGACCGTAAAGAGATAGCGCGAAACCTGTGCCTCGATCTCGTGCGCAATCGAGACCGCGCGTTTTTTATCCGAGAGCGTCGGCATTAGCTTGATCACCTTGGCGAGGAAGACACCGTCATAGGCGAGGAGAAAATATAGCAGGATGAGCATCGTGAGGGTGCTCACCAGGAGCTCCGGCGTTTGCACCATCAACCGATCGGTCAACGGATGCTGCTTCACCTCCACGGTTTGCGCGGCCGCTTGTTTGTTGTCGGTCGTGGTCAGGTTTTCGATCGCACCGCTGGCCTGGGCGACCTTCTCCATCGGTTTCTTGAATGGGCTTAGCCTCTGTTGCAATTGGTGCAGGCTGTAAGGCGCTTTTTCGAGCCAACCGGCGGCCGGCGCAGCGAGGAAAGAAACCCCATAGCCGATCATGCCGACGAGTGACAAGAGGAGGAGCGCGGACCCGACGAGGGGAGGGATTTTGGCTTTTGCCAGGCCCCGCACGAGCGGGCGGAGGAGGTAGCTGAGCAGAAGCGCGAGGACAATCGGGAGGAGAAGCGAGCGCACGAAATACATTGTGTAGAAAAGCGCGAGCAGGAAAAGCCCGGTGGTCGCGAACGAACGTGTATCGAACGGCTGGCGGAGCAGGTCATGCATGCGAAGACGCGGTGCGACGACCGTGTTTTCCGTGCCTTCCTCCGTTTTTTTGGGATCGGAAGCTGCTTTCTCGAGTTCGATTTCCACTTCTCGCTGAATCGGTTGCCGAGGCACGTTCACGCGCTTCGAAGCCGTCGCAGGGAAAAGAACGATCACCGGGAAGCGGCAGTTTTTCGCAATCTTTTTGCCCGGCGTCCACTCCGGTTTTCTCGAGCATTAAGGACATCGCGAAAGGAATTCTTCTGGCCGAAGTCTCCGACGCGCCGCCGACCCCCTGATCCTCGTCGCTGAAACGACCGGTTGACGAGCGTGGTGATTTCACCGTTGAGTTCTCTCCCGATGCCAGCTGCTTCCTTACGCGCACTTCTTGCTCACGCGATCGATTACGCGGGACTCTTCCCGCCGGCCGAGATCGCGCTCGAACCTGCCTTGCAAAACCAGGCGGCCTACCTGCGTTCCGCCGAGCGCTGGATGCTGGGCGCGTTCATTCTCCCAGTCGGAAAGTTTGCCGAGGCGCGTGAGCAACTGGCGGCTTTCGACGCGGAGCATCCGCTCGAGGTTTCCGCTCTCGGACCGAAAACCACGAAAGCGGCGGAGTTTCGGCGCGCCCTCGAGAATGTGGCGGAGGCGATCAAGGAATTTCATAACGGTCACAAGGGCGTGGTCTCGATCCGGCAGTTTGAGATGCCGCTGCCGGCCGGGCCGGTCGCGGAGTCGTTAGGCGTGGCCCGCGCCACGCTCGGCGATCTGTCGCTAAATGTTTTTTGGGAAGCGCCGCATGAAGCGGCGGAGGCGACGATCGAGGCTCTCTCGGGAAGCGGGGCGGGTTTCAAGCTCCGCACCGGCGGCGTAACGGCGGACACTTTTCCCGACGAGGGGCAAATCGCGCGCACGCTCGTGACCGCGGCGCGCCACCGTGTTCCGATTAAGTTTACCGCCGGCTTGCATCATCCGGTCCGCCTTTTCCACGAGAGTGTCGGCACGAAAATGCACGGCTTCCTGAACGTCCTCGGGGCCGGAGTGCTGGCGGCCGAGCATCGCTGGAGCGTGGCGCAGACGCAGGAAATGCTGGCGGAGGAGGACGGGAATTCGTTCGCTTTCGATGACGAGATGATGCGCTGGCGCGACTGGAAAATTTCGACGGCGCAAATCGCCGCCCGCCGCCATTTGGTGACGTCGTTAGGTAGTTGTAGCTTTGACGAGCCGCGCGACGATCTGCGGGCGCTCGGCCTTTTCGAGAAACCCTGAGACATGTCCGCCCCGCTTCGCTCTTTCATTGAGGTTGCGCCCGAGTCGCACTTTCCGATCCAGAATCTGCCCTACGGAGTTTTCCGGCCTAACGAGGGCCCGGCCCGCGCCGGAGTCGCCATCGGCGATCTTGTCCTCGATCTCGCGGCGCTCGAAGAAGGCGGATATTTTCGCGCCTTGAACTTCGGGCCGGGCAGAATCTTTGCCGGCGACTCGCTCAATGCCTTCCTCAACCTCGGCCAGCCGGCCTGGCGCAAAACGCGCGAGATTTTGCAGCACCTGCTCGCGGCCGATACTGCCACCCTGCGTGACGACGAAGCTTTACGGGCCCGCGTTTTTCATCGGCAGGCAGAGGTGACGATGCAGTTGCCGGCGCGCATCGGCGACTACACGGATTTTTATTCCTCCTATCACCACGCCTTCAACGTCGGCACGATGTTTCGCGGCCCGGAGAACGCCCTCATGCCGAATTGGAAGTGGCTTCCGATCGCCTATCACGGCCGCGCCAGTTCGATTGTGCCGAGCGGTGCGGACGTGCGCCGCCCGCACGGACAAATCAAGCCGCCCGATTCGGAGGTGCCGATCTTTAGCGCCAGCCGGGCGCTCGATTTTGAACTGGAAGCGGCGTTTTTCGTCGGTCCGCCTAACAAACTCGGCGAACCGGTCCCGATCGCGCAGGCGGCGGATCATGTTTTCGGTCTCGTTTTGATGAATGACTGGAGCGCGCGCGATATCCAGACCTGGGAATACCAACCGCTCGGGCCTTTTCTTGCGAAAAATTTCTGCACCAGCATCTCGCCCTGGATCGTGACCATGGAAGCGCTCGAGCCGTTTCGGAAACCGCTCCCGTCCCAGGACCCACCGCCGATGGAATACCTGCGCACGCCTAACGACTTCACTTTCGATATCCGGCTGGAGGCAACGTTGCAGACCGCGAAAATGAGCGCGCCGCAAACCATCACCCGGAGTAATTTCCAAAATCTCTACTGGAGCATCTCGCAACAGCTCGCGCACCACACGGTGGGTGGCTGCAACCTGCAGCCGGGCGACCTCCTTGCCAGCGGCACGATCAGCGGCCCGGCGGAGGACGGCCGCGGCAGCATGCTCGAGTTGACCTGGCGCGGTGCGAACCCGTTGCAATTGCCGGGCGGCGAGACGCGCAAGTGGCTGGAGGATGGCGATCGCCTGACGATCAGCGGCTGGGCGGAAGGGGACGGCTACCGGGTCGGCTTCGGCGAGGTCAGCGGGCGGATCGTGGGCTAGAAATAGAAAACCGTCCAGCGACGGACGGGCTTTCCACAGCAAACAGGACAGTCCTTTGGCTTGGCGGCGACGGCGAACGAAGAACCAGGCGCCGAGCAGGACCGGCCCAGTAAGGAGCGCGACTGTCAATCTTTTTGGTCGAGAAGGTTGCCACGAGGGGAAAAGTTCGGCCGAATGGGAAATTTTCTATTGCACGGCATCGGAATCGCCTTCATAGGAACCGCACGTGTTTCGCTTTTTACTCTTTCTCAGCTGTATCTTCGCTTTCTCGAATCTCCAAGCCGCCGGCCTCTCCAATTCGGAGACTCGTTTTGTCTACGTCGACGCCCAGGGCAAGGTTCAATCGACCGAAATCATCTCCCATTACACCGGTAAGCTGAAGAATCTGCCGAACATCGATCCGAAGCTGGCCCGGGCGGCGACGATCGCAGAAGAACGCGCGAACGCGCACTCGAAAAGCAGTTGCTGGCGTTACGTCAAACAGGCGCTGGTCGCGGCTGGTGCGGTTGATTCCTATCCGAAGACCGCTCTCGCACGACAGGCGGGTGATGAGCTCGTGCATTCCTTTGGCTTTACGCGCCTTGCGGTGCGTGATCCCTACCAGGCGCCAGTTGGCTCCGTGCTGGTTTACGGTTCCGGCCGGGCCGCGGGTCATGTCGAGATTCGCACCGCGCGCGGGTTCGTCAGCGATTTCCGTGCTTCGACGCCGTCGCATCGCGCGTTGATCGGCGTCTACGCGAAGCTCGATTCCTCTTTGCCCCGCCGATAAACGCCTAGAAGGGCGCCGGCGTCGCGACCAAAAACCAGCTCACCATCGCGAGCGCGATGATTAGTTTGCCCGCAACCGCGGCCAGGTTGCCGAGGAATGCACCCCAACTGGCGCGTCCGGCATCGATCACCTTCATCCCGCCAATAATTTCGCCCGCCAGCGCGCCGACGACCGGACCGACGAGCAGGCCTGGCAGCCCGAAGAAGATTCCCGCGATGGCGCCCGCGACCGCCCCGAACCCTCCCCAACGCGTCGCCCCAAAACGCCGTGCGCCCATCCAACTGCCGGCAAAATCGACCGCATAGGAGGCAAGCGTGAGCAGGAAGAGGAGCGCGAGACTGGTCCAGCCCAGGCTTTTCTCCGGCCCGAGCATCACCCGGTGCAGGATTGCCGCGGCCAGGATGATGGTGGTGCCGGGGAAAATCGGAAGGACGGTCCCGATGAGCCCGACAGCCATCAGCACAAGCGTGGCGCTCCACCAGAACAACTCCATGAGATGGACTGTAACACGCCGCGCGTCGAATCGAACGAGCAGCGACCGGGATCAGCGATCCCGGCTACAACCTTGACAAGCCAGCGCCTGTCCGCGAGCCTGCCCGCTCACAATTCCTGATTCATGGCCAACTCTAAATCTGCCGCCAAACGCGCTCGTCAAAATCCTCGCCGCACCCTTCGTAACCGGAGCGTGATTACCAACCTGCGTTCACTCACGAAACGCCACGCGGCCGGCGCAAAAACCGAGGAAACCCGCGAGCTCGTGTCTGCGCTCGACAAGGCGGCCAAACGCGGAGTCATCCACAAAAATGTCGCGAACCGCCGCAAGGCCCGCTTGAACAAGGCCGCCGCGAAAGCTGCCGCGGCCTGATTTCCTTTCTTGTTCGTCGTCCCGCATCATCTCTGAAGGACGGCTAAGATCAGGAGCATGAGCAGGATAAAGAAACTGCATTGCATCTCGTCCGGAACAGTTGAGTTTTGCCCATGATTCCTGCGCTTGTTCTCGTTTTGCTTGCGGTCGTTTATCGGATCGCCACCGCCATCATCGTGCAGGGCGGAGGGAGTGCCTGGCTTTCAAATTTCGCCCCGCTGGCCGCCATCGCTCTTTGCAGCGCGATTTATTTTCCGCGCAAATATAAGTTCACTGTGCCGTTTGCGGCCCTGCTTTTTTCCGACGTCGTGCTGGACGTTTACTACAAGGCTTCGCTCCTCGATCCGCTGATTTTCTGCCGCTACTTCGCTTTTGCGCTGGTCGGTCTGCTCGGTCTCGCGATCAGCCGTCGGCCTTCGCTCAAGACGATTGTTCCCGCCTCACTCGCCGGTTCCGCGCTCTTCTACGGGATCACCAACTTCTTCTCCTGGTTGACCGATCCCGGTTATGCGAAAAATTTCGCCGGCCTGATCCAGGCCCTGACCGTCGGGTTGCCGCAATACGGCGCGACTCCGACCTGGATGTTTTTCCGCAACTCACTCGCGAGTGATTTGCTCTTCACCCTCTTGTTTGTCGCTTGCATGAGCTACGGCCGGCGCGACGCCGCCCTGCGGGCTGCCACGGGTCGGTCGTTAGCCCATTGACCGACATGTCTTCGCCGGAGCAACGCGACGAAGTCGAGATGCTCGCGATGATGTTGCTGATTCGCCGCTTTGAGGAGCGCGCGAGCCAGCAGTATCAAGCGCAGAAGATCGGCGGCTTTTGTCACCTTTATATCGGGCAGGAAGCCGTCGTCGCCGGAGCGGTCGCCGCGACTCGCCCCGATGATTATCTGATCACCGCCTATCGCGACCACGCGCACGCCCTGGCCCGCGGGACAAGCGCCGATGCCTGTATGGCCGAGCTTTTCGGCAAGGTCACCGGTTGCTCCCGCGGTCTCGGCGGGTCGATGCATTATTTCGACAAGGCAAACCACATGTATGGCGGCCACGCCATTGTCGGCGCCCACGTGCCGCTCGCCGCCGGGATGGCGTTTGCCTCCAAGTACCGCAAGGAAGACCGCGTGACGCTCTGCTTTTTCGGTGACGGCGCGATCAACCAGGGCGGCTTTCACGAAGCGCTCAACCTTGCCGGACTTTTCAAGCTGCCGGTCATCTTCATCTGCGAAAACAACTTTTTCGCCATGGGCACCTCGGTGAAACGCTCGACCTCGCTCAAGGAGATCGTCGATCGTGCCGAGGGCTACGACATGCCGGGCGAGGTCGTCGACGGGATGAGCTTCCGCGAAGTGCGCGACAAGCTGGGCGAGATCATCGCCTCCATCCGGAAAGATCCGCACCCGGCTTTCGTCGAGGCGCGCACCTATCGTTACCGCGGGCATTCCATGTCGGACCCGGCCAGTTACCGGACCAAGGAAGAGCTGGAAAAATATCGGTTGGAGGATCCGATTACCCGCATGCGTGCGCAGCTCACCCGCGAAGGAAAATTGACCAACGAGCAATTCGACAAGCTCGACAAAAGCGCCAAGGAGCAGGTCATGGCGAGCGTGAAGTTCGCCGAAAAAAGCGCCGAGCCGCCGCTCGAGGATCTCTACAAATATACCTACGTCGGGATAGGCGAATCCGGCGTCGCCTTCGAGGAAAGCAGTGTAGAGGCGGGCGTGTCGCCCGCTAAGGCACGGGCCACCAAGCCGCTGCGTCAATCCCCAGCGGGCAAGTCGCGTCGTTCCGACGACGGCGCGAGCAAGAACGGCGATGCGGCCGACACGGCCGCCGCTACATCAGGATCGAAAAAGGCGTGAGAGAAATCACCTATCGCCAGGCGCTAAACGAAGCGCTCGCCGAAGAAATCGCGCGCGATCCCAACGTTTTTCTCATGGGTGAGGAAGTGGCCGAATACAACGGCGCCTACAAAGTGAGCCAGGGGCTACTCGATCGCTTCGGGCCGGAGCGCATCATCGACACCCCGATCAGCGAGAATGGCTTTGCCGGGCTTGGCATCGGGGCCGCGATGGTTGGCCTCCGTCCGATCGTTGAGTTCATGACCTTCAGCTTTTCGTTAGTCGCATTCGACCAGATCGTGAACAACGCACCGAACATGCTCACCATGTCCGGCGGGCAGTTCAACATCCCGATCACCTTCCGTGGGCCTAACGGTCCCGCCCACCAGCTCGGCGCGACCCATTCCCACGCCACCGAGTGCCTCTATGCGAACGTCCCCGGTCTCAAGATCTGCACCCCCGCCACCCCGCGCGACGCGAAGGGCTTGCTCAAGACCGCCGTCCGCGACAACAACCCGGTCCTCGTGCTCGAGTGCGAACTTTTCTACAGCCACAAAGGCCAGGTCGAGGATGAAGACGTCGAACTCCTGATCCCGTTAGGCGAATCGGAAACCAAGCGCGCAGGCGGCGACGTCACCATCATTTCCTACGCCCAGACCGTCCCGATGGCGCTGGCCGCGGCCGAGCAGTTGGCCGCCGAGAAGATCAACGCCGAAGTGATCGACCTGCGCTCGATCAAGCCGCTCGACTGGCCGGCCGTCTTCGCATCGGTCAGCAAAACCCACCGGGTGGTGATCGCGGAACAGGATCGCCCGTTCTGTGGCGTCGGCGCCGAGATCGCCTACCGCATTCAGCAAGAAATTTTCGACGAACTCGACGCTCCCATTCAGCGTGTGACACAGGAAGACGTGCCCATGCCCTACAACGAAGAACTCGAGAAAGCCGTCCTCCCCAACGCCGAAAAGATTATCGCCGCCGTCAAAAAGATTTGTTAGGCCCTAACGAAGGAGATTCCAGTCATGCCTGAGATTCAGATGCCGAAACTGAGCGACACCATGACCGAGGGCACGCTCGTCAGTTGGAAAAAAAAGATCGGCGACGAAGTCACCGCCGGCGAAGTCCTGGCCGAGATCGAGACCGACAAGGCGACGATGGAATGGGAAGCGACCGATGACGGCGTCCTGAAAGAAATTTACGTGCAGGAAGGCGGGAAAGTAAACGTCGGCGATCGGATCGCGTTCATCGGTGGCGACGACGAAGAAACGCCCGCTGATTCCGGCGGGGCGGAAGAAGAAGGCGGCGAAGGCGGCGAGACCGAGAAAGCCGAAGCGAAAACTCCCGAGAAAAAGAAGCCGAAGGCTGCCGAAGCGGACGCCGCCCCGGAAGCGAAGAAGCAAGCCGCCGCACCCGAAGAAAAATCCGAATCCGGTCGCGTTAAAGCCTCGCCGCTCGCGAAGAAAATCGCAGCCGAGAAAGGCATCGACCTAACGAACCTAAAAGGCACCGGCCCCGGCGGCCGCATCGTCGAGAAAGATGTAGAGGCGGCCGTGTCGGCCGCTCCCGCCGCCGGAGCCAAATCGCCCACCAAAACCAAAGCTCCCGCGCCTGAAATTTCCGCCGGCGAAACCGCCCGCATCAGCCTCACCGGCATGCGCAAAGTCATCGCCGAGCGCCTCGTCTCCAGTCTCGGCCCGGTCCCGCATTTCTACCTCAACATCGAGATCAACGCCGACCCGCTCATGCGCGTTCGCGCCGAGTTGAAATCCGCCGGCGAAGACGACGACGCGACCAAAATCACGGTCAACGATTTCATCCTCAAGGGCGCGGTCGTCGCCGCCCTGCGCGAGCCAAAAGTCAACGCCGCCTTCGACGGTGACGCCGTCATCCATTACGGCGACGTCAACCTCGCGGTCGCGGTCGCGATCGACGAAGGCCTCGTCACGCCGGTGATCAAAGGCGCGCAAAACAAATCGCTCCGCGAGATCAGCGCCGCGGTCAAAGACCTCGCCCACCGCGCCCGCAACAAGCGGATGAAGCCGGAAGAATTTCAGGGCGGCACCCTCACCGTCTCAAACCTCGGCAGCTACGGCATCGATTATTTCTCCGCCATCATCAACCCGCCCCAGGCCATCATCCTTTCCATCGGCGCGATCGTGAAAAAACCGACCGTGAACGAAGACGACGAAATCGTCCCCGGCTACCGGATGAAGATCGGGATGAGCTGCGACCACCGCGTCGTCGACGGCGCGATCGGCGCCGATTATCTGAAAGCCCTCCGCCAGCTCCTCGAAAATCCCTCGCTCCTGCTCCTCTAGATGTGGAGGCTCAAGAGGTTGTTCATGGATAAATTTAGTTTGGAGATGGGAGGTTGGCGCTGGAGAGCGAAGTGAGGCGATGCCAGTTGTGGAAACTGAACGCGACACTGTCGTCGGACTGCGCAATGAACGAGTCGATCAACGACGAAGTGCTCCGCCGTATCCAGCACGATATCGACCTCGCCGAAGCCCGGCTTCAGCGGCGAAAGTGACGACGCACGTTCGGCGCCGGCCGGCCCTTACTTAAAGCGAACGGGCCTTCGCAGATGCTCTCGCTGAGCTTGCGGCGCTCGTTAGGACTTTCCTTGGCGCGGAGCTTTTCGGGGAGCGTTTCTTTTGCACCCGGTTTGCCGACAGCGGCCATGGCTTCCACCCGGAACCCCGTGGGAATTTTCAGCTCGGTTCTCGCCCGCTCGTAATCGAACCCTTCCATGCCGTGCACGACCAGTCCCTGACTGAAGCCCTGGAGCGCGAAATTTTCCCAGGCCGCCCCGCAATCGTAGGAATGACTAACCGACTGCTCGCCGTTATATTCGAAGGTCTCGCGCGAGATGAAGAGCACAAGAACGGCGGCGTGCTGGGCCCAGGCTTTGTTTCCCTCCACCAGCAAACCAAGAAAGGTGGGCCAATGCTCGGTGCCGCGCCGGGCGTAAAGCGCGTGCCATTGCTGGGCATTAAAGGAAGAAGGAGCCCAGCGAGCCGCTTCAAAGAGTCGCATCAATTCCTCTGGCGAAGTTTCTTCACCCGACATCGCGCGCGGCGACCAGCGATCCAGCAGGAGGGGTTCGATTGGATGGTCGGCTTTTCGGATTTCGCTGCCTTTGATCATACGTAAGTCGGTTACGGGATCCCGCTGGAGTAAGCAAGGGGCGGAGCCGCGGTGAAGCAATCTTGCCAAGGGCCAACCGGCAATTTAATAGTGTGATCTCCAACACAAAATCATCATGTCACACGCACCTGCCGACTCGAAAAAACTGCTCTCCTACACCATCGCGGAATGGGCTTGTGCCCTGAAATACGAGGATCTGTCGCCGGAAGCGATTCAGTCCGCGAAGTTGTTCTGGTTCGACACCATCGGCTGCGCGCTGGGCGGGAGTCAGCAGGATGACGCGAAGATTTTGCTCAAGCATTACCAGGCGATGGGCGGTGGAAATGGCAGCGCCACCACGTTCGTCTCCGGGTTCAAAACTAATCCGGTCGATGCGTCCTTCATTAACGGCCACATGATCCGCGCGATGGATTACAACGACATTTATTGGAAGTCGGACCCGTGTCATCCGAGCGATCTGATCGCGGCGCCGCTTGCGCTTTGTGAGAGCGAAAAGCTGAGCGGGAAAGACCTGATTCTGGCCACGATCATCGCTTATGAAATCGAGATGCGGCTTTGCGAGGTCGGACGGCCCGGCGTGCGCGAGTATGGTTGGCATCATGCGACCCTGAGCGCGTTTGCGGCGCCGATCGCGGCGGGGCGCGTCTTGAATCTCAACCCGGCGCAGATGGTTTCCGCGATGGGAATCAGCGCGGCGCGCACGTTTTGTCCGGGCGCAGTAACGGCCGGAAAACTCACGAATATGAAGAATACGGTCGATCCGTGGGCGGGCCGGATGGGCGCGGAAAGCGCGCTGCTCGCGCGCGGCGGATTCTCCGGGCCGGAGCACATCATCGATGGCAAGGAAGGGCTCTTCGCCGTTTTCCATCATGTGCAATACAAGGGTGAGCCGGCGACGTTTGATGGCGAAGCGTTGGTCGCAGATCTGCCGAATGCCCCGAAGTCGCATTACCGCATCCTCGATTGCGGGATGAAGAGTTTCCCGATCGAAGCGCTCAGTCACGCGCCGCTGACCGCGATGATGAAGACGGTGAAGGAGCACAGCATCAAGGCCGACGACGTAAAGGAAATCAAAGTAGAAGTGATCGCGCGCGCGGCCGACATCCTGGGCGATCCGCACAAGTACCGGCCCGACTCGAAGGAAACGGCCGACCATTCGCTGCCCTATTGCATGGCCGCGGGTTTGGTCGACGGCATGGTGACGCCCCTCCAGTTCCAGGAAGAGCGTGTCCTCGACAAGGCGCTCATCCCGATCATGGACAAAGTGAAGGTTGTGCCTAACGAAGAGTTCGAAGCACTCTTTCCGAAGTTCCAGCCGAGCCGGGTCACGATTACGACGAACGACGGAAAGTCGTACGCCACGCGCGTCGATGTCCCGAAAGGTGATCCGCGCGATCCGATGACGGAGGAAGAAATTGCGGTCAAATTTACCGCGCTCGGCGGCGACGTGATCGGGAAGGATCAGTGCAAGAAATTGCAGGGCGTGATCATGAGCATGGAGAACGCGAAAGATTTCCGCGAGCTCTTCGAGCTGACGACGGCACGCTAGGCAAGCATTGCCTGATTCGTATGTCCTTTAACGTTCCTCCAAGGATCGTCTCCCAAGGAGCGGCGGTTTGCAACCGCCGTGGGCGCTTGCAAAGCGCCCTTCCTTAAGGGATTTCGCGAACTCTTTGAGTTGACGATCGCTCGTTAGGGCGCAGCCGAGTCTGGTGGCGCAAGGTAGCGCAAGCTTCCAGCTTGCAGGATGTGAATGCGCAAGCTGGAAGCTCGCGCTACCAACAAGAGCCTACCGCCACTGGCGAGGTGGACCGCTGCTTTGCTTGAGGGCCAAGATGCCGGAGGGCAGGGATCATCGATCCCGGCCGCAACGCCCTAATGACCCATCAGATCGTTCAACCCCGGGATCTCGAGTTCGAGATAGAAACCGTCGACTTCGGCCAGGCGACATTCCACGTCGCAGGCCAGGAGTTCGGAGTCCTTGGTCGCGAATTCCTCCGGCGCCAGCGCCGCCGCCGGTTTGCCTTCGCGATCGACGATCAATCCGCCGGAGTGCGTCTCCACCGCGGCGCGAATCGACGACCATTGCGCCGCGTCGATCCAGACCTTGCCGCCTTTCACCGGGAGCATTGTGGCGGATGACGCCTTCACGAACGTGGGCACGCGCGGTGCACGCGGCGTCCATTTTGTGCCGCCCGCTTCACCGACCAATTTCGCAAACCGCTCTGCGATCAGCGCCGGCGAATCGGTCTTGCGATAACCCTCGACCGGCGCGCGCAAGAGCTTCGACATCCGACGCAAGATATCGACCGCGCGATCCTCGGTGTTCCCGCCTAACCGAATCACCGCCGGAATATCGAGATCGAGTTCCCAGAACGCCTTGGCCAAACCATAGGCGGACCAATATTGCTCCTGGCTCGCGACTCCGGAACCGGATCCGAAATAACCGACGAGATCGGGCTGCGATAAAATGATCCGGCTCGCGCGATACACTTTCGAAGCGGACGGATTGCCGCTCGTGTCGGTGAAATTGGCGATCGTAAAACCGGCGTTCACGATCGCGTCCATCGACATCATCGAACCGCCGCCCCCGGCGCCGTGAAATCCCACCAACCCTTTGGTGCCTTCGGTCGCGGCCGTGGCTAACTGCGCGAAATAGAAGGTGCCGCGGTGATCCGCCTGTTCGACGGCGTAGGCGATCCGCTCCAGCTCGGTCGGCGGATGATCGAACTCGCGTGCGATTTCGATTTTCAATTCGGGGTGCCGCGCGACCGCGTAATCGTCAATCGTTAGGCGACAATCGGCCGCGACGAATTCGCCGTCCTTCGTCAGGACGAGCGGATTGATCTCGAGCGAGCGCGCTTCCACGCTGCGCGCCGCGGTAAACAGCTTGCGCATCGAGTCGCCGAGCTGGGCGGCCTCTTTGGCCGAAAGATCGCACGAGCCGGCGGCTTCCATCACCTCCGCTTCCAGCGGACCGGACGTCACGTCACAAGCGATACGGCGGGCGGACGCGGCGCGTTCTTCGATCCCGCTCCCGCCGCCGGGAGAGAAAACGATGATCGGGGCGCGGGTCGCGTCGTCGATCGCGAAGGAGAGAAAAAACTCCCGCTCGATCGCGATTTTTTCTTCCACGAGCACGGTTTCGACCGGGAATTGCCCAATTTTCATTGCCAGCATCCGTTCGGCATGGCCGCGTGCCTCTTCCGGTTTCTTCGCAAAAGCGACGCCACCGATCCCGGCGCGCCCCGTGGTCCAGGCCTGGATCTTGATTACGACCTCGCCGCCAAGCTCTTTCGCCGCCGCGACTGCTTCATCAGGAGAATTAGCAGCCTTTCCGCGCGGAATCTTGAATCCGTTGGCGGCGAGAATTTCCTTCCCCTGATATTCGTGCAGTCGCGCCATGGCTCGCTGTCATTGCCACGATCTCAACCAATTTTCAAAGCCGTCCGCGAATCAAAAGCTTGAAAGCCTAAAGATCGGATTCCTTCACCTCAGCAATCTTCATCAGAGATCGAAGCAACCCGGTCTTAAGTGGCCGGTTTCCGTGAATGGGAATAACAATTCTTTCGCGACGGCTGGCCTTTACAAAAATGTGATGGCTGCCGTTCACACTGGCCAGTGACCAACCTTTGGATCCACCGCCCGCGCCAGTTGCTTGCCGGAAATTTGCTTCACACTACCACTTCGACGACCCGATCGCCCGTGCCCGGTTTCGCTTGAGCCGTTTCAACCGAGAGCCAACCTTCCACCGCCTCGCGCAGGTTGGTTTCGACCTCTTCGATCGTCTCGCCCTGCGTCACACAGCCGGGTAACGCAGGAACCTCAGCCCAGAAACCACCTTCGTCAGCGGGGCGAATGATCGCCTTCAAAGTCATCAGCCGAGTCTGGCGAAGATCGACTGCCGCTTCAAATCAAAGTCGGGCGGCAGGGCCACCTGCAATCCTGAATCCGTCGGCGCCGAGAGTGAATTAATTAAATTGCAGATTGCGCGTGGCAGCCACAAAACTATTTTGGCTGCCGTGTGGTGTATTGATTGGCTGCAATCTCGTGCCGGGACTGGTCGAGCTTGGCCTCGACCTCCTCCGTCAATTCAAGGTGGTCCTCGAGATAGTCGTCAATCCACGCGCGGATTTGTTCGACTTCCTCGCGCGACAAGTTTGGAATCGCCGCCTGGATTTCCTTGATAATCTCAGCGGCGCTCACGGATCAAAGTGTAGTGTCCGCTGGGCGGTTTGTCAGCGCCACATCGGGCGGTGCAAGGGCGCACTCACAGCTCGAAATCCGGTGCGCGGTATCGCTTGAAATGGAAAGCAGGGCGAGAGGAGTCTGGGGAGCGCACGCGCCTCGCGTGCTGGTTTCGGCGCCTCGCCGAAACGAACTTTCGCCGAGAGTTGGGAGTTGATTTACCAGAAGCCAAGTGCGCGATGGCGAGGGCGCCATCGCCAGCACGCGACGCGCGTGCGCTCCCCAGAGGGGTCCTTCGCCGTCTGCGCGCCCCGGATGACAGCGCGCCATCCGTAGCTTAGCTTCTGCGCAGCTATGAACGAACCTGTTTACATCCTCGGCGCGGGCCGAACCGATTTTAAAAGAAACCTCAAAAAAGAGGGCAAAGCCCTGCGCGACCTGATCACCGAGGCCGGCCGTAAGGCGCTCGATGACGCGAAGATCGACCCGGCAGAAATCGAGGCCGCGACGGTCGGGAATTTCAACGCCGGGCAGTTCACGAAGCAGCTTCACCTCGGCGCGTTCGTTCCGGAGATCGATGAGAAACTTCACGGCATCCCAACAATGCACACCGAGGCGGCATGCGCCTCCGGTTCTCTTTCGGTCCTGCTCGGCGCGCAATGGATCATGGGTGGATTTCACGATGCTGTCCTTGTCGTTGGTGCGGAACAGCAGAAGACAATGTCGTCCCGCGACGGTTCCGATGTGCTCGGAGCGGCGGCGGATTTCGATGTCGAACGGCCGGAATACGGCGACTTCATGTTCCCGAAATTGTTCGGCAAAATCGCGCAGATCTATATCGAGAAATATGGCGCGACGCCCGATGACCTCGCCGCTGTCGCCTACAAAAATTACGCGCATGCGCGCCTGAACCCGCTCGCCCAAATGCGCGACGCCCACCTGACTTACGACCACGCATCGCAGGTCTCGGAGAAAAACCCAAGCGTCGCAGAGCCGTTGCGCGTTTCCGATTGCTCGCAGATTACCGACGGCGCCGCGGCCATCGTGCTCGTCTCCGGGAAATATCTCGACAAACACGGCATCGATAAGTCGCAAGTCCCGCGACTGCTCGGCTTCGGGCACACGACCGATTACCTGGCGCTCGAAAAGAAGGACACTCCAACTTTCAGCACGGCGCGCAAAGCGGCCGAGAAAGCTTTTGGCATGGCGAACCTGAAGCCGCGCGACATGCACGGCGCGGAAGTGCACGATTGTTTTTCGATTACTGAAATCGTGGCTTACGAAATTCTCGGGCTGGCCGAGCCAGGCAAAGGCGCGGAGCTGGCCAAGAGTGGCGCGACTGCCCTACCACAGGCGCGCGGTGAGCATGTCACCGGCAAATTCGACTTTGAGATTCCGGTTAATACCGGCGGTGGTTTGATCGGGGATGGTCACCCGGTCGGCGCGACCGGCGTGCGCCAGGTGGTCGATGCTTACCAACAGCTGACCAACCAGTCGGGCCCGCGGCAGATCAAGGACGCGAAAAAATTTCTCACCTTCAACATGGGTGGCAGCCTAACGACTTCCGTCGCCATGATTTGGGGCCGGGACTAATCGGCGTTCGCGTCAAGAGCGTTCGACGCTGTGGCATTTGGTGACATCGTCGAACTCGAGGTCGGCGCACGAATGGCGAACTGCAATCGGACCGAAAGCGCCTCACCCTTCCATTGCGGGAGACGCAATGCAGCCAGCTCGCGAAGGATTTTTTTGTAGGTTTCCGGGGGTGGCCGGGAATGACTGAGGGATTCTAGTGTGGGCTGCTTGCTCGCACTCAGCGTCGCAGTGATGTCCAGTGGGAAGGGCGGGGAACTCTCAGGAACGACCCGCGCGAGAAGTGCCTCGATCTCGCGCACAAAGAGGCCCAGTTGTTTTTCCATGGCGGGCGCGAGCTGGCTTTCCCTGGAAGCGAATAGTCTAACTTTCTCGAGAACGATTTTTCCGCCGAGAGGAAAACCCGAAAGGCGTTGCGCCAGATCAACAGAGTATTTCTCCTCGCGGGCGGTCCTTTCCAGCGCCAATTGGATGGCCTCACCCTTCGCCGCATTGAGGCGCGCGGGTCCGACACGGCGGTCAATTTCGACTTGGGATATCCTGTTGTAGCCAGCTGCATGACCGACGATTGTTTCATCGACCATGCAGGCTGCGACGGGACGAATCTCGATATGATAACGTTCGCGCACGATACGGGTGTAGTCCCCGCCACCCGCGCCGAATCCGTAGACCTCGGTAGCCATGACTCCGGCGCCGGCATCTCTCTGCGCCTCCGCGCGACCGGCCCACCAAGCACTGTAATACTTCCACAGGCTGACCGGCTCTAACTTGACGCCCCAAGGTAACCCGAGATTCTGCGGCGATCTGAGACAATAGTAAGGAAGGGATGGCAGAAGCAGCAAGGTGCTAAGCACCATGAAGCCCGCGAGACGTCGAGTCGAACGTCCGCGATGCAGTATTAACACGATCGGCCAGAGAAACCATAGCGTGACGAAGGCATACCAATTGCGCTCGAACCAGTCCAAACTGAATCTGTCTCTAGTGAGTCGGATTCCGGCTACCAGAAAGAGGAAACAGAGGGATGCGTGGAGGGCAGAGAGCCAACAAAGCAAACGATAGGTGCGTTCATGGGACTTTTTCATCGAGAGAATCGACTCCTAGCGTAACAGGATGCGGTCCAAAGGGAAAGCGGCAGGCGGACAGACGCCCGCGTGTGGTTTGCGCGTTTCGGCAGCCTAACGACTCCCGGGGCCATGACCCGGGGCGACGAATAGTCTTCGGCCGACGGGCGAGCTCGCGACCGGGGACGTTTGTCCCCGGCCGAAAGGCTCTACGACTGGCGGCGTTGGTTGCTGAGCAACTTGGCCGCGGCCAGCGTGATCGCGCCCATCACGACCGGATTGCCCATCGCTTTCACGAACCACGGCTTGTCCGCCACGGTCTTCTGCAGGGCTTGGGGATCGTTCTTGCGCGCGTAGTCCACGACTTTCGCTGCATCTTGATCGCTCATCTGCTGCGGGTTGGTGGAGCCGAGTCCCAGCATGCCCGCGAGTCCGGCCAGGCCGCCGGTCAAACCGCTCCCACCGCCGGTTGCGCTTTGCCCGCCGCCGAGGGCGCCGAGCAAGGTCCCGAGCAGCCCGGCTTTTTCCTGGGGCGGTGCTTGGGAAATGGCCTGAGTCGCCGCCCGATGAAACTCGTCGTCGGGCAGCTTGCCCAGATACTGGGTCGCCGCCTCGTGGTAGGCCTGGTTGTTAAAGCCGCTGTCTTCCGGCCGATTGGAAACAAAGCGGTCGTGGTATTGCGCTGCCTGCTGATCGTCC
>JBBPZW010000051.1:0-9644 GCA_038198475.1 Chthoniobacterales bacterium | reverse complement strand
GTCACCGGGACGAACGGCAAGACGACGACCACCTTTCTCATCAAGCACATCTGCGAAAACGCCGGGATGCGCAGCGGGCTCATCGGCACCGTGCGCTACGAAATCGGCGAACGCGTTTTGCCGGCCACGCGGACCACGCCCGAGTCGCTCGACCTCCAGGAGATGCTCGCCCAGATGGCCGGCGCCGGCTGCAAAGCGGCGATGATGGAAGTTTCCTCGCACGCGCTGGCACAGGATCGGACGCGCGGCTTGGAATGGGACGTCGCCGTCTTCACTAATCTCACGCAAGACCATCTCGATTTTCATCAGACGATGGAAAATTACTTCGAGTCGAAGGCGCTGCTTTTCACCGGACTGAAAAACCAGCCTAACAAGAAGCAGGCGAGCGCAGTAATCAACATTGACGATCGTTACGGCGAGCAGCTGGTGAAGCGCCTCGGCGACGATACGCCGGTTATCACGTATGGAATGAGCGCGCGGGCCGATTTTCGCGCTTCCAATTACCGGGCCGAATTCAGCGGGACCTCGTTCCAGCTCGACGCCCGCGGCAAGATTTATCTCGTCCGAGTCCCGCTTATCGGGCGTTTCAACGTGATGAATGCGCTGGCCGCGCTGGCCGCTGCCAATTCGTTAGGCGTGAGCCTCCGTGAAGCGGTTCTCAGCCTCGCCAAGTCGCCCCAGGTCCCCGGTCGTCTCGAGATGGTCCCGGCCAAACGCCAGTTTCAGGTCTTTGTCGATTACGCGCACACGCCCGACGCGCTGCTTAATGTCCTCAAGACCCTGCGCGAACTTGCGCCTCGCCGGCTCGTCGTCGTTTTCGGCGCCGGTGGTGACCGTGACAAACAGAAGCGCCCGCTGATGGGCCGGGTCGCCGATCAAAACGCCGACTACAGCATCATCACCTCCGATAATCCGCGAAAAGAAGATCCGCTCGCCATCATCGAGGAAGTAAAAAAGGGATTTCGCTCGACCAACTTTGAAGCCGTGCCCGATCGCGCGGAAGCGATTGCGCACGCCATCGCGCTCGCCCAGCCGCGCGACATCATCGTCATCGCGGGCAAAGGCCACGAGACTTACCAGGAATTTGCCGACCACACCATTCCGTTCGACGACCGCCAGATGGCCATGCGCGCGTTGGAAAATCGTCCGTTGGAATTCTAAGTGATGAATCGTTCCACTCAGCGTCGCAGCAGATTCCGGGGAGCGCACGCGACCCGCGTGCTGGTGATGGCGACCCGCCATCACGAACTTTTGCCTTTACTTCGTTCGTCGCACGGATGTTTGCGGCGAGTCGCCGCAAACTGCACGCGAGTCGCGTGCGCTCCCCGGATGAGATCGCCGCGCTGACCATGGACCCGCTTTCGATCGAGCAACTGGCAGAGTTCGCCGGAGCCGTAATGCAAAACGGCAACCGCGGCGCCCTCGTCACGCACGTCAGCACCGACTCGCGTACGGTGCAGCCGGGCGATCTTTTCGTCGCCTTGCGCGGTGATAACTTCGACGGGCATAAATTTGTCGAGCAGGCGATGCAGCGGGGCGCATCCGGCGCGATCGTGGAAACGAACTGGACCGGCAAACCAGGCCCCGACTTTTCCCTGTTCCGGGTTGCCGACACGCTTGTCGCCTACCAGGAGGTGGCCGCGAACTACCGGCGGTCGTTAGGCATAAAAGTCGTTGCCATCACC
Organism: Chthoniobacterales bacterium; assembly: GCA_038198475.1. GTDB lineage: Bacteria > Verrucomicrobiota > Verrucomicrobiia > Chthoniobacterales > UBA10450 > Palsa-1392. Next base: position 7,959 of record JBBPZW010000051.1, on the reverse strand, counting down.
GGCAGCAACGGGAAAACGAGCACGAAAGACTTTACCGCCTCTGTCCTCGGGCACCGCTTTCGAGTCACGAAAACGGAAGGCAATTTCAACAATCACGTCGGTCTCCCGCGCACGATGCTCGAGGCCTCGTCGCGCCAACAGATCGGCGTCTGGGAAATCGGAATGAATCATCCCGGCGAGATCGCGCCCCTCGCGCAAATCGCGCGACCGGACGTAGCAATCATCACCAACATCGGCATCGCGCACCTCGAATTCATGGGGAGCCGCGAAGCAATCGCGCAGGAAAAGGGCGAGCTCGCCGCCGCGCTCCCCGCCGATGGCACTCTCATCCTGAATCGGAGCGATGAATTTGCCGACGCCATCGCACGGCGGACTTCGGCGCGAGTCATTTTCGCCGGGATCGACGGCGGCGAAGTGCAGGCGCGCGAAATTGTCCAGACCGCGGAAGGCGCGGAATTCACCATTTTCGAGGGCGCGCACCGCTGTCACGCGGTCTCTCCGGTGCCGGGGTTGCATATGGTGCAGAACGCTTTGCTCGCCATCGCCGCCGGTCGCGTTTTCGGGCTTTCGCTCGAAGAATGCGCCGCCGGGCTGGCCGCCGCGCCGGTCACCAAGGCGCGTTTGCAGATCAAGAATATCGGCGGCGTCCAGTTCATCGACGACAGCTACAATGCCAATCCCGACTCGATGAAAGCCGCGCTCCGCACCCTGGCGGAGCTTGAGACCGATGGACAACGAATCGCGGTCCTCGGGCAAATGGCCGAGCTCGGCGCCGAGTCGGTCCGCGGCCATCGCGAAGTCGGCGAGGTTGCGGCGTCGTTAGGCATTGATCATCTCATTTCGTTAGGCAAGGATTCCTCGGAGATCGCGACCGCGGCGCATGCTGCCGGCTTGGAGAAGAGCCAAACGCTCGCTTCCGCCGCGGAAGTGGCCGATTTCCTCTGCGAAAGCGCACACCCTGGCGACCTCGTCCTGATTAAGGGGAGCCGTGCCGCCCGGACCGAGCGCGTCCTGGAAGAATTCGCGAAACGCCAGTTAGAGACCCACTGCGCGTCATGATGTTTTACCTGCATCGCCTGACGGAGAACTTCAAAGGCTTCAACGTCTTCTATTACGTCACCTTTCGCGCCGTTCTCGCGGCGATTACGGCCTTCGCGATCTCGCTGCTTTTCGGCAACTTTGTCATCCGCAAACTGATCTCGCTCAAGATCGGGCAGCCGATTCGAACCGCCTCCGAAGTGCGGCATCTCGCCGAACTACATGGCGGCAAACAAGGAACGCCGACGATGGGCGGCGTCCTCGTTATCGGCTCGGTCGTGGTCGCCTCGGTCGTCTGGGCGCGGCCTGATAATCCATTCGTCTGGCTCGTCCTCTTCTGCGCGGTTTATCTCGGCCTCCTTGGTTTCGTCGATGATTATCTGAAGGTCACAAAGAAAAAATCGGACGGGATCAGCGGCCGGCTGAAGCTCATTTTTCAGATCGCACTCGCCGGCATCGTAACCGCCTTTTTCCTCCTTAATCCCCTCATCGAAGTGCAGGCGCGCTCGCTTTACCTGCCGTTCTATAAACTGCCCGTGATTGTGAACATGGGTGTCTTCACGTTTTTCTTTTTCGCCCTCATCATCGTCGGCGCATCGAACGCCGTGAACCTGACCGACGGTCTCGACGGGCTCGCGATCGGTTGCACGATCACGGTCGCGTTTGCCTACGCGCTGCTCTCCTATGCGGGCGGAAATTTTCGGATCGCGCAATATTTGCAGGTTCCCTTCTATCCCTTCTCCGGCGAGCTCGCGGTTGTCTGCGCCGCGCTCGTCGGCGCCGGTCTCGGCTTTCTCTGGTTCAACTGTCACCCGGCCAAAGTTTTCATGGGCGATACCGGCTCACTTGCGATCGGCGGGATGATTGGCGTGGTCGCGATCTGCTGCAAACAAGAACTGCTCCTCGTGGTCGTGGGCGGCGTCTTCGTGATCGAAGCGGTCTCCGTCATCCTCCAGGTTTTGAGTTTCAAGCTGACCGGCAAACGGCTCTTCGCCATGTCGCCGATTCATCATCATTTCGAGCTCAGCGGTTGGAAGGAAAACACCGTCATCGTGAGGTTCTGGATTCTCTCGATCGTCTTCGCATTGCTTGGCCTGGCCACGTTAAAACTGCGATGAAGCCCGACTACAAAAACAAAAACGTGGCCGTGCTCGGCGCGGGCCGGAGCGGCAAGGCGGCTGCGCTTCTCCTGGCGGAGGAAGGCGCAAAGGTGACGATGCTCGACAGCGCTCCTGAGGAGAAATTGGCCGGCCTCGACCAGTTGCGGGCAAAGGGCGTTTACATGCTCTGCGGTCCGGCGGCGGAGGAAGATCCGGCAGTTTACGATCTCGGCGTGCTGAGCCCGGGAATCGATCCGGAGTTGCCGTTAGGCCGAAATTTTTCGCGCAAGAACATCCCGTCGATCGGCGAACTGGAGCTGGGCTGGCAATTTTGCAACGTCCCGGTCATCGGGATCACGGGAACGAATGGAAAGACGACGACGACCGAATTGATCTCGCAGATGCTCAACGCCTGCGGTCAGCGGACGGTGGCCTGCGGCAACATTGGCAAGCCGCTCGTGGAAGCGGCGCGTGAGAAGGAGGACTACGCCGTCCTGACGGTCGAGGTCAGCTCGTTCCAACTCGAAACGATTCGGGAATTCCATCCCGAGATCACCGTCTGGCTCAATTTCGCACCCGATCACCTCGATCGTTATCCGTCGATCCGGGAATACCGCGGCGCCAAGCTGCGCATTTTCGAAAACCAAACCGCGGACGATACCGCCGTCATCAACGTCGCGGAAGACCTGCCCGGCCTGCAAGCGAAGGTGACGACCTTTAGTGCCTGGACCAACGACGGCGACTTCTCGTTAGGCGATGGCTGGATCGTTTACCGGCAGCAGCCCGTTCTTAACCTGGCGAAGGCACAACTGCGCGGACCGCATAACGCCGAGAACATGATGGCCGCGCTCGCCGTTGGTCGGGCGCGCGGGCTCTCTTTTGAGGAAATGGTGCCGCCGCTCTGCGCCTATCGCGCGCAATTGCACCGCCTCGAGTTCATCCGCGCCATCGCCGGCGTCGATTACATCAACGACTCGAAAGCAACCAATCTCGACGCGCTCGAGAAGGCGCTCCTCAGCGCCACCAAACCGATCGTCCTCATCGCCGGCGGGAAGGACAAGGGTTTCGCTTTCGACTCCATCGCCCCGCTCGTCGCGCGAAAAGTGCGGCACGCCGTCCTCATCGGCGAGATCGCCGCCGGCGTGGCACACGACTGGCGCGAGGCGACTGAATGCGAACTGGCTTCGTCGTTAGGCTCGGCCGTCGAGCGCGCCCAGGCCGCCGCCCGCGAGGGCGAGATCGTTCTCTTTTCCCCGGGCACTTCCTCCTTCGACATGTTCAAGAGCTACGCCGATCGCGGCGATCAATTCCGCGCCCTCGTGCGTGGCCTGCCCGACCCAACACTATGAAAATGCCAACCATCCTGAAACGAAAGAAACTCCAGGCCTCGACCGCGCGCCGCTCGCGCTCGCTCGGTCTGCCCGACGCCATGGATTACGAGCAGATGTCGGAGCCGAACATGAAATTGTCGCGCGCGCTGCTCATCGTTCTCGTTCTTCACATTGTCGCCGTGGCCGGGATCGTCGCCTTCAACACGATCAAGACACGAGAGACGATGGCGACGGCGACCACGCCGGAAGCGGTCGCAACTCCCGCTGCTCCTGTCGTTGCGACGGAGGAACCTGAGGTCGCCGAGCCTAACGAGGTGACGAAAGCGGCGGTCAAAACCGAAACGAAAGCTCCGGAAAAAAGCGCCGAACATCCCAAACCGGCCGTCACCACCCAGTCCGTCCTCGATTCCGGCAAAATCTACACCGTGGTGAAAGGCGCCAACCCGGTCACGATCGCGCGGCACCTAAAAGTCTCGGAAGCCGACCTGCTCGAACTCAACCAGATCACCGATCCGCGGAAATTGCAGATCGGGCAGAAATTGCACATCCCAGTTCAAAACTCGGGCAAGGGGAAAGCAGACTAACGAGACCGCGACCGCCTGATGCAACGGAAGAGCGCCTACATCCTGTTTCTCGCCGTCCTGGGCTTGCTCGCCATTGGCATCGTCATTCTTTTCAGCACGGGCGCCTTCGCAAAAGACAGCCACAACGACGTCTATTATTTCCTGCGACGGCATGCGATGTGGCTTGGGATCGGACTGGTCGCCTGCATCGCCGCGGCCCTGATCGATTACCATTTCTGGCAGCGCACCTGGTGGATCTGGTTTGCCATCTCGCTCGTTGGGCTGGCCCTTTGTTTTCTCCCGCCCCTGCGGCACAAGATCAATGGCTCGTGGCGCTGGCTCAGCTTTCACGGCATCACCTGTCAGCCTTCCGAGTTTGCCAAGCTGGCGACCGTCTTCTTTCTCGCCTTCTGGTTTTCGCGTTATGAAAAGGAAAGCAGCAAGATCCTCCGCGGGTTCATCATCCCGATGGCGGTCGTTAGCCTGCTCATCTCCCTCATTATCACCGAGGTCGATCTTGGAACGACCGTTCTGATCGGCGGGACGACTTTCGTCGTCATGTTCATTGCCGGAACCAATCTCGCACTGCTTGGAACGCTGTCGTTAGGCGGAGTGGGCGCGATTCTTTACCTCGCGACCCACATTGCGGAACGCAACAGCCGACTCATGGCCTTCCTCCATCCCGAGCAATACAAACAGACCGCCGGCCTGCAGCAGTTGCAGGCCCTCATCGCCTGGGGCAGCGGCGGGATCGACGGTCTCGGGCTCGGCAACGGCCGGCAAAAAATGTCCTACCTGCCCTATGCCCACACCGATTTTATTTTCCCAATCGTGGGCGAGGAACTGGGTCTGCGCTTCAGCCTGCTGGTCGTTTTTCTTTTCGTCCTCGTCATTGTCTGCGGGATGACGATTGCGCTTCATGCCCGTGATCGCTTCGGTCTCCTGCTCGCGAGCGGGATCGTTTCGCTGCTCGCGTTCCAGGCCGCGATCAATATCGGGGTCGTGACCTCGCTTTTGCCTAACAAAGGTTTGCCGCTCCCTTTTGTGAGCTATGGCGGCTCCAATCTTGTGGTGGCGCTTTTCGCGGTTGGGCTTCTCTTGAATATCTACCGACAGGGCGTGCTCGAGCCCGTGGCGAGGAGGGAAATGGCGCTGCGGGCCCGGGGAACCCCGAGAATCTGATGAAACTGGGAACGCAAGCTCCGGGTAGCGCACACGTCTCGTGTGCTGGTCGCGGTGTCTCACCGCGACGAACTTTTTCCGGACGCGACATCGTTAGGGTGAACTCCCGCTCTGTCGGAAAGTCCGCGACGGTGAGACACCGTCGCCAGCACGCGAGACGCGTGCGCTACCCGGAGTCAGCCGCCGAGCGTAATGGGGGGCTCGCCTCATGAACGCCGTGATTGCGTGCGGAGGAACGGGCGGGCATCTCTTTCCCGGTCTCGCGGTCGCCGAGGTGCTGCGGGAACGCGGGCACGAAGTGCTGCTTTTCATTTCTGAGAAGGAGATCGACACCCTCGCGGCCGAGGGACGGACAGAGTTTCGTTTCGAAAAGCTCCCGACCGTCGCGCTCCCCTCGCCTTTTTCGCCGGCCATTCTCGCGTTCGTTAGGCGTTTCAACGAAAGCCTTTCTCTTTGCCGCGGGATTTTTCGCAAGTTCAATCCGCAGGTCGTGCTCGGAATGGGGGGCTTCACTTCGACGGCGCCGGTCATCGCTGGCCGGATGCGCGGCATTCCGACTTTCATTCACGAATCCAACGCCTTCCCCGGCAAAGCCAACCGCCACACCGCGCGCTTCGTCCGTGCGGTCCTCCTCGGGTTCCAGGAATGCGCCGCCTTTTTTCCAAAGGCCCGGACGGAATTTACGGGCACGCCGATTCGTTCCACCCTGCGGCGAATCGACCACCAGGAAGCGCTTCGGAAACTCGGTTTGGAGCCGGGAAAACCAACTCTCCTCGTGATGGGCGGCAGCCAGGGCGCGAGCGGGATCAACCAGGCGTTGATCAAGGCGATGCCCTCGCTCCAGGGCTTCCCGCTGCAGGTGATTCATCTCGCCGGCGATCGTGACGCGCGCCTCCTGGAGGATAATTACCGGCGCGAAAACATTCCGGCGTTTGTCGCCGCCTTTCATCACCAGATGGAGGAAGTTTATAGCGCGTCCGATTTCGCGATTGCCCGGAGCGGCGCGGCCTCCCTGGCAGAACTCGCCACCTTCGGCCTGCCTGCCTTTCTTGTTCCATACCCCTACGCGGCCGACGATCACCAGAACCGAAACGCCGAGATATTCGTTAGGGCAAAGGCCGCCCTGCTTTTGAAGGAATCCGAGCTGAACGGTGAATTGCTCGCCCAGAAAATTCGCGACTTGCTGAACGATCCCGCGACCCTTCGCGCCATGTCGGCCAACGCCGTCGCCCTCGCGCCGAAAAACGCGGCCACTTTGGTCGTCGAAACGATGGAGAAATATGGTCTGCCGAATGACGCCGTTGCCGCCTGATCTCTCAAAATTCCTGACCGCCGAACACCACGCGATCCACCTGATCGGCGTGGCTGGCAGCGGAATGAGTGGCATCGCCGCGCTGCTCCTGGAGCTCGGGCACGATGTGCGCGGCTCCGATAAGGCGCGCACCCAGGAGACCCAACGCCTCGCCCAGCTCGGCTTGCGCTTTTCCTCTCCGCACCGCGCGGAAGACGCGGAAGGCGCCGAGCTGATCGTGTTTTCCTCCGCGATCAAGGAAGACAACCCGATTCTGGTCGCGGCGCGGGCGAACACGATTCCCGCGATTCGGCGCGCCGAGGCGCTCGCGGCCATCATGCTCGGCAAGCGCGGGATCATCATCGCCGGGATGCACGGCAAGACGACCACGACCGCGATGACGGCGCACGTTTTGCGCGGCGGCGGCCTGCATCCTTCGCATTACGTCGGGGCGGAAATTCCGATTTTGGGAAGCAACGCCCATTGGGATCCGCGCGGCGAGTATTTCGTCGCCGAGGGAGATGAAAGCGACGGCACGCTGCAACTTTTCCAACCGGAACACGCGCTAATCCTCAACGTCGAAGAAGAACATCTCGATTATTACAAGGACCTGGCCGCGATCGAGGAGGTCTTCGGGAAATTGCTCCGCCAAACCAGGGGCACGGTCTTCTATTGCGCCGACGATCTGCACGCTCCTCGGGTCTGCAGTCAGCATCCGCGGACCGTTTCCTATGGCTTCAGCGAGAAAGCGCGCTATCGCGCCACCGGGCTCGAGCTGAAGGATTTCGCCGCTATTTTCTGCGTGGAACGAGGCGACGAAAAACTGGGCGACGCCACCCTGAGCGTGCCCGGCAAGCACAACGTGAGCAACGCCCTCGGCGTCATCTCGCTCGCCACGGAACTTGGCATCCCGTTTGAGAAGATCGCCAAGTCGTTAGGCACTTTCCGCCACGCTCGTCGCCGCTTCGAGATCAAATACCAAAGCGAGCGTTTTCTCCTGGTTGACGATTACGCGCATCACCCGACCGAAATTCGGGCCACTCTCGCGACTGCGCGCTCCGCCGGCCGCAAACGCGTCCTGACGATGTTTCAACCGCATCGTTATTCCCGGACGAAAGCTTTGCAAAACGAATTTGGCGCGGCTTTCGACGATGCCGACCATGTCGTGATTACGGACGTGTACGCCGCCAGCGAAGCTGCTCTCCCGGGAGTGAGCGGCCAGACGATCTCGGACGCGATTTCCAAGCATGGTCATCGCGCTGTCTCCTACCAACCGCGGCTCGATCGCCTGCACGGCGATCTCGGCCAGATGCTGATGGAGGGCGACCTCGTTCTCAGTCTCGGTGCAGGAAATGTGCACGAACAATTGGCCAAGCTCGCGGCCGAGCTTGTCATCGCGGAACGATTGAAAGAGATCGTTGGACCGGAAGGCGAAGTTCGACTTTCCGAGCCGC
>JBBPZW010000050.1:0-6991 GCA_038198475.1 Chthoniobacterales bacterium | reverse complement strand
CGGCGTAGCCCGCAGGTTCCGGGAGCGGCTGAAAATTCTCCCGGATGGGCGCGAAGAGTTGACGGCGCACCTTGTCGTTCAGCGCGAGCTGTGAATCGAGCCGCAGCTTGCCCCGGAAACTGATCGTGCCGTTCGCGGTCAGGCGAATGTTAGGCGAACGCAAAAGCAGTTGGTCGATTTTCACAACACCGGGGCTGATGTGGTATTTGACCTCGGCTTGGTCAAGATGGAGCTGCATCAATTCGTCGATCTGCAGAATCTGGCCAAGCGCGACGAGGAGGCTGTATTGCTGCAATTTGCCCCCGCGCAGGACGATTTCGCCGTGGCCAGTGAGTGCATTGCTGTCAGCAGTTTTACCTGCGGCGTCGAGGAAGCCTTCCACCCGGCCTTGGAGCATGCCGGCGGGGCCGCCCGCATTCGTCATGAGTTTCTCGGCCTGCAGATCACGGAACTTTACCATCACGGTGAAGGGCGAATCCGGTGCCTGCACCGCCATCTCGAAACGCCCGCTGATGACGCCCCCGGCAGCGCGTGCGGAGATGTTGGAGAAGCCGAGTTCCTCGGGGTCGTAGTGGAGCGGCGATTCGAGGTCTTCGATAAAGAAGCGATCGCGCAAAGAAATCTTTTCCACCCTGGCGCTGCCCTTGATCGCGGTCGCGGTGCGGAAACTCGACCGAAAGTCGAGCCCGTTGAATTTCGCGATCACCCGGCCGGCGGCGTCGAGAAAAGTGAAGTTGCCGTCCTTCAGCGAAACGCGTTGCACCTCGGGAGTGAAAGCAGTCGCGGGCGTCGCGGCGAGGGCGGGCTCGTTAGGCGGAGCAGCGCTCGTCGCGGGCGGCGCAACTGGCGCACTTGGTAGAGCTGCCATGGCCGGCGCGGGAGAGGGGGCTGGAGCCGAATGTGAGTCTTTCGCCGGTGCCAACTCGGGGAGACGCCATTTACCGGCGGAGTTTTGTGCCCAGACGACTTCTGGTTTGATCAACGAAACTTGCCGGACGACGAGCCGCTCGCTGAAAAGCGACCAGAATTGCACCCGCAGCTGGAAGCTTTCCGCCTGGAGAAAATTGCCGCCGATCTGGCCCGACTCCTGCGGGATGGTAATGCCATTCAGCTTCAGCCCGCTCCAGGGCGTGACGCTGATCTGCGTGAGATGAAGCGGAGTGTTAAGCCGCTGGCTGAGTTCCTGCTGAATACGACGGTGCGTGCCCTGCGATTGAACGTAGAGATTGACCGCAAGCAAGACGACGAAGGCCAAAACCACGGTCCCGGCGAGGAGCCAGAGCAACAGGCGGCCGAGTTTCTTCACCGGGTGAAACTACGCAAGGCGCGGTTGAAGAAAAGATGAAACCAGCCTAACAAGTAAACCCTTGTCCAAAACCTGCGTCATTCTAAATCCTGCCGCCCGGAGCGAGCGCGCCCGCCGCTGGGAAAAACAACTTCGCACGATGTGTGGCGACGCCTTCTTCTGCGCGACAGTCGGAGCCGGCGACGCGGAGCATCGTGCGCGGACCGCAGTTGCGGAAGGATTCGACCGAATCGTCGCAGCGGGTGGCGACGGGACGATCAACGAGGTCGTGAACGGCATCGCCGGCTCGGACGCCGCCCTTGGCTTAATGCCGATGGGAACGATGAACGTCTTCGCCAACGAGCTCGGCCTGCCGGCCAATGATCTCGGAAGTTGCTGGGACATCATCCGCGGCGGTCGCACGCGGTTGATTGATTTACCGACCGCGAACAAGAAATATTTCGTTCAGTTGGCGGGCGTCGGGCTGGACGCGCAGGTGGTGAAGGAAACCAGCCTAACGTTGAAACGAAATTTGGGACCGCTTAGTTATCTCATCTCCGCCGCGCAGATCGCCGGGCGAAGACCACCGCGGCTTTTGATTGAATCGGAAGACGCCATGACGGAAGAAGGCTCCTTTGTTTTGGTCGGCAACGGACGGCTCTATGGCGGACCGTTCCCCTTCTTCAAACACGCCGTGATCGACGACGGCCTGCTCGACGTCCTGGTCTTCAAGCAGCTCGGCTACATCGAGCTGATCAAGTATCTTCAAAACGTCATTTTCACCTCAGACATCACGACGCGCGAAGTGGAGTATTTCCAGACTTCGCGTCTCCGGGTGACGAGCGGGGATGACGTTCCGGTGGAGTTGGACGGCGAATTGGCCGGCAGCTGTCCGGTGGAATTTGAGATGCAACCGCGAAGCTTGAAAGTGCTGGCGCCTCCGTCGGCCCTTCGCGCCGCCTCCGGCCCATCGGAAGAACGCGTCTTTGATTCCCAATGACAATCCCGGGCGTTTGGGATATTTTTGCTTCATGCGCCTGTCCGGCCGAAAAGCTTCGTCCCACGCGCCCCTCTGGACGCCCCGCCAACGCGTCATTCTGTTTTCGCTGATCGGCGCGAATTTTGCCGGCTTCGTCGCGCAGCAGGTTGTCCTGGCCTATCAACCCGACGCGCTGGTCGATCACCTTGGCCTGAGCTATCGCGGAATCGATCAGGCTTATGCCTGGCAATTTTTCAGCGCGATGTTCCTGCACGCGAACGTTTTCAGTTTCGCGGGCAGCATGTTTCTCCTCTACTTCATCGGGCGCGACGTGGAGTCGATCTTCGGGCAAAAACATTTTCTGTATCTTTACCTGAGCGGCCTGGTCGGTGGGGAACTTGGACATCTCTTCCTCATGCCCTCGACGACCGTTCTGCTCGCGGCCTCGGGCGGATTGGCGGCTGTAGTGGTGGCGTTTGCGACGATTTTGCCAGAGTTGGAGGTGACCCAGTCACTCTTCTTCGTCGTTCCGTGGAAGCTCAAGGCGAAGTATCTCGGGAACGCTCTCTTCGCGCTCGCCGTGGTGCTGGTAGTGTTCGACCGGCGGGGCGTGGTCGCATACAGCGCATTGTTAGGCGGCAGTATCGTCGGCTGGCTCTACGCGCATCTGCTTGGGTTTGGACGGCCCTCTTTCCTGCAACGTCATTGGCGCAGCCGTCGGGTGGAGAACGAGCGCATGCGGCAGATGTCGCTCGATGAATTCATCACCGCGGAAATTGATCCGCTGCTGGAAAAGATTTCGCGCAACGGCCTTGGCAGCCTGACCCGGCGAGAGCGCAAGGCGCTGGCCCAGGCCCGCGAAAAGATGACCGAACCACCGCAATAGCGTGGCGGTCACGGATTCGTTAGGAAAAATCGAGCGCAGCATCCGGCCGGCCCAGGTGGCCGGCACGCTGGAGGCAATGGAGGCCAATTGGCCGGCGGGCGCTCCGCCCTTGCCGGAGATCGTTGCCGGCTTTCCGTTAGGCGCGGAAGCCCTTTTCCATCTCCTCTCTGTCTCCGGAATCTGCGCCGCGCGTCTGAGCCAGCATCCGGAGATTCTGCTCTGGCTGGCCGATCCAGAAATCTGTGCTGATCGTCGCGGTTTCGGTCGGATGATGACCGACCTGCACAACCTGGCCGGGCGCGCTTCGATCGCGGACGACAATTTTCGCGTCCTGCGATTCTGGAAAGGGTGCGAAATGGTGCGGATCGCCCTTCGCGAGGTTTCGGAGGCTGCTCCGCTCGAGGAAACCCTGATCGAGTTGTCGCAGTTGGCGGATATTTGCCTAACGAATGTCTGCGATTATTGGAATAACGAACTACGGCAGCGCTGGGGCTCGCCGCAGAGCCAGTTTGCGATCATCGGCATGGGCAAACTGGGCGGACGCGAACTGAATCACAGTTCGGATGTGGACCTCATTTTTGTCTACAGCGACGAGGGGCAGCTGACGGCGAAGTTCAGCTATCACGAATGGTTCACTCGACTCGGGAACAAGATCACCGAGACGTTTGCCGCCTCCGATCCCGCGGGATCGCTTTTCCGGGTCGATCTCCGGCTCCGGCCAGAAGGGCGCGGCGGCCCGCTCGTCCGCTCGCTCGAAAGCATGGAAAACTACTATGCCGGCTTTGGCGAAATGTGGGAGCGGCTGGCGTTGATCAAGGCGCGCTGGATTTGCGGCGATCGCGAGTTGGCCTACGATTTTCTGCGTCAGCTGCAGCCGTTTGTCTTTCCGACAAGCCCGACGCCCGATTTGCTCGACGAAGTGGCGGCGATCAAGAATCGGATCGAGCGCGACATCGTCGGGTTCGAGGACCGCGAACGAAACGTGAAGCTCGGCTCTGGTGGGATTCGCGAGATCGAATTTGTCGTGCAGGCACTGCAACTTTTGCACGCGGCGCGGCATCCATTCCTGCAGGAGGCTGGAACGCTGAAAGCGATCCGCGGCCTGGCCGAGCTGGAATTTTTGCCTAACGAAGACGCGAATCATCTCGAAACCGCCTATCGTTTTCTGCGCCGGGTCGAGCACCGCCTGCAGATCGAGGCCGAGCAGCAGACTCACACCATCCCGGAAAATGGCGATGCCTTGCGCGTCCTGGCGCAAAGCCTTGGTTTTGCCGGGAGCACCGAATTGGTCGCGGAGTTGCGCGAGCAGATGCGACGCGTGCGCGCCATCTTCAAGCGCGTGGTGGGTGAAGCCGGCCCGACCCGGGAATCGGGGGTGATGGACCTGAAAAATTTTCGCGCCGCGCCGCAAGCGGCCAAGGCGCTGACCCAGTTGGGCGAAAGTGCGGCGGGCTTTCACGTCGCGCCGCGCACCCGGCAAATTTTTCGCAAGCTTCGGCCCCTCCTCCTGACCTGGTTGAACCGCGCGGCCGATCCCGATGCGACGCTGACGCAGTTTGTGCGCTTCGTAGAGGCCTATGGATTTCGGAGTCTGCTTTTTGAATTATTGGCGGCGAATCCGCGACTCTTGGAATTGCTGATCAAGACTTTTGACGCGAGCGAGGCGGGCGGCGGCTGGTTGATTCGCCGTCCGCAATGGCTCGAGGAGGTGACCCGGGGCGGAATGCTCGACCGCACCTTCAGCGTGGCGCAACACCTCGAGCGCCTGGAGTCGTTAGGCGCGACGAACGAGAAGATAGATCCGGTGCGGATCTACCGGCAGCGCGAGTCGTTACGCATCCTCCTGCGCGACGTGCTCGAGATCGCGCCTCTCTCACAATTGCTCGCTGAGCAGAACGATCTGGCCGAGGCATGCCTCGTTTTTGTCGATCGGTTGTTGAATCCCGAGAAGACGCTGACGCTTATCGGGCTGGGGAAATTCGGTGGACGCGAGATCAGTTACGGCGCGGATCTGGACATCCTTTTTATCGGCGACGATCCGCGACCGGCGCAAAACTTGATTGGTGAAATGGCGCTCTCGACCGCGGAAGGAAGCTTCGCCACGCTCGATCCGCGGCTGCGGCCCGAGGGCGAGAAGGGACCGCTGGTCTGTTCGCTCGCAACCTTGCGCGTTTATTATGCGAATCGGGCCCAGTTTTGGGAATTGCAGGCCCTGACACGTGCGCGCGGGATCTCCGGTCCGCTGCGCTACGATTTCGAGGCCCTCGCAAAGGAGCTCTGGCTGGAAGCGGGCCGGCGCCCCGACCTCGTTAGGCAAATCGAGAACATGCTTGTCCGAATCGCCAACGATCGCGGGAGCGGAAACGATTTTAACGATTTCAAAACCGGTATCGGCGGAATGATCGAAGCGGAATTTTTAGTCCAGGGGCTGCAAATGCGGCATGGAATCTGGGAGCCTAATTTTCTCTCCGCCCTGGATAAATTGCGTTCGCAAAAAATCGTGGCGGCAGGCGACGCCGGCAGCCTGCGGAGCGCCTATAATTTTTTGCGCTCCTGCGAATCGGTCCTGCGCCGCTGGGGCAATCGCGGTGTCTCACGCCTGCCGGCGAGTCGCTCGGAGGAGGATATTTTCGCTCGCCGGATGAAGTGCGCGACGATCGAAGATTTTCGAAAGCCCTACGGCCGGGCGAGGGAAATCATCCGCTCTCTGCGACTCCGTTACCTGATCGATTAGGCGCGCGGGCCGCCGAGGAATCTCACGATCTGGGTGAAAACCCAGAAGCTGACCGCCAGACTAACGAGCAGGATGACAAACAGCATCCCCAGAATAGCCGCCACAAAAATCCAGTCACTGGTCGTCGAGCGGCGCGGTCCGGCGGTATGGTGTTTGAGGAGTTCGTAGTTTCGGACGTTGGATTTAAACCAAAAAGAAAAGGCGTCGCCCACGATCGGGATGATGCCGATGGCTTCGTTGATCAGGATGTTAAGCGACATCCGGGCGAGGAGGATTTTCGGGAGACCACGACGGGCGGCAGCGATCAATGCCATCGCCGAGATAATGGCGGAACCGGTGTCGCCGAGACCGGGCAGCAGGCCCATGAGGGGATCGAGCCCGAAACGAAGCTGCGTCCCCGGCACGCGGAGGAAGTTGTCCATAATGAGCGCGAGCCAGCGGAAAAGCGGTTCCAATTCCGAGCGCTTTTTTTCCTCCTCGGGCGGGAGAACTTCCCATTCGACCTCCTGAGCCTCGGTCGATTTAAGTGTCATAGACCGTGTTCGCGCGGCCGGCGCGAATGCATCAACCCGGGATCTCTTTCAGCATCTGCGCATTGGTCGGGAATTTCTTCACGAACATGAGCAAACGCTCGATCGCCTCGACTGGTTTGTGACCGGCCAGACCGCGACGGATGAGATTGATTTTGTCGAGCTCCCACGGCTGGAGGAGCAATTCCTCGCGGCGCGTGCCGGAGAGGAAAATATCGACCGCCGGATAGGTGCGCAGGTCGCTGATCTTGCGATCGAGGACGAGTTCCATGTTGCCGGTGCCTTTGAATTCCTGGAAAATCAGCTCGTCCATCCGGCTGCCGGTTTCAATCAACGCCGTGGCGACGATCGTCAGGCTGCCGGCTTCTTCGGTATTACGGGCCGCGGCGAAAAGCTTTCGCGGAATTTCCATCGCGCGGGCGTCGATGCCGCCGCTCATGGTGCGGCCGCCGCCGCCGGTCGCGTTATTGAACGCGCGAGCAGTGCGGGTGATCGAGTCGAGCAGGATGAAGACATCCTTGCCGGCTTCGACGAGGCGCTTGGCGCGCTCGACCGCGAGCTGCGCGATGCGGGTGTG
>JBBPZW010000049.1:0-15753 GCA_038198475.1 Chthoniobacterales bacterium | reverse complement strand
GCGCCGATTTGCTCATCATCCTGACCCAGGTCGACGGCCTGCTCGACGCCGACGGGAAAGTCATCCCGCTGGTGCGCGACATCGACCAGGTAAAAAAACTGGCCCACGGCGATCTTGGCCCCTTCTCGCGCGGCGGCATGATTTCCAAGCTCGACGCGGTCAAGATGGCGGTCGAAGCCGGGATCACGACCGTCATCATCAACGGCCGCCGTCCCGAGCGGATTCCGGAAGTGATCGCGGGGAAAAAAATCGGCACCCGTTTCCTGCCTAAGTCTCAGCGCGGTCTTTAGGCCATGACGTCGAGCAGAGGCAACCCCGAGATTGACCTAAAAGAACAGGTGCGCGATTTCGGGCGCCGCGCGCGCGCCGCGTCCGGCCAGCTCAGCCAGCTTTCCAGCGAACAAAAAAACGCCGGCCTGCTCGCGATGGCCGACGAGATCGTCGCCCGCGTCGCAACAATCCTGACCGCGAACGAAAAAGATCTCGTCCACGCCCGCGAACAACAGCTCGCGGCTGCGATGATCGATCGCCTCACCTTGAGTGCGGCGCGCGTCGAAGCCATGGCGCAAGGCATTCGCCAGGTTGCCGCTCTGCCCGATCCGGTGGGCGAAATTCTACGGGAGTGGACCCCGCCCAATGGGATCCGCATTTCCAAAGTATGCGTTCCGATCGGCGTCGTCGGCATCATCTACGAATCGCGCCCAAACGTGACCAGCGACGCCGCCGTTCTCTGCACCAAGACCGGCAATGCCACCATCCTTCGCGGCGGTTCGGAATCGATCCATTCCAACCTCGCGATCGCGGAGGCGCTCCGGGCCGGCGCCACCCGGGCCGGCTTGCCTAACGACAGCATCCTCCTCATCCCGAGGACCGATCGCGAGGCAGTTCGGCTAATGGCAGAGATGGATCGCTACATCGACATGATCGTGCCGCGGGGCGGGAAGGCGCTGATCGAAGCGGTCGTGAGCGCCGCGCGCATGCCGGTGATCAAGCATTCGGATGGCATCTGCATCGCCTATGTCGACCGTGAGGCCGATCTCGAGATGGCACTCGAGATCGTCTTTAACGCCAAGACGCAACGCCCCGGCGTCTGCAACGCTATCGAGACTGTCCTTGTCCACCGCGATGTGGCGCCGGCATTTTTGCGCCTGCTTGCGCCGCGTTTCACGAAGAAGAAAGTGGAGCTGCGCGCCGATGCAAGCGCCTTTACCGAGCTGACGCAGGTCGGATACCAGCCGCTGCGGCGCGCGACCGAGGAAGATTGGCGGACGGAGTTTCTCGACTACATCCTTGCCCTGCGAGTGGTCGACTCGCCTAACGAGGCCATCGCCCACGTCGGGGAGTTCGGTTCGCACCACAGCGATTGCATCGTCACGCGCAACGAGAAGACCGCCGAGCAATTCCTCCGCGAGGTCGACTCTGCAACGGTTTATTGGAACGCCTCCACCCGTTTCACCGACGGCGGCGAATTCGGTTTCGGCGCAGAAATCGGGATCAGCACCGACAAGCTGCACGCCCGCGGCCCGATGGGGCTCGAGGAGCTGACGACCTACAAATACATTATCCGCGGGACCGGGCAGACCCGAAAGTAGGACAAGCACCTTCGTGAACTCTGGGGAACGCGTGCGCTCCCCCGGAACTCGTCCCGCCGATCAAGATTCGCGCGGCGGCAAAAAATTCGGATCGCGCTGCCTGACAAACGGCATCTCCATCACTTCTTTCAGTTGCACCTCGTCCGGGTCGAGAAACACCGGCACGCCGAGCGTGATTGCATCCTGCGCGACATCGACTCGCAAGGTCCGGTGGAGACAATCCCAGATCGTTAGGCCGCTCGACCAGTTCGAATTCACTTCATCCTCCACGATCGAATGATGTATCCCGTGCAACCGCGGCGTGACGATGAATCGGCCCAGCAACCGCTCCATCTCCGGCGAGAGCCCGACGTTGGAATGGTGAAACATGATTTCCACGAGCAGCGCCGTTTGCCAGGCCGAAAGCGCGAATGGACAAACTCCGATAATCACGATCTGCAACGCGCGCCACGGGACGGAGAGCATCAGTTCCCCAAAATGAAACCGTAGTGCGGTCGAGGCATCCATATCGAGATCCACATGGTGGACCTGATGAAAACGCCAGAGAAACGGCACCCGGTGAGTGAGCACATGCCAAAGGTAGAGCGTGTAATCGAGCAGCCCGATGGCGAGCGCGATTTCGAGCCAGGCCGGAAGTTCCAGCTGCTTCAGCAAGCCGATTCGCCGCGTTTCCACCATCTGGGCTAGCGGCCTAACGATCGGTTGTTCGGCCAACTGCACGCTGACCGCGCCCATCGTCGCGAGCGCGAGATTACGCACGTTGCGCCGCAGCTTTGACTCAACCACGCGCCGCCGGAGCGGCCGGAGATTCTCCAGCAGAACGAGCGCGCCGAAAGTGCCGAGAGTCAAAACCGCGCCCAACCAGCCGGGAACATTTTTCTCACGGATTCGTTTCATCCTCGTGGAATCGTGGCTGCACGCCCGATTGCTCGCGCCTCAACGACGCCGTTCGGTCGCTAACCTGAACTCCGCCGCGAGCGTCTCGCTTTACTCGGTCCGCAGCGCCGTCATCGGCGTCACTCGCATCGCGCGACGGGCGGGCAGGAAGCAGGCGAGCAACGCCGCCGCGCCAAGCATCGCGCTTGCCACGATCAACGCCACCGGATCACTCGGGCTCACCTGGTAGAGCATCTTCGCGAGGATGCGTCCGAGACCAAGCGCGAGCAGCAATCCCACCGCGAGCGCAAAGCCGGTCTGCAGGGCACCCTGTTTCATGATCAGCGCGAAGACATCGCTGCGATCCGCGCCGAGCGCCATCCGGATCCCTATCTCGCGCGTCCGCCGCGCGACCGCATACGCTTTCACTCCGTAGACGCCGACTGCAGCGAGGAGGAGCGCAACGCCGCCAAAGATTCCAAATAGCACCGCGGCGAAACGCACCGCCCACAATCCCACATCCTTCTCGACGATGTTTTCGAACGGCTCGATGCGCAAAATCGGCATTGTGGGATCGACCTGTTGCAAGGTTTGCCGAATGGCCGGGATCATCGCCGCGACCGCCGCCGGGTCGTCCCGGTCCAGCCGAGTCTGGAGGATGACGCCGCCGCTGTAGGCCTGGGCCAGCGGAGCATAAATCCGCTTCGGCATTTCGTCGGTCAGGACCTCGTGCCGATGGCTGCTCACAATCCCAACAATCGTAAATTCGTTAGGCGAGCCATCGGTCGGTGGTTGCGTGTAGCGCAAATGCTGCCCGAGTGCGTCGCTTTTCGGAAAAAGCTTCTTCGCCATCATCTCATCGATGATCAAGACAGGTGGCGAACCTTTGTTCTCTGCCTCCGTGTCGGTGAAATCGCGTCCGCGCAGCAGCCGCACACCAATGGTATCGAACCAACCAGCGGTGACCGCGGTGAAAAGGCCGCCCGCTCCCGGTTCCGGTGCGTTTGGATCGGTTTTGGTCGTGACTGTTTCGTCCATCCGCATAACGCGCCGGGCGTTCGTAAGATTGCCAAATGGAAGCATGGTCGTTAGGGCAGCCGCCCGCACTCCCGGCAGCTGGCGCACTCGGTGGAGCGCGGCGAACATCGTTTGTTGCGCCGTTGCCTCGCTCATCTGCCCGAGGGTGAAATCCATTTCCGTCGAGATGCTGCCGCGTCGATCGAATCCCGGGTTCAATCCGCCAGCCTTGAGCGCCCCGCGAAAGAAGAGTCCGGAACTGAAGAGCAAGGTGAGCGAAAGGGCGATCTGCGCCATGACGAGCAGGTGTCGCGCGGCGAAGAAGCGATTGAGCCGGCCGACGTGCGCCGGCTCGCCCACTTGTTGTTTCAAGTCGTGGACCAAGTCGGCGCGTGAAGCCTTCAAGGCCGGCCCGAGGCTGAAAAGAAGAGTCGCGACGAGGCAGATAAGAAATGTCACGCCGAGGATGGTCACATCAGGGTGGAGATGGACGACGATGGAAAAATTCATCGAACCAAAAAGGCCGGCTAACGAACCTAGGAGCAGATCGTTGCTCAAAAGGCTGATCATCAACCCCAGCGCTCCGCCGGCCAGGGCCAGGAGCAATCCTTCACAAAGCAGTTGCCTAACGATACGGCAGCGGCTGGCCCCGAGGGCGAGGCGGAGGGCGATCTCCTTCGCGCGATTCGCGCCACGCGCAAGAAGCATATTGGCGAGATTGAGACAGGCGATGACCAGGACGGCTCCCGCCATCGCAAGCAGCAACGTGCCGATAAGCCCCACCGGCCCGTCATCCGACGGCGTGGTGCTGATGCTGAAACGCGACGGCGCCTGGATCTGCAATTCCCGCGCGCCGGTTGAATCGGGCGGCTGGATCGCGGTCAGCCCACTGGCGAGGGTGGGCAGGCGCGCCTTGGTTGCTTCACTTGTTAGGCCCGATTTCATGCGCGCGACCAGGTTGAGGGTATAGTTCTTCGCCTCAGCCAGCGGCAGCTTGCCGCTCGAGTCGCTGAAGGCGGTGCCGAGCTGCGAATAAACGCCCAAAGGCACCCAGAGATCCGGTGCGAGGAGGGCATTCGTCCCGGCAAAGCCTTCCGGGGTCACCCCGATGAGGCTGTACATGCGGCCATTTACCGTTAGGGGCTTTCCCATGAGGTCGGGCCGACCGCCGAGCTTCTTATAATAAGGATAGCTCGCCACCACGACCGGGACGTTGGCCTCCGGCTTGCACTCGGCTGCATCATAGAAGCGGCCCACGGCCGGCTTCACCCCCATAAGGGAGAAGAAATTCTCCGAGGTCAGAAAAATAAAACTGCGTCGCATGCTGTTCCCATTGCCGATGCCAGCCAGGCCGAAGCCCATGGCCGCGACGTCTGAAAAGACATCATTATTCTCCCGCAGGGTCCGGAATTCATTGTAGGAAAACGGGCGATAATCATGCGCCGCACCCTGACGCGCAGTGAAAACATTCACCACTTCCGCCGGGCGGACCGGCACAACCGGCCGCAGAATGACTCCGTGGACGAGCGCGAAGACCGCGGAATTTACGCCAATGGCAATGGCGAGAGTGAGGACCGCGACCGTGGTGAACCCCGGCGTCTTGAGCAACTGCCGGAAGGCGAACTTGAAATCCTGTGTCATCCCCAATGAGATGCCGCTGGCGGCGGATTTGGATTCAGAATTGTTTTGCGGTTGCACGGGCGGCAGCGCGCCGGAGTTTGGACACGCCATGGGAATACCTGTCCAAAGCCTTCATATCGGAATGCAAGTGCGTCACCCGCGCTACGGCGTGGGGACGATCAAGTCGCTCACCGAACACACCGCGGACATCACTTTCGATGACGCTCCGCGCACGGTCGATCCCGCAACGAGCGAGTTGTCGGTAGCCGAGCCGACCGCCCGCCTAACGGAAATGGAAATTCCGCTTTCCACGCTCATCCGCCAGACAGCGCAGGCGATGGTCGACGCACTCGGGCTCGAGAAACCGGATCAATTGGTTGAAGGCCTCGCGACTCGATGGCAACGGGGCACGGTCACCCTCCAATCCGCCGATTCATCGCTCCAGGCGAAGGAAGTGCCGCTCGAGACCTTCTTTCACAAGATCGTGATGATCCGGAACAACCTTCGCGTCCTCGAGCAGAAGGTAAATGCGAGCGAGAAGCTGAGCGATGCCGATAAGTTCGACCTGCAGCAATACATCACCCGCTGCTACGGCTCACTCACGACCTTCAACGTGCTTTTCAAGAGCAAGGAAGACCAATTTGGAAGTTAGGCTTCCAGCCTGACTCGGCCGACGGGCTTCCAGCCGGTCGGATGGTCGAGTTTAATGAGATATTACGCGGGATCGTCAGCGCGCCCGCTGGGCAGCCTGCCCGACAGGCAAGATGCCTGTCGGCCGAGTCAGGCTGGAAGCCTAACTTCCGAAGAAAATCGTCTTGGCGTTCATGAACTCACGCATGCCTAACGAGCTCAACTCGCGTCCGTAGCCGGAGCGTTTTACCCCGCCGAACGGCAGACGCGGATCGGACGCGACCATTGCGTTCACGAAAACCATTCCGCATTCGAGTTCCTCGGCGAACAACTCCTGCTCGTTCGGGTCATTCGTCCAGACGCTCGCGCCGAGTCCAAAATCGCTCCCGTTCGCGAGCGCGATCGCTGTCGCCGCATCTTTTACCCGGAAGAGGAGCGCGACCGGCCCGAAAACTTCCTCGCGAAATGCCGGCGCGTCCTCCGGGATGTCTGCCAGCACGGTGGGTGGATAAAAATTCCCCCTCCCTTTCATCGGCTCGCCGCCCGTCAGCAACCTCGCTCCGGCCTCGACCGATTTGCGCACCTGCTCATCTACGCCCTCGCGAATCGATGGCGTCGCGAGCGGTCCGATCTCGGTCGCATCGTCCAATGGATCGCCCACCTTCAACATCTCCATTCGCGCGACAAACTCCCTAACGAACTCATCGTAAATCGAATCCGCGACCAGGAAGCGCTTGCCTGCAATGCACGATTGCCCGTTGTTTTGCGTCCGCGCTTTCACCGCCGTCGTGAGCGCCGCTTCCAGGTTGGCGCTCGGCATGAGAATGAACGGATCGCTCCCGCCCAATTCCAGGACGCACTTTTTGATCTCCCGCCCCGCCGTTTCCGCCACCGCACTTCCCGCCTTGTCGCTTCCGGTCAAGGTCACCGCCTTAATCCGCTTGTCTTGGATCAGCGCGGCGACCTTGTCCGACTCGATGAGGAGCGTCTGGAAAACGCCCTCCGCTGCGCCGGCGCGCCGGATGATGTCTTCGATGGCGAGCGCGCATTGCGGAACGTTGGCCGCGTGTTTGAGCAGGCCGACATTGCCCGCCATCAAGGCCGGCGCCGCGAAACGGAAGACCTGCCAGAAAGGAAAATTCCACGGCATGATCGCAAGCACCGCGCCTAACGGCTGCCAGCGCACTGAACTGCGCGCCGAGGTCTGCACCGGTTCTTCTTCGACGAAACGCTCGCCGTTTTCCGCGTAGTAGCGGCAGCCGAGGGCGCACTTTCGCACTTCGTCGCGCGCTACGCCGATCGGCTTGCCCATCTCGAGGGTAACGATCCGCGCCAGCGCATCGACTTCCTGCTCGAGCAAATCAGCGGCGGCGGAAAGAATCGCGGCGCGATCGGCAAACGACGTCTTGCGATGGACCCGGAACGCCGTATCCGCCGCGGCCAGTTTCCGCTCCAGCTCCGCTTCCGTCAGCGGCTCGAATTCGCGCAGCCTTTCGCCCGTTGCCGGGTTGATCGATGCAATCGCCATCCTTCAGTCAACAACCACAATCGAAGGCTGACAACTCGTTAGGCACACGGCGGCCCATCGGGCCGGCGTCGTCGCCATCCATTCGCGACGCCGCCGGCCTTCTTCTGGCTTCGTTCGCTGCGCTTTAGCGCAGGGCGCCGGTTGCGAGGAGAGTCTCTCCCGTCAGCCAACCGGAATCCTCGGAAGCGAGGAAGACCGCCATCGAGGCGATGTCGTCCGGCTGACCAATGCGGCCGAGCGGAGTCTGTGCGACCCAGGTCTTTTCGAGATCCCGGCGCAGGCAAGGGCCGTCACTTCGACAAACCGCTCTTCGCGGACGACAATCGCCGGATGGAGATCCATCAGCTCCGCTATGTCGTCGCGGTCGCGGAAGAAGGAAGCTTCTCGCACGCGGCGGAACGCGAACACGTCTCCCAGCCTTCGCTTAGTCAGCAAATCCAGAAGCTGGAAGCGGAGCTGAATCAGCAATTGTTCGATCGCCTGCCGCGCGCGGTCGTTCTCACCGAGGCCGGCCGGTGCCTGCTCAATTACGCCCGGCAAATTCTCACCGGGATCGCCGACGCCCGCCGCTGCGTGGCCGCGCTCGGGGAGGAAGTGGCCGGGCGGCTCTCAGTCGGTGCGGTGCCATCGATCGCGCTCTACGTGTTGCCGCGCCTCATCCGGGAGTTTCAGCAACGCTACCCAAAAGTAACGTTCGAGGTGTTTGAAGATACGACCGACAAACTCGGGCACCGCCTGGAGGACGGCACGCTGGACGTCGTCCTGGCTTCGTCGGGCGACGAACCGCCCACTCTTGAGCGTCATTCTCTCGGCAAGGAACCGCTGCTGCTGCTCGTGCCGGAAAAGCATCGGCTGGCGCGCAAGAAGACGATCAAGTGGAGCGATCTCGCGGGCGAGAAATTCCTCCTCCTCCACCCGGTCCATTCCCTCTCGGTAAAAGTACGGCAGTTGCTCGCCGAAAATCATCTGAACCCCGAAATCGTGCTCCAGGGTGCGCAGCTCGTGACGATCGCGAGCATGGTAGCGACGGGCCTGGGGGTGACCGTCATCCCCGCGATGATGACCGAGACGGAATTTATCGGCGGATGCGTGGCGGTGCCATTTGCCCGCCCGGTCCCCACGCGCGAGCTGACCTTGTTGCGCAACCCATTGCGCTTCGAGAGCAAAGCAGCCGCCGCGTTCCGCGCGGAAGTCGCCGCAGCGTTCCCGACGCAAAGCAATGTGGGAGCGGCCTCCGCGCCGAGATGATCGGAACGCCGAGGACCCCTCCACGTTTGGAAAATTTCCCTTGACCCCCGAACGAGTTCCACGCCGTAAGGTGGAAGCGTGAGTACCGCCAAGTCGAACGATTCCCTCAGCGCGGGTGAGCTCGCGCGACGCGCCGGTGTAAGCACGGACACATTGCGCCACTACGAGCTAAAGGGGAGTGATCCGGCGCCCGCCCCGGCAGGCAAACGGGTATCGCTCCTACCCGCCGGAGACCCTGGCCCGGGTCCAACTCATCCGGCGTTCGCTGGCGATCGGTTTCACCCTCAATGAGCTGGCGGAAATTCTTCGCGGGCGCGATGGCGGCGGCGCGCCTTGCCGCAAAGTGCGCAACCTCACTGCGACCAAGCTCGAAAACATTGAGGAACGTCTGCGAGAGCTGGTGACCTTGCGCGACGAATTGCGCGCGACCCTCAAGCAATGGGACGTTGCCCTGGCGAAAACTCCCGCGCATCAGCGGTCAGGTTTGCTGGAAAGCCTGAGCCTTCCCAATTCGATCTGTCCCAAGCGGCTCTCTCCTTTCTCCGCGACGGCGAAGACGAAAAACTAACAAAGGACCAAAAAATGAACTAACGATCATGCTCGCACTAGCTCTCGCCGGCATCGCCAGTGTGCACGCACAAAAGGACGAAAGCTCCTCGATCGCAGATTGCCCGATGATGAAAGATCACGCAGCCAGGAACGCGCGCAGCGACAAAGCGATGGGATTCTCCCAGGAGAAAACCACTCACCACTTCCGCCTCGCAGACGACGGGCGGCTCGATCGAAGTTTCAGCCAGCGATCTGAGTGACGACGCCACCCGCACCAGATTCGCGGCCATCAGGGGCACGTGGCCGAGATGTTCGCGCACGGCAATTTTGAAATCCCGATGCTCGTCCACAGAAAAATGCCCGACGGCGCTGCGACCATGCAAAAGCCGAAGGGAAACATTACTTACAATCACGAGCAGACGGCAGCCGGCGAGTTAGTGCGGATTCGTACGAGTAATCCCGAAGCCCTGGAAGCGGTCCATCAATTCCTTCGTTTCCAGATCACAGAACATCAAACCGGCGACAGCCTGGAAGTCAGCGAGAAATCCTAAACCGCCGCAAGCCTTCTCGACCTAAAACGATGTGGGAGCGGCCTCTGCGCCGCGATGGTTACCGGGCCGAGACCTCTCCCACGTTTCGGTTTTAATGGTGCAGACTCATCACGTGAACGAGAGTGAACATCGGCCACGAAGAGATGAGAACGATCAGGGCGAAAAGAAGAAACTCGGCGACCTCACTGGGCCGTTTGCGTTGCGCATAGCGCTCGCTGAGGAAGCGGCCGATGCGCGAGAGCATCGAGGTCTTCGAATTCAGCAGCCGACCATATCGAACACTGCTGCTTAAGGTGGTTGTTTGCATGCCACACTAACGAACCAGCGGCATTCCTTTTGAAATACTTAATACCTGTGGCTGGCATAGGTGTTACCTATTCGTAGCGGGGTTGATCCGTGGGGCGCGCTCGCCGTCGGTGCGATCACGGTCGCGATCGGCTGGTCAGGCTACGTCGTCTCTCTTCTCCATGACTTTACTTACCAGGGTGTGCTCGAAGACATCGGCGCAAAATTCTGCCGGGACCCGGATCCGGCGGCGCTCGATTTTCTCCGTCATGATGGAGGTCTCCCCAAAGGCCCGCACGACGAGCCACGCGACGGCGCCGGAAGCGAGTAGAGGAAACAGGGCCGCGGACTACCCAGCCCAGCAAGACGCGGCTGATCGTGAGTAACCTGACCACCGGCCACCTACTGGCTGCGGGCCACCGCGAACGACGCCGCTGGACGTAGCAGTTGGAGTAACGCCGTCTCCTTCATGGCCGTCTAAAGTCGAGAGAAAAACGGAACGACTTTGTCGTTGCGCCGAGGCGGGAGATACTCGCAGTGTGCCTTTTTTTGTGTAACCGCCGGAGTGGGATTTCCCGGCTCGTTGTCTGGACTGGTCTGTCCGGCAAGACTTTAGGTTACCTTTTTGCCATACTGCTCGGGCAATGATATCATAAGCAAGCACGATGGAAGAGGGATCATCCTATGGACACGCGCACTCACCCCGACGGCAGCGGCGCGTGCGCAAAGCGAAGGCGCCTCTTCCGAATTCCCCTTCCGAGAAGGAGGATTCTCCTGCCAATGAGGAAGAGGAAATCGAGTCGGTCAGCCGGGCGGAGCGAACCTGGCGCCCTGATCATTGCCGCTGTGAGGGTCTGGGAATTGAGGCAGCAGCCTTGGAGATAGCGATCGCCCGGGAAGGTTTTCTTATTCTTTGAGCAGTAACGCCGCCTCGCGCTCCCATCGTCTTGATCGGGTTCTTCGGGAACGGGAAGTCGGAGGTGGAAGCGCAGCTCGCCATGCGGAAAGGCTGGCGATTCCTCGAAGTCGAGGAGCTGGTGGAGGAAGCGCTCGGGCTGCCGCCGCCGTGGATCCTATCGGAGCTTGGGAAACCGGCGACCGCATCCGCAACGGCGCGGTCGATAACGCCACCGGCACCGCCGACGTTTTCGAGCTGCGCAAGCCTTCAAAAACGGGCCGCGGCCCGCCCGCACCGTCCTCTTCGCCGCCTGGGCCGCGGAAGAGAAGGGACTGCTCGGTTCCGAGTATTACGCCAGCCATCCGCTTCATCCCCTCGCCTGCTTCGCCGCTGTGATAACCTCGACCCGCACGTTGTCCTCCCAGCCGCGCGCGACATCGAGCTCATCGGGGTTGGTCACACCTCCCTCGAGGACGACTTCGCCCCACATCGCGAAAGAGCAAAACCTTCGTGTTACCCCCGAGCCCAATCCCGAAGCGGGCTGGTATTTCCGCTCCGATCATTACCCCTTTGCCAAGCGCGGCGTCCCTGTCCTCGCCTTCCGGGCCGGGCGCGACCTTGTCGATGGCGGCACTGCCGCGGGCCAGAAGATCGCCTCCGCTTACAACGCCAATTGTTATCACCACCCTGCGACCAGTTCGATGCGAAGTGGATCTTTGCCGGCTCCGTCCAGGAAGCGAACGTCGCCTTTTCGTTAGGCAAGGAATTGGCGGGCTCCACCGCGTAGCCCGGCTGGAAAGAGGGCAACGAATACCGGGCGCTCCGCGCCCAAAGCGCAGCCGAACGCTCCCCGCGACAAGGCCCGCCTGAGCAAAAAGACCGCGAGAAAAGGTCCTCCTTAGCGCCTGGGCCGCATACCGAGCTCAGCGCTGTTGAGAGCCCCATGATCGACCGCCGGGGCCGCGCCTCCGGCGCTTTGATTCGGAGCAGCGCCAAAGTAGCCAGCCGCGACCAGGACCGAGCCGTCATTCAGCAACGTCGCCGTGTGCTGCGCCCGGCCGCCGTTCAGATTCGCCCCCGGCGTCCAGGTCCCGCTCGCCGGATCATAAAATTCTGTGGTCGGGGTCGGCCCGCCCTGCCCGCCCGTCACGAGCACCTTGCCGTTCGGGTCAACGTCGCGGTATGTTGAGCGCGCGCCGTCATGAGGTTGCCGGTAGCGGTAAAAATGCCGAGCGCCGGATCGTAAAGTTCTGAACTCGCAAGGAGGTTCAGGTCAAAGTCCAAACCACCCGCGATCAGCACGCGTCCGTTCGTCAATAACGTCGCGGTGTGCCGGAAACGCGCCGTCGCCATGCTTCCCGTCACACTCCACCTGCCGGTGGCCGGATCGTAGAGTTCGGCCGTGTTGCCGGAACCGCCCTCGACTAGCACCTTGCCGTCCTGGAGCAAAGTCGCGCTGTGACGATAGCGGGCATAGGTCAGGCTGCCCGTGGGCGTCCAGTGGCCGGTTGCCGGATCGTAAATCTCCGCGCTCGCCAGTGACACGCCGCCGGCGGAACCGCCCACGACGAGCACTCGGCCATCCTGAAGCAGGGTCGCCGTGTGAAGAAAGCGCGCTTCCGCCAGGCTGCCGGTCGCCGTGAAGTTGCCTGGCGCTGGATCGTAGAGTTCCGCTGATCCGAGAACGGTTCGGTTACCCGAGCCGGCCACGATCAGCACTCTCCCATCCGGGAGTAACGTCGCGGTGTGACGATAACGCGCGACCGTCATGCCGGCCCCCGTCGTCCAGGATGCGGTGGCGGGATCATAGATCTCCGTGCTCGCGAAAGCGCTGCTGCCATCCGCGCCGCCGGTCACCAGGACCCTGCCATTGGGCAGGAGAGTGGCGGTGTGGGTCGCGCGCGGCGTGGCGAGATAGCCGGTGTCGTTAAAGGTAAAGGGACCAGCCAGGCCCGGCCGCGCGATCAGAGCCAGGGCACCGAGAAAAAGCAGAAGGGCGCTCCGCCGGGTCAAAGCTGTGACAAGGCGAGGGAGATGGTGATGAGACATAGGGAAGGTGTAACTTCTTTGTTAGAGTGAAAATTGGGAGCGGTAGTGAATCCCAGCCAGCCCGTCTCATAGCGAATTATGATTCTCTTGTAAAGAAAACAAATTCTGTCCAGTCCAATGTCCGACCGTTCATCACCGGCGCCTCGACCTGTAAACGATCACTCCGCCGCCGCTTGCCCCGAGTGCGCTTGTTTAATCAGCTCCAGGCATACGCGGGTCATTGATGATCTCGATGACAAATCGGCACGGCCAGGAAACGCGTCCAACACCAGAGATGCGTTCAACATGCCGGATGGCGCGCGGCGTCTCGAACCCCGACTCAGCCCGCGGCCAACCTCACCGCCGGCTCTTCGTTAGGCAGCCTCCTCACCGTCGCTCCTTTGTCCTACTGAATCGCTCGGGACTTACCCTCGTTAGGGCCTTGGACCGCGGATTGCGCGGATGACGCCGGTGGCTGACGGAGCGCCTGCCCTGCAATCTGGTCGCGGCGGGGTGCTGGGTTTATTTTCCCGCGGAGCGGTCGCATATTACCCACGTGAGTGCGGCTGACCGATCGATTGTCCTGATCGGCTTCATGGGCACCGGCAAATCCTCCGTAGGACGCCGGCTCGCCCAAAGCCGGGGCTGGCCACGCCGAGACGTCGACGCAATGATTGCGGCCGCGCTGGAGATGCGGATCACGGAAATTTTCGAGCGACTCGGCCAGGATCGTTTCCGGGCAGAAGAGAGCGCAATCCTGGCGGGTCTGGATCCTTCGGAAAAGGCCATCATCGTGACTGGTGGCGGCGCCATCCTGCGGCCGGAGAACGCCACTCGCCTGCACGAATTGGGCACAGTGGTTTGCCTGACGGCGGAAATGTCGACACTACTGGAGCGGCTCGGACGCCGCACCGATCGCCCACTGCTCCAGACGGCGGACCCGGCGGCGACGGTGGCAGAACTGCTCCGCACGCGCGCGCCGCTCTATGAAGCGGAGGCCGATTTCACGATCGATACGACCGGGCTTTCGCACGATCAGGTCGCAGCAAAAATCGAGGAGTCCATTGCCAGGCTTGCCTGAGATAAAAGCCGAGCTGGTGCAGCGCGCCGTGGCCGCCGGGTTCGACGATTGCCGGATCGCGCGCGCAAATACGCCGCCGCATGCCGGCGAGTTTCGCGAGTGGCTCGCAGAC
This sequence comes from Chthoniobacterales bacterium, assembly GCA_038198475.1. GTDB lineage: Bacteria > Verrucomicrobiota > Verrucomicrobiia > Chthoniobacterales > UBA10450 > Palsa-1392. The sequence continues at coordinate 1,738 of JBBPZW010000049.1, read as the reverse complement.
GGCTCGGCTGGCGAGATGGATTGGATCGCACGCGGGGCGGAGAAGCGCTGCGACCCGGAAATGGTGCTACCCGACGCGCGCTCGGTGGTGGTGCTGGCGATGAACTATTGGCAAGGCGAAAGGCAGAAGGAAGGAGGCAGAAGTGAGGCCCGCGGCCGGATCGCGCGCTATGCCTGGGGCGATGATTATCATGAAGTCATGCTGGCGAAGCTGCGCGAACTGGAGGCATTTCTCGCCACGGTGGGTGGCGTGCAGAAGACCTATGTCGATACCGGACCGGTGCTGGAGCGCGACTTCGCGGCCGAGGCCGGCATTGGCTGGCACGGTAAAAGCACGATGCTGCTCAACCGCTCGTTAGGCACGTGGTTCTTCCTCGGAGAGATCCTGACCACGCTCGAACTACCGCCTGATCCGCCGCAGGTGGCGCGCTGCGGTTCGTGCACCAGGTGCATCGACCCCTGTCCGACGGGGGCGATTACGGCGCCTCATCAACTCGATGCCCGGCGCTGCATTTCTTACCTCACGATCGAACTAAAAGGGAGCATCCCGCTCGAATTACGCCCGCTGATCGGCAACCGGATTTACGGTTGCGATGATTGCCTCGACGCCTGCCCGTGGAACCGTTTCGCCCAGGTGTCGCGGGAGAGCGCTTTCGCGGCGCGTCGTTCGATCGCGCAGATGACGCTGCGCGATTTCCTGGCGCTCGATGACGAACAGTTCCGCACGCTGTTTCGCGGCTCGCCGATCAAGCGGATCAAGCGGCGCGGATTTCTGCGCAATGTCTGCGTGGTACTGGGGAACGTCGGGACGGAAGACGATCTGCCCGCACTGACCGCGGCGGCGCGCGATGCGGATTCATTAATCGCCGAACATGCGCGCTGGGCGATCGCGCAAATCCATTCGCGCCACGCGAACGAGGCTGCCACGCGCGCGTAAATCCGCGCTGGTGTGGCTGAACGCGAAAGTTTGCAATGGTCTAAAGACCCGTTAATTCTCCTCATCAGCGAACCTGTCATGCATCAAGCCGCACCTCCCGCACCAACCGTCCGCCGCAAACGAAAGTCGCGCCGCAAGCTTTACCTCGTGCTCGGCGTGCTCGGGGTTATTTTACTCCTCATCATCAGCTCGATCATCTCGGGCAAGCGCGAGCAGCCGATCGCGGTGACGACCGAAAAGGCGACGCGCCGGCCGATCATCGAGACGGTCTCGGCGACAGGCAAAGTGCAGCCGGAAACTGAGGTAAAAATCTCGCCGGAAGTGGCGGGCGAGATCATCGAATTGCCCATGGAGGACGGGAAGGAAGTGAAAAAGGGCGAGCTGTTGATGAAAATAAGGCCGGACTCTTATAAGGCGCTCCTCGAGCAGCAGCAGGCGGCGATCAGCACCGCGGAATCGGTCAGCGGTCAGCAGCAGGCGGCGGTGCAAAAGGCGGAGCAGGACTTGAAACAGGCGAAGGATCTTTACGCCAAAAAGCTGATCTCGCAGACGGAGATGCTGGCCGCAAAGACCACCTACGACGCCGCGAAATCGATGTTCGAATCTGGCCTGCACAGTATCGAGGGGGCGAAGGCGAGCTCGAGCCAGGCACGCGATCAACTTTCAAAGACGACGATTTATTCGCCGCTCGACGGCGTCGTGACGGTCCTCAACAGCAAGCTTGGCGAGCGGGTGGTGGCGACGAATCAATTTGCCGGGACAGAGGTCATGCGGGTGGCTGACTTGAACCACATGCAAGCTG
>JBBPZW010000048.1:0-6297 GCA_038198475.1 Chthoniobacterales bacterium | reverse complement strand
TTACCCGACGCAGTTCGATCCACCGAAAATTCCGGATCGGACCGACTCCGGCGTGGTCGTGAGCGGTGGAAACGGCCTGACCGGCGCCACCTCCGGCGCGTTCCCAGTCACGCCGACGACCCCGACCGGATTCGAAACCCGCAATACCGGCGTGACACTCGAGGTCGAGCCCGTCGTCGGTCCCGATGGAGTCACGATCGATCTCAATCTCGTTCCGCAGGTGGTCGAGTTTGAGGGTTTCATCAACTACGGCAGCCCGATTCAATCCGTCTCGGTCAACGCCCTCGGCATTTCGTCGAGCTTCGTCCTCACGCCTAACGTCATCAACCAGCCGATCTTCAACTCCCGGAAAGTCACGACCAGCGTGAGCGTCTGGGACGGCCAGACTGTCGTCCTTGGCGGCCTCATGCGCGAGGATGTGCAGAAGACCGAGGATCGCACTCCGATCATTGGCGACATCCCGGTCGTCGGCCGGCTTTTCCGGACGAACACTGAACAGCACATCAAGCGCAACCTGGTCATTTTCGTGACCGCGCGCCTGGTGAACCCGGCCGGTCAGCCGATCAATTCGACGGAAGAGGAAGAGGAGACCGAGACGGTCAGCCAAATCGAGCAACCGGTTCTGCCGCAGGTTCCGTATTACAAAAAGTAGGGCGGTCTTCCCAAGCCGCGCCGGCGGCAGTTCTGCGAGCGGTTGACTTTGTTGGGCCGGCTCCTACCCTTCGGTATCATGCATCGTAAACTCTTTCCTGCGATCGTTCTGGCGATCGTCGCCAGCGCTTCGTTCGTTCTCGCCCAAGCTCCCGCGCCTGGCGAGACTCCGAGCGCATCGGCCTCTCCGGCAAAACATCGCAGCCACCGGAAGGAAGCTTCCCCTGCGCCTGCAACCGAGGCGGCGATGGAATCTCCGACACCAACCCGGACTCGAAAGCATAAGGAGAAGATGACAAAGACCGAGGCGACGGCGGCCAGCCCAGCGGAGAGCCCGGCCGCATCGCCCGCCAAAGGCAGCCGCAGTCGCAAGGAAAAGGAGGCCGCGACTGCGACAGAGAAGACCGCCGCCAGTCCCATGGAGAGTCCGGCCAGTTCTCGTGCCAAGACCAGCCGGAAGAAATCCGGCGGGCCGGCCACCGTTCCGACCCAGCCCTCCGCCGTCGCCGGGGAATCGACCCCTCCGGCTCCGGTCGCGACCGTAACGCCGAGGCCAAACATGCTCGGGCGCTTCTTTAACAAACCGACTCCCACACCAATTCCGCGCGTCGCGGCGACGCCGGCCGAGGCGAGTGAGCCAATGCCGCCCGCGCTGGCTTCGCCGATCCCAGGCGGCGGCGGTGGCCTCGTCTGGGTCAACGAGGCAACCCATGTCTATCACAAAGAAGGCTCGCGCTATTACGGTCGCACGAAGAAGGGCAAATACATGAGCGAAGCCGAAGCGGCCAAAGAAGGAAATCGGGCCGCGGCCGGCAGTCGTTAGGCCACGATCTTCTGGCGAGAATTCCCGCCTGTGGGGCGTCGGGCCGTCGCTCGAAAGGGCCGTCTTCGAAATATTCTTCCCTGGGCCCCCCGATTTTCTCTTTTTTTTCTCTTCGCGCCGGGATTGCGCCGCCAGCCGCTTTCCGATACAAGCGGCTCAGTTCTTCATGCCCAAACCTTGCATCGTCATCGGCATCACCGGTGGCATCTCCACTGGCAAATCGACTTTCTCTCGGCTCTTGCGCGATCTGACGGGCGCACCGCTTTTCGATGCCGACCACGCCGTCCGCGGACTAACGGATAACGACCCGGAGGTTCGCCGCCTTCTGCGCGAGGAATTCGGCGACACGATTTTTTCTGCGGGCGGCGTGTTGAATCGCGCCGCACTTCGAGCGATAGTATTCGCCGACTCGGAAAAGAAGCGCGCGCTCGAGCAAATCCTCCATCCGCGCATCCGCCGGCAGTGGTCCACTGCGGCGGAGGAAAGCCGCCAGTCCGGCCACCTTTTCCTGGCCGATATCCCACTTCTCTATGAAACCGAAGGTGAATTTTTATGCGACCGCGTCGTGGTCGTCGCCTGTTCCCATGCCATCCAGCAGCATCGCCTGATGGCTCGCGCTCAACTCGATTCCGCCGCCGCTCTCGCCATGATTCAATCGCAAATGCCGCTCCCACAAAAAATCGCCCAGGCCGATCACCTGATCTGGAATAACGGGCCGCTCTCCGTCCTGGAAGCGCAGGCCGAAATGCTGGCGCGATTCTGGAACTAGATACAATGGACGACCAGACTCTTACCGCCCCCGACGACGTTTCTGCTTCCGCCGAACCGGCGCCTGCCCCTAACGAGCCCGCACCGGAAGTGTTCGACTTGCCGGTTCTCCAGGATCTCAGTCCGCCGGCCTTGCAAGAATTATTTTCCCGCTACCAACTCCATCCCAATCCTGGCCGGACGCGGCACCAGTTGCTGGTCGATCTCATGCGCCACCTCATCTCGCGCGGCCATGTCGTCCGAACGAGCGGCTTCCTGGAGTTACCGCATGAGAGTCCGGCGATGCTGCGCTCTCCCCGCCTCAATTTTCTTCCCCTCCCGGAAGACATCGGCGTGCCGCATCATCTTATTCGCCACTTCGGCCTCCGGCCTGGGCAGTCTTTGAATGGGACGGTTCGCCTCCCGCGCGATCGCGAGAAAACGCTCATGCTCGATCACGTGATCTCGATCGAAGATCAGCCGACCGACCAATGGAAAGTGCCGACCGCGTTCGACAATCTGACGCCGCTCTACCCGGAGGGCCGGATCATGCTGGAGAACAATTCCGCGGATTCCGCCTGCGTGCGCGCGGTCGATTTGCTCACGCCGCTCGGGCGTGGCCAGCGCGGCTTGATCGTCGCTCCGCCGCGGGTCGGCAAAACGATCCTCCTCAAGCAGATCGCCAAGGCGATCCGCAAGAATCATCCCGACATCGTGCTCATCATCCTGCTCGTCGACGAGCGGCCGGAGGAAGTGACCGATCTGCAGCGCGAGGTGGATTGCCAGATTTACAGCTCGACCTTTGACGAACCGCCGACCCGCCACGTCCAGGTCGCGGAGCTGGTAAGCGAGCGGGCGAAGCGCCTCGTCGAGCAAAAGAAGGATGTCGTCCTCCTGCTCGACAGCATTACGCGGCTGGCGCGCGGATATAATTCGCTCGTCAAAGGCAAGGGCCGCACCATGTCGGGCGGCGTGGAAGCGAAAGCCTTGCTCAAACCGAAACGATTTTTCGCCGCAGCCCGCAACGTCGAAGAAGGCGGCAGCTTAACGATTCTCGCGACCTGCCTGATCGAGACCGGCAGCCGGATGGACGAAGTGATTTTCGAAGAGTTCAAGGGCACCGGGAACATGGAACTACATCTCGACCGCTCGCTGGTCGAGAAACGCCTCTATCCTGCGATCCACATTTTGCAGTCTGGCACCCGGCGCGAAGACCTGCTTTATCATCCCGAGGAGTGGGCCCGCGTGCAGTTGTTGCGGAAGGCGATGGCCGCCCTTCCGCCACTCGAAGCGATGGAGCAGTTGATCAAAAATCTGCACGCGACGAAAACGAACGCTGAACTTTTGCTCGCAGGTCTCCGGTGATTGCGTCCGATTCACAACTCACGGAAATCCTTCCCAGCCTCCGCCGCTTCAATCGCGTCGCGGTCGATACCGAGGCCGACAGTCTGCACTGCTATTTCGAAAAGTTGTGCCTGATCCAGCTCACTTTCGACGGCCAGGATATTCTCGTTGATCCCCTCGCCCAGCTCGATCTCCAGCCGCTCTGCACCGCGCTCGCCGAGCGCGAGATCATTCTGCAAGGGATGGATTTCGATCTGCGCCTGCTCCGGCGCACGTTCGAATTCCCGGTCAGCCAGGTTTTCGACACCGTGATCGCGGCCCGCATGCTCGGTCTGAGGGAATTCAGTCTCGCCGCACTCGTGCAGCAATATTTCGATGTGCCCCTGGCTAAGGGCTCGCAGAAGGCGAACTGGGCACGCCGCCCACTCCCGCAGGCGATGGCCGAGTATGCGAAAAACGACACCCACTTTCTCATCCCGCTCGCAGCGAAAATGGAAGAGCAAATGACGGCCCTCGGACGCATGGAGTGGTTCCGCCAATCCTGCCAGCGGGCTCTCGAGCAGACACTCGTTTCGCGGGAACGCGACCCGGACGAAGCCTGGCGCATCACCGGCAGCGGAACCCTTCCGCCGCAAACCGGCGCTGTCCTGCGCGCCATTTGGCATTGGCGCGATCGCGAGGCGCGGCAAGCGGACCGGCCTTCGTTTCACATCCTGCAAAACAGCGCCATGATCGAAGCCGCGAAACAATTCGTCGCGGGAGAGACGCCGGATTTCCGGCATTTGTCGGAGCGACGCCGGCAAGGTTTTCTCGAGGCGGCGCGCGAAGCCCTGGCCTTGCCAGAATCCGCCTGGCCGCAAAGGCCGCCACGCTTGAGCCGGACGCGGACGCCGGGATTCGACAAGAAAGTGGAAGAGCTGCGGCGGCGGCGCGATCACCACGCGAAGGAACTCGCGCTCGACCCTGCCTTCATCGCCGCGCGCAGCGCGCTCGAGGGCATCGCCGCCGACCCGACGCGGAGCCAGGCGCTGCTCGTGCAATGGCAGCGCGATCTGCTCGGGCTTTGATTCGTTAGGCGCTACTGCTGAGGCGTGGGCGGACCTTCCGGCGCGGCCGTCGTCCCCGGCGCCGTCTTTTTCTGCTGGATCGCGTTGTAGGGCCCGGCGTCATCGCTCGGGTTATAAAGGTCGCGCCGGTTCGACAGCGTCGTGCAGGAAGTCGCGCCGATCGCGAACAGGCACAGCAGGAGAAGTGATTTCACGCCGGCATCGAATCAGATCGGCTCCGGGGTGTCAACGCGGCTGAGAAACCGATTGCGCCCGGCCCGCCTTCGCGGGAAGTTCGGTCTCCGTCAGGGGCTATGGACTGAGGACTAACGAACCCCGCCAGGGCAGGAATGCAGCAACGGTAGTCTGATCCTCTTTGCCGTGGTCCTCTGGCGGTCTTTTCTTTTACGCGACCCGATGCGTCTCTCATGAAATTGCTCAAGGTGAAGTCGAGCCGCTTCAGCGCAGTCGTCGAGGCTGCCGGCCCGCCGCAGGTTTATACCCTCTGGCAGGCGCCAGAAAAGGATCGGCACCTCCAGTCCCAGGTCCGGCAGAACCGCGTCATGTCGATCCAGCGCTCGGAAAGCGGCTCGGATTTCGGCACCGTCGGTCTCGCGAAACGGAAAGGCGCGATTCATCTGGTCTTCCCGAAATCCTTGAAGCGTTTCGCGGATCAGCGGATCGTGGGCATCAAATGGGAGCTGGTCAAAAAATAGCGACGTCCTTGCCTAACGAGACGTCGGCGACCGGATTGAGCGAGGATGAACGCCGGCGCTATTCCCGCCACATCATGTTGCCGGAGATCGGCGTCGCCGGCCAGGAACGTCTGAAAGCGGCGCGCGTCCTTTGCCTGGGCGCGGGCGGGCTCGGGTCGCCAGCCGCGCTTTACCTGGCAGCGGCGGGCGTGGGCACGATCGGGCTGGTCGATGACGACCAGGTCGCGCTTTCGAACCTGCATCGCCAGTTGCTCCATGGGGCGAAGGACGTCGGCCGCCCGAAAACCGAATCGGCGCGCGAGCGCCTGCGCGATGTGAATCCGGAGATCGAAGTGCGCCTTCACTCGTGCCGTTTCGAGAGCGGGAACGCGGAAGAGATCTTGCGCGATTACGATTTGATCGTGGACGGGACGGATAATTTCGCGACCCGATACCTTTCCAATGATGTCGCCGTCTTCGCGCGCAAGCCTAACGTTTATGGTTCGATCTTCCGTTTCGATGGACAGACGACCGTCTTCGCGCCTCACCTCGGCGGCCCGTGTTATCGCTGCCTTTTTCCTGAGCCGCCCCCGCCCGGCGCGGTCCCTAGTTGCGCGGAGGCCGGCGTCCTCGGCGTGCTCCCGGGAATTGTCGGGACGATGCAGGCGACTGAGGCGCTCAAGCTGATTCTCGGGATCGGCGAACCGCTCGTCGGCCGTCTGGTCCACTTCGATGCACTGAAGATGAAATTTCGCGAGTTTAACCTGAAACGCGATCCGGAATGTCCGGTTTGCGGCGATCACCCGACGATCACCGAGCCGATCGATTACGAAATGTTCTGCCACGGCGCGCCCGATCCAACGCAGGCCGTCGCGCAGATCCAAGTGCGCGAACTGGACGAGCGGATGCGCGCAGGCCGGCCCTTCGTCCTGCTCGATGTGCGGGAGCCGTTCGAATTCGAAATGGCGCGGATCGAGGGCGCGAGTCTGAT
>JBBPZW010000047.1:0-8393 GCA_038198475.1 Chthoniobacterales bacterium | reverse complement strand
CGGCGGAATTCGCGGAAAGCCTTGATCGCTTGATCGAACTCGCGAGCGACGAACGGGTAGCAATCATGTGTGCAGAAGCAGTGCCATGGCGCTGTCATCGCTCACTTATCGGCGATGCTTTGACGGTCCGTGGAATTTACGTCGAGGACATCATGACTTGCACTCGCCGCCAGGTTCACACCCTGACGCCCTTTGCAAAGGTTCGCGGCCTCACTGTGACCTACCCGCTAACTGGGACGAAAGCGTCAGCCTCGCCGAAGACCATGAAGATTGATTGCGCTTAGGGAATCGAAGAACGCAGGCGAGCATCCTCGATATTGCATACAATCGGCTAAACGAGGAGTGGCTTCCCCGCGCCGGAATATCTTACGCTCGACTCCTCTGAGGAGCGATGAATGGAAGGACGAAACGCATGCCCGATTTTTTTTGCCGGCTGTCTGATTAAACCATACCGCTCCCCCATTTTGGGAACACACGATCGGCAGCGGGCACGCGACCCTGGCGTTGCGGGCGGATCGGCAGCGACAATTGCAACGGTGTCAGGCGGAGTTGGGCGGCCGTCACGTTGCCTTCCATGGCCTCCTGTCGGACGATGTCGGCACCTTCACCATCCAGCAGGAGAAGCCGCTCGATTCGTTTTTTACCTTCGATCGAATTTTCGATTTTCTTCTTTCCCTCGGGATACCCCATCGTGATGATGATTGAGAACTATCGCTCCGGATTTCTTTGGCGATCGATGCGCGTGGCAACCGCGCGAAGCGACCGCCGGTTGGGAATTCACTGCCAACTGCTCTATGCGCAACTGAAGGAACACGGAATTGCAGGTGATTCGTTAGGCGAACGGCGCGACGTTCTCCGCGATGACTGCAGACCGCGAAATCCCGGCAAGGAAGCGACCGCGCTGCCCTCGGCGATTACGTCCTGACGACGGAGCTGGACGCCGCTCTAGCTGGCTTGATTGCCCGGCTCGAGCAGGCGCAATGCGACGCGACCGCGCGAGCCGTGCAAAACGCGCGCGACCAGCTCGGCAATCCCAGCGGGAAACTGAATTCCGCGCCACCCGCGTGTCCTGATCGCGGACGGTTCGGGAAGCGATGAGGTGTCTGCTCGGCCGGTAACCGTTGTCCGTTTACAGGACGGGTGGCCCGGCGGCTAGGGCAGGCGCGACCAAACCGCGTTGGAAGGCCGAAGCGGAAGAGAAAGCCCGGGTGAGTCGCGTGATCGAGAAAATAGTCCGGCGTCGTCGCCGGAGCGTTGATTCCTCTCCCCACTCACAACATGACCCGCAACGCCGCAGGCGCGCGCGATCAGTCTTATGCAGGCACATCCGCCCCAACTCGTTCTTTCGATTTGAAGAAGAAAATCGCCTCAGGGTTCTATCCCGGCCGCCTGGCACTAGGTGCCGCTCTTTGTCTATTAGCTTTGTTTCCGCTGCGAGCACCCGCCGACTCACGGATCTCATACACCGGTGTCTCCAAGACCGACAAAGCGTTCGCCAACGAGATTGCCCCGGGACTGCTCCGCGACATGGAGCTGGCTTCGATCGTCGCGCATCGTGGAGAGGACAAGGCAGTGAGACAATTCGCGAGCGCCGTCCTCGATCAGCGGACCAAAGCGCACGGAGAACTGCGCGCGCTGGCGAAAAAGACACGCCTCGTCCTGCCCGATCGACCGGGCGCGCACCAGCAGATGCAGGTGAATCAGTTGCAGAAGTTGAGCGGCCGTGCGCTGGACGAACAGTTTCTGCATTTGATCGCGCAGACCGATTATTTCCACTTCTTTGGGCTGGAGTTGAGTAACGGAGCGCTCCGGGCCGATCCGGAAGTCCAGGCTTTTGCAAAAGCGCAGCGACCCATCATTCGCGATGACATGAAGCGGGCGAGCAAGCTTCTGAAACGCCGATGATTGTTATTCCAGCGGATTGGTCCAGCGCAGCCCGCGAAAGCGAGAAAAGTCGGCATCGTTGCTGCAGAGCACTGCCTGGTGCTCGAAGGCGAGCGCGGCGAGCTGTGCGTCGGTCGTGAGATTCGCGGCCGTGCCTAATTGCTCGAGATAGCCAAGGAAGATCCCCTCGAATTTCTCGCCCGGATGAATGACGCGCGCCGGCGTCTGGTCGAGCCAGCCACGGACCTGCGCTACGGCTGTCGGCACAGCCATCGGTCGCTCCAGGACGCGCGGGTGAGTCATGAGGCGCAGAAACCCTGCCATCGCCACCCAGGAAAGGCCGACTGGCGTCCTGCCGTTGAGGCAGGATTCCCACCATTTACGCGCAGCAGCGTGCTGCGGGGCAGCGGCGTTGTGAGCATAAACCAGCAGGTTGATGTCGGGAACGATCATCTCTTCCGGCGTTGCCGGCGAACGAATTCGCCGGCCTCCAACTGATCGACGCTTTGGTTTAAACGGCCAGGATCGACGCCGGGCAAAAACTTTGAGGAGTGCGCTTTGATGCGGAAGCGTTTGTGCGCAGAAGCGGTTTCAAGGCCGAGGCCGCGCTTCAAAGCGTGGTTGACGATTTCCTTGAAAGAACGCTTCCCGAGGGCCGCCTCGCGGCGAAGCACCTCGGCGACTTCGGGATCAAGAGTCAGCGTGGTTCTCATTGCCGGCATCATGCATCGCGAGTAGGTGATGTCAAGGCATCACCCCGCGCCCTCTCGAAGAAGCACCAGGAATCGCGGGCAGGCAATATCCTTCTCCGCTCAGAACCACGGCGGCTCTGAGGCCGCCGCTTCCGGCCCGCGGCGAAACGCGCCCCGCTAGTTTGCCCGACGGGGCCACGGCTCTGACTGATTGCAGACCTTTCCTTGCCCGATCGGTAAACGCGTTTGCGAGAGCGAAGGCGATTCAAAAGCAGGATGTTCTTCGACGGCTGGTATCCGCTTCTCAAGACGCTCATCTCCGGCGGCGTCGCCTACGTCCTCTTGATTCTCCTCCTGCGCATCTGCGGGAAGCGCACCCTCTCAAAGTGGAACGCTTTCGACTACGTAGTCACGATCGCCCTTGGCTCCACCCTCGCCACGATTCTGCTCTCGAAACAAACTAGCGTTGTGCAAGGCGTCACCGCTCTGGTGATCCTTGTCCTGCTCCAGTTTGTGGTCACCTGGCTGTCGGTCCGGTCGCAGGCGGTCTCAAATCTGGTCAAGGCCAAACCGACTTTGCTTTTGTGGCACGGTGAATTCCAGCCCGAAGCCCAGCGTCGCACGCGGGTGACCGACGAAGAAGTGCGCGCCGCGCTCCGCAATCAGGGCTTCGCCAACTTGGACCAAGCCGCGGCCGTCGTTCTCGAGACGGATGGAAGCTTCAGCGTCATCGGGAAAGAGGAGGAAGGCGGCCGTTCCACGTTGATTGACGTCGAGGGGTTCGAGGAAAAGGGGCGGCCCTAACGACCCGCTCAGAAACCTGCCCGCGCGCGATTCTCTTACACTTATACCCGCAAAAAAGAAGAAGATGACCGTGACCGCCAAAGCCCGCACCGCTCTGCCCGATTCCGCCAACCGGCCGAAGACCAAAGTCGCCGGCTCGACCAAGAAGAACACCCGGATGCGGCCCGTGCTCAGCGACAAGAAAGCGCAGGCGGTCAAGACGAAGAAAAAATCTCGTTAGGCTAGCGGCGCGCGCAAGGTTTCGGCCGTCTCGCGCGGAACCTGCACTCGCTTTCCGAGGCCTGCGCCACAACCGGCGGGGATGGGAGCCGCGTTATGCATTGAAATGAGTCGTTTCTCCGTTGCTGCGAAATGTGGCGACCCCGCGCCGCGTTGGCGTCTGAGTGCGTCGCTGATTTTGCTCCTGTTCCTCGGTTCGGGAGCGGATTTTGGCCCGGCCCTGGTTGCGGGAATGGGCGATTCGAATCTCTCCGTCGCGACCAGCTCCAGCTCCCTCGCCGGCGGCACGGCGAAGCTGATCGTGGGCACACTCCATCGTCAGGGTGACAAGTACGTCGGTGATTATCGGCTGAAAGTTTTCCCCTATTTCTTCAAGAGCGAGAAAGGCCGCCTCTTTATCAAGGTCACCGAGCCGGCGCTGCGCCGGATACGCAGTGGTCGCGCGACCGCTTTTACCGGGCAGGCTTCGGCGGAGGGAATCGCATTAGCGCACAAAATCGTCGGCAAGGCGACGCCGTCGGGGAGAGAAGGTGGCGATCTTACCTTCACTGTCAGCACCGAAAACGGTTCCCTCGTTTTCCACACATCCTACCGTCTCGTGAAGCCCTAGCCGCGGCCGATCGCGATTCGTTAGGCCGCGGCTCATTGTGAAGACGTAACCGTCGAGCGATTGCAGAAAGATGTAGAGCAACAAGACATAGAGCGCGGACATCGGGCTTAACGTCCTGGCGAGCAGCACCGCGGGGATCCCGGCGGCGTCATTTCGTTGCTGTCTTTGAGATGGCGCTGCTCCTCCCAAGGCGGCGGGCGATCTTGCTCGCCGGTGGCGAAGAAGTAAGGGAACTTCTGCCAGCTCATGCGCCTGCTCGTTGTGGAAGTCGATCGCAAGCTGGCCTCCTTCATCGTCAAGGGTTGCGAAGAGGCCGGTTTCGCGGTGGATCATTGCGATAATGGCGAAGAGGGCCTCGTCATGGCCGGCGCCAATTCCTACGCCGCCGCGCTGGTCGCACTCACGCTCCCGCGGCTGGATGGACTCTCCCTCGTGCGCGAGCTGCGGGCGCAGGGGAATCGTATGCCGGTGGTTATCTTGAGCGCGAAAACGACGGTTGCCGATTGCGTGAAAGGCCTGCAAATGGGCGCCGACGATTACCTGACCAAGCCTTTTGCCATCGCCGAGCTCATGGCCCGGGTGCAGGCGCTCGTCCGCCGCTCATCGCGTGTGGCGGAGCCGGCCTCCCTGAGCGCGGGCGATCTCACTCTCGATCTCCTGAGCCGCAGAGTCACGCGCGCAGGGCGGGAGCTGCAATTGCACGCGCGGGAGTTTTCCCTCCTCGAATATCTGCTCCGCAATCGCGGCCGCGTCGTGAGCAAGGCGATGATCCTCGGCCACGTCTGGGATTACAGTTTCGATCCGAAAACCAACGTCGTGGATGTCCTCGTCTGCCGCGTACGCAAGAAGGTCGAGAGAAATTTCCCGACCAAGCTCATTCGGACCGTGCGCGGGATGGGCTACATCCTGGAGGCTCCGTAATGGCAGCGGCGCGGCATTTTTGCTGTTGCCACGCGCCGCCGTTCCCGCTCTCCTCTTCGAATCCAGAAGGAAATCGCTTATGCTGCAAATCGATCCAAGAAATCCGCCTAACGAAATGCCGAGGATCGACGCCCGGCCAACAACCTAACGAATATGGGCAAGGAACTTACCATCCGCGGGATCATCATCGGGATCCTCATCACTTTGGTCTTCACCGCGGCCAACGTTTACTTCGGCCTCAAGGCCGGTCTGACCTTTTCGACCTCGATCCCGGCGGCGGTGATCTCGATGGCGATCCTGCGCAGCTTTAAAAACGCCACCGTCCAGGAGAACAACATCGTGCAGACGATCGCCTCGGCCGCCGGCACGCTCTCGGCGATCATCTTCGTCCTGCCGGGGCTGATCATGATCGGGTGGTGGACCGGTTTCCCATTCTGGATCTCCTTCGCGATCTGCGCACTGGGCGGAATCCTCGGCGTGATGTACTCCATCCCGCTTCGTCGCGCGCTGGTCACGAACTCCGACCTGCCCTATCCCGAAGGTGTCGCCTGCGCCGAAGTGCTTAAGGTCGGCAGCAGCGGCGATAAGGAGCACGCGGCGGATATTGAACATGGCCGGGCCGGCCTGCTCGCAGTGCTGTGGGGATCAATCGTGTCGGCGGTCTTCGCGATCGTCGTGGCGACACATCTTTTCGGTTCGGATGTGGCGCAGACTTTTCGGATCGGCCGGCGCGGCGCCGTGAGCGGCTACGACTTCTCTCTTTCCTTCGCGCTGCTCGCGATCGGGAATTTGGTCGGCCTCTCGGTCGGCATCGCGATGCTGATTGGCGCTGTGATCGGCTGGGGCTGGGGCGTGCCGTATTATTCCGCGATCGCCGGCGATCTCACGACCGCTGCCGCGCAGGTTGCGGCCGGCACGTGGAGCCACAAGGTGCGTTTCATCGGCGCGGGAACCATCGGTGTCGCGGCGATCTGGACGTTGCTGAAACTGGTCAAGCCCGTCGCGCAGGGTCTTGCCGGCGCGATGGCCGCGTCGCGTGCGCGCAAAGCCGGCCAGGCGGACACGCTGCCTATTACCGAGCGCGACATTCCGATCGGCATCGTCGCGATCATCACCCTCGTTTGCATGGTGCCGATCGGCTGGCTGCTCGGTTATTTCGGTAACCAAAGCGGACTGGGCGCGCACCTGACCACGCTCGTCATCGGCGGTCTCTTTTATGTCGTCTTGATGAGCTTCTTCGTCTCCGCCGTCACCGGCTACATGGCGGGCTTGATCGGTTCCTCGAACAGCCCGCTTTCCGGCATCGGCATCCTGGTCGTGATCGGCGCTGCTTTGCTCCTTGTCGTGGGCGTGAAGCCGTATGTCGGGCCGGACGCGTCCAAGGCCTTAATGGCCTTCGCGCTCTTCACCACCGCGGTCGTCTTCAACGTCGCCTCGATCGCGAACAACAACCTGCAGGATCTCAAGACTGGACAGCTCGTCGATGCGACGCCCTGGAAACAACAGGTCGCGCTCATCATCGGCGTGCTCGCCGGCGCGCTCGTGATTCCGCCGGTGCTCAACCTGGTGAACCAAGCCTACGGATTCGTCGGCGCGCCGGGCGCGTTGTTGCGTCCGAACCCATTGCCTGCGCCGCAAGCGGGACTGATCTCGTCCCTCGCGCAAGGGGTGATCGGGGGCAATATCGATTGGAGCCTGATCGCGATCGGCGCGGCAATTGGCGCCGGTATCATTCTGCTCGACGAAATTCTTTCGCGCACGACGCAACACATGCGCATCCCCCCGCTCGCGGTCGGCCTCGGCATTTATTTGCCCACGGCGAGCACGCTCATGATCGTGG
Organism: Chthoniobacterales bacterium; assembly: GCA_038198475.1. Classification (GTDB taxonomy): domain Bacteria; phylum Verrucomicrobiota; class Verrucomicrobiia; order Chthoniobacterales; family UBA10450; genus Palsa-1392. The sequence continues at coordinate 1,423 of JBBPZW010000047.1, read as the reverse complement.
TCGGTGCCGTGGTGGGTTGGGTCTTCGAGCGCCGCGCGAATCGCAATCCCGATCCGGAGAAAACCAAACAACTCGGCGTCCTCCTCGCCTCCGGGTTGATCGTTGGCGAAAGCATCATCGGAGTGGTCATCTCGGCGGTCGTTGTTTTCTCGGGAGTGGCCGCGCCGCTCGCACTGGTCGGAGCCGGATTCGACAACGCTGCCATCATCATCGGCGGGCTCGCTTTCGTCATTATCGCGTTCGCGCTTTACCGCTGGGTCCTGCGCATGGGTGCGCGCTCGGGCGCCGTTTAGCTCGTTAGGCAGAACACTCTCTTCGCATGCCAGAAATCGACCTGCGCAATCCGCCTAACGAGATGCCGGACATCGTCGGCTATAAGCCGGACAATCCGCTCGCGGCCAATTTCAAGCCTTACATCTCAGCGTCGACGCGGATGCGCGAGCTGACGCCTGTCCCGCTGATTGTGGGGACTCTGCTCGGGGTCATCTTCGGCGCGTCGTCGCTTTATCTTGTCCTCAAGGTTGGGCTCACGGTCAGCGCGTCGATTCCGGTGGCGGTCATTTCGATCACGCTCTTCCGGCTTTTCTCGAAGATGGGGATGCGCGACGCCACCATCCTCGAGAACAACATCGTGCAGACGGCGGGCTCGGCCGGCGAATCGATCGCTTTCGGTCTCGGCGTAACGATGCCGGCGATCATGATTCTCGGGTTCGATCTCGAGATTACGCGCGTTATGCTCGTTGCGACGTTAGGCGGATTGTTAGGCATTCTCATGATGATCCCGCTCCGGCGCGCGCTGATCGTCGATCAGCATGGGCTTTTGAAATATCCGGAAGGCACGGCCTGCGCCGAAGTGCTGAAGGCGGCCGCTTCGCGCGAAGGGATCGAGACCCAGGAGGCGCCGGAGGAGAATGCGGGCGGAGGCAAAACAATCTTCGCCGGCTTCGGGCTTGGCTTCATTTACTACACGGCGATGGAGGCCTTCAAGGCGTGGAAGGAAGTTCCTGAGAAGGTTTTCGGCGCCCCTTTTAAATCAGGCTCGATCTCGCTCGAACTCAATCCGGCATTGTTAGGTGTGGGTTACATCATCGGGCCGCGGATCGCTTCGATCATGTGCGGCGGCGGCGTTCTCGCCTACCTCGTGCTCATTCCCGCGATCAAGTTTTTCGGCGAAGGCGCGGCCGGGATTCTCGCGCCCGGCACGATGCCGATCAGCCAGATGGCACCGGACGACATTCGCGAGGCTTACGTTCTTTACATCGGTGCCGGGGCGGTCGCTGCCGGCGGCATCATCAGCATGGTGCGCTCGCTGCCGCTCATTTGGCACGGAATGAAAAGCGGCTTCGCCGATCTGCGGAAAATGCAGGGAAAAGCCGTCGGCCACACAGAGCGCACCGATCAGGATTTGTCGATGAAGTTCGTG
>JBBPZW010000046.1:0-19929 GCA_038198475.1 Chthoniobacterales bacterium | reverse complement strand
TGGCCGCGGTCGGAAATCTGAACGACTACGTGAAATTCCAGATGGCGCAGGGGATGGAAAAAGGCGGCAGCGCCGGCGGAGTCGCGACCGAGATGGCGGTCGGCCTCGCCATGGCGCAACAGATCATGCAGCAGCAAAACAGCATGCAATCGACCGCGCCTTCCGGAAGCCCCGCCACGCCCGGCGGTCTCGCGGCCGACGCCTCTGCCATGCCCGAACTGCTCTCTCCTGCGCAGGCGGCGGAAGCGCTGGGCGTAAGTGAAGCCGACGTGATGCAAAGCTTGGAAAGCGGCGACCTGAAGGGAAAAAAAATCGGTTCCACTTATCGGACCACGCGCGCGGCGTTGAACGAATTCCTGAAAAGTTAATATGGCCGAACTGACCGCGCAGCAGCGGTTCGCGTGTCCGGCCTGCGGTGGCGCGGCGGAATGGTCGCCCGCAAAACAGGCGCTCGTCTGCCCGTTTTGCGGCACCGTTTCCCCTTTCCAACCGGACGCAGCCAGCCAGCCCGGCGCGGTCCAGGAACACGATCTCGTCACCGCGCTGCGGGCCATTCCGGAGAGCGATCGCGGCTGGCAGATGGCGACGCGTTCGGTGCAATGCCAGAGCTGCAAGGCAATCTCCGTCTTCAAGCCGGAACGCGTCGCGCAGCATTGCGATTTCTGCGGCTCGCCGGCTCTTATCCCCTACGATGAAATCAAGGCTCCGATCCGGCCAGAGAGCGTCCTGCCTTTCAAGATGACCGAAAGCGACGTGCGCGATCGCGTCCACGCGTGGTATCGCAGCCGCTGGTTCGCGCCGAATCGTTTCAAGCACCGCGCCTTCACCGATACGATTCACAGGCTTTACCTGCCTTATTGGACCTTCGACGCGCAGGTCGCCGCGCAATGGACCGCGGAAGCCGGTTTCTATTACTACACCACGGAAAGCTACCGCGATTCGAATGGCCAAACCCAGACCCGCCGGTTCAGCACACGCGCTGGGAACCGGCCAGCGGCGCGCTCGAGCATTTCTTCGACGACGAACTCGTGCCCGCCTCACGCGGCGTCCCGCCCGATCTTCTGCGCCACATCGAGCCTTTTCCGACAAAGGAACTCGCGCCCTACGACGCCGGTTACGTTTCCGGCTGGGTGGTCGAGCAATATCAGATCGACCTCGTGGCCGCGGCGGCAAACTCGCGCGAGATCATGGAGGCAAAGCTGCGCCAGCTTTGCGCCGGGCAAATTCCCGGCGACACGCAGCGCAACCTCGAAGTCGTCGCCGACTACAGCGGGCAGACATTCAAGCACGTCCTGTTGCCGGTCTGGCTCCTGAATTACCAATACAGCGGCACCACCTTTCGCATCGTCGCCAACGGCTTCACCGGCACGATCGCTGGGAAATATCCGAAGAGCTGGATCAAGGTCAGCCTCCTCGTCATCACGATCCTGATCGTGCTGCTGATCATCTTTTATTTCGGGCAAGGCTAGGCGCAGGGGCCGTAAATGTGGGAGCCGCCTTTGCGCGGCGATCCGCCCCGCGCAGATCGGGGACCCAAGGCCCCTCCCACATTCGCCGAGTTTCCCCTGTCCAATGCCGGGTGACCTGTGCGAATTTCCTTCCCCATGAATCTGATGACCCTCAAGGAAATCCGCCAGGCCGTCGCCCAAGGCCCGCTCGAGGCGCTCGTCCACGTGCAGCTCGAGACGGTCGCGGCAAAATTCACCCGCGAACAAAAACCCTATTGCGAGCTCACCCTGGCCGACGCCGCCGATCGCATGACCCTCCGCGTCTGGAGCGATCACCCCAGCTATCGCGCCTGCGATTCGATGCAGAGCGGCGATTTCGCAGAGATCACCGGTGAGTTTTATCAACACCAGCAGTACGGACTCGACGTCCGGAATTGGAAAACGCGCCCTCTTAATCCCGACGAAACCTCCGCGCTACTCCAGGGCCCGCCGGCGCTCCGCGCCAAACAAGCGGCCGACTGGGAATTCATCGTCGCTACCACCGCCGCCATTCACGATCCGCGCCTTTACGCGCTGTGCGCCGAGTTCATCGCACAATACGGCGAGCGCTTCCGTAACAGCGCCGGCGCGCGCACCTACCATCACGCCCGCCGCGGGGGCCTCGTCGAGCACACCGCGCAGATGATGCGCGTCGCCACGCAGATCGCCCCGCTTTATCCCAGCCTCAATCTAGACCTCCTCGTGGCCGGCGTTCTCTTCCACGATTCCGGCAAGCTCTGGGAAAATTATTTGCCGGAAAGCGGCTTCAGCATGCCGTTCGACGAGCGCGGTGAGTTGGTCGGCCACATCGCACTCGGGCTGGACCTCGTCACCGCGCTCTGGCGCAAGATCGAGACCGACGAGCGCGCGCCGGAATGGAAAAACATGACGCCGTCGATGGAGGATTGCCGTCTGCATTTGCTCCACCTCATCGCCTCGCACCACGGCGAGATGCAATTCGGCTCCCCCGTCTTCCCGAAAACGCCCGAGGCCCACGCCCTCAGCTACATCGATAACCTCGACGCGCGCCTCGAGATGATCTTCGCCGGTTATCCGATCGCAAAGCCGCTGGCCGAGCGAATCTTCGAGCGGGTGCGGCCCTTGCCCGGGAACCTGGTGAAGCCGCTCGAGAAATTCTCGGCATCTTCGCCTGGGTAGCGCACACGTCCCGTGTGCTGGTGACGGCGTCCCGCCGTCACGAACTTCCCACCCTGCGTCCGCCACCGGAAAGCCCATCTTTGCGGGAAAGCCGTCCTTCAGCAAAAGCCTGTCGCGGCGAGACACCGCGACCAGCACGCGAGACGCGTGCGCTACCCGAGCCTCCGCTCTGCCTCGCGCAGATATTCCTCATCGATCTCAAACCCGACGAAGCTCGTTAGGCCGCAACGCTGTGCCGCGACCGCGGAATTTCCGATCCCGAGAAAGGGATCCAGCATTCGCCCCACCCTCGTTAGGCCGTGCAACCGGATGCAATTCACCGCCAGCTGCACCGGAAAGGTCGCCGGATGCGGGCGCTCTTTCGCTCGACGCTGGATCGTCTCATACGGAACAAACCACGTATTCCCGCGACAACGCCGGTCCTGCCCGCCGGTATGCCCCCAGCGCGCGATGTTGCTCTTGTCCTGATACGGAACCCCCAGCGCGAGCCGATCGAGCGGCGTCGTCCCGTTAGGCGTGAGGTGGAAGACGTATTCGTGACAATCATTCAGGTAACGCGGCGAATTGATCGGCTTGAAATGCCCGCGCGAAATCTCTTCGCCGCTGTCGTTAGGCAACGCGATCGACTTCACCCAGTGAATCGTGTTTTGCAGCACGAAAAACTTCCGCAACCGCAAGACCAGCTCGTGCGGGAGAAGCGGGTTCGACGGCGCCGCCCCGACATTGAGAAAAAGCGAGCCGTCTGGCCGGAGCAGCCGCCGCACCTGCGCCGCCCACTCCTCGCACCAGTCGAGATACGCTTCCCGGCCGCCGCTATCGATATATTTGCCATAGCGAATCCCGAGATTGTAGGGCGGCGAAGTGACCACGAGATCGATCGAAGCCGCCGGCAGCTCCGCCATTCCCGCCACGCAATCGCCCAGCCGCAGATCGAATCCCGTCACGACCTGACCTTAATGGACTTGACCCCAAAGTCCGCCTCACAATTTCATATCGTCAAAGCGCAACCGGTCGCGGAGACCTCCGGGGAGCGCACGCGCCTCGCGTGCTGGCAATGGCGCCCTCGCCATTGCGAACTTTTTTCCCCTCCAGTCCCAGAGGCAACCTGCAATGGTCGCGGCGGGACGCCGCAACCGGCACGCGAGGCGCGTGCGCTCCCCGGAACCTCGCATCGCCCGTTCCGCCTTCTACATCAGAACCGGATGACAACGACGCGTTGCCCATTGTAAGTTAGCGCGATGTCCGACAAGCCCTCCAAGCTCATCATCGCCGGTCGCGAGTTCAGCTCCCGCCTCCTCGTCGGCACCGGCAAGTTCGCCTCCAACGAGCTGATGCGCGACGCCCTCGCCGCCAGCGGCACCGAGCTCGTCACGGTCGCCCTGCGCCGCGCCGATCTCTCCGGGAAGAGCGACCCCTTCGCCAACATCCTCGATTTCATCGACCCCGAGCGCTACCTCCTCCTCCCCAACACCAGCGGCGCCCGCAACGCCGACGAAGCCGTCCGCCTCGCCCGGCTCGCCGTTAGCGCCGGACTGCCCAGTTGGGTCAAACTCGAGATCCACCCCGACCCACGCTACCTCCTCCCCGACCCGGTCGAGACCTTCGCCGCGGCCAGGATCCTAGTCGCCGAAGGCTTCACCGTCCTGCCCTACATCAACGCCGACCCCGTCCTGGCCAAGCGCCTCCAGGACATCGGCACCGCCACCGTCATGCCCCTCGGCTCGCCGATCGGGAGCAACCGCGGCATCGAGACCCGGGCCCAGATCGAGATCATCATCGAACAAGCCACCGTCCCCGTCGTGGTCGACGCCGGCCTCGGCGCCCCGAGCCAAGCCGCCGAAGCTCTCGAGATGGGCGCCGACGCCGTCTTGATCAACACCGCCATCGCCATCGCCTCCGACCCGGTGCGAATGGCGAACGCCTTCCGCCGCGCCGTCGAAGCCGGCCGCGACGCCCGCGAGATCGGCCTCGCCGAAAGCCGCACCACCGCCTCCCCGACAAGCCCCCTGACCGCTTTCTTCAGCGCCCCCTCCCCCTCCTAATCCTGCTCCTGCTCGTGGTAGGCAGCGAGCGGCTCGATATCACCACGAATTCCACGAAGGGACTCTGGCAGAAAGCACCATCGCACGAGATTCTGAAGCTGACCCCAATCGCTCCTCAGTGAATCCCCCGCAGATCCATGCCGGCAACCGAGCCAATGAGCGGCTCGCGAGAGAGGAAGCGGATGGCCGCGGGCACTTCGCGCAGGTCATCGATGCGATGGAAGACGCGGCGGTCTTCCACGCACACCCCCATCCAGACATTCTTCGGCCACGTCAGCTTCGCGGCCAGCTCCCGCATCCGATCGCTCCGCAGCGGCACGTCCGGATGAAACAAATCGCTCATCGAATTCATGAAGATGCGCCGCGGCTTCTCCCAGATGCGCGGCAGATCGATCACGTCCTCATGCAAGGTGACGCGAAACCCCCGCCGATAACGATGATTCCCCATCGCCTGCAAGCGCAACGCCAGCCGCTCCGCGTATCAATTCTTGCAGCCGGCGCTGATCTTCGTGCAACCCGTCACCGGATTCCACGTCGCCTCCGTCCATTCGATGTGTGAGTGATCGGCCATACCTCAGAAGCTATTGGCTTGCGGGCTAACGAGATTTTCGCATCTTCAATCCGAAGCACCGAAAGCGCGTATGCGTCGTAGGTGCTGATTTTTTTGGGCCCGAAGCGAATCCGCCCTACACGCCGAGCGAAATCTCGCGGGTGTCGCCTGTCATTTCGTTGACGACGACAAAGTTGCCGCCGTTATCGCCACGAAGTTGCTCATTCGCATTCAGAAGCTCGACACCGTAAACGCTGCCGTCCGGCCCGATGTCGACGTTAAGCGATTCGCTTAGCCGGATCGTCTCCACCTGCGCGACCTTCTCTTGAAAACTGAGATAGGCGACGTTGTAACGCGGGTCGTAGGTGAGCTTCATATTCTATGGATCGCGAACAATAACAGATTTCTGCAAGACGGGTCGTTACCGACGGACCAGGATGGGCTCGTACTCATCATGTGGACCAATCCAGAACCAATACAAAGTTCCCTCGTGGACGCGGCCGACAGCCCGCCAGCCGCGCGAGATCCGGACTGCCCAGTACATTCCCTTTTTCTCAAAGCGCAGAGAAGAATGCCGCGGGTTTCGTTGCCACAGGCGCCAAGCCTTCCGTGCCTGGCGCTGAACATCTCACGGCAGCGCAGCGTGAGCTTGCCAGAAACTAGGAGTCGCCGAGGACTTCATCGAGCGGTTTTACCCGGCCGGCCTTGATGTCCTCCAGCGCCTCTTGCCAAAGAGAGTCGAGCCGTCCGGCCTTGGCGTCTGCTTCGATCTGGCGATCCCACGCGTCCTCGAAATCAATCTCCGCGAGTTGCTCCAGGAATTCCCCTTTGGCCCTTTCGTCCAGCTGTTTCACGGCTTCGATGATCTCCGTCACGGTGCTCATGACAGAAGAATAGATTGCTGGGGTGATCTTGTCACGAGCGGGCAGATTGATCGCTCAAGCTTAAGCCGCCTTGGGCATCTCGTCGTAAGTGCGGCCGCCGAGCTCTCGGCCGGTGAGATCTTTTCGCGTGCCGCCCCACTGCTTGAAAAAGAACGGCACCTTCTGCTTGCGACAGGCCTGAAAGATTTCCCGCACCCACTGCACATCCATCGACCGCGAATGCGGCCCGGACTCACCGCCGACGATCACCCAATGGATGTCCCGCAGATCGATCCCGGCCAGCGAGCCAATGAGCGGCTCGCAGGAGAGGAAGCGGATCGCCGCGGGCACTTCGCGCAGGTCATCGATGCGATGGAAGACGCGGCTATCTTCCACGCTCACGCCCATCCAGACATTCTTCGGCCAGGGTAGTTTCGCGGCCAGCTTGCCCACCCGGTCGCTCCGCTTCGTCAACACCTGAAAGGAATGCTGAGAAGTTTCCTCCATCGTTTTGAAAACCCGTTGGATGAACCAAAGCGGCACGTCCGGATGAAACAAATCGCTCATCGAGTTCACGAAGATGCGACGCGGCTTCTTCCAGGTGCGCGGCAGATCGATCACGTCCTCATGCAAGGTCACGCGAAACCCCCGCCGATAACGATGATTCCCCATCGCCTGCAAGCGCAACGCCAGCCGCTCCGCGTAGCAATTCTTGCAGCCGGCGCTGATCTTCGTGCAACCCGTCACCGGATTCCATGTCGCCTCCGTCCATTCGATGTGTGAGTGATCAGCCATTTGGTTTCTTAAAGTAACTGTCGCTGGTTGTTGGGTGCGATCCGACAGAATTTCCGCCAGAACTCAAGACCCTTCTCACTCCGCGACGCAAACAGGAGGTGATAGTAGTGCCGGACCGGCTGGATATCCGTGTGAACGTTCCCGATTTTCGCGAGGCGTTCCTTGTTAGGTTTCGGCAAACTTGCGCCGGAGAGCGTTATGATCGTCGAGCTTCGCGAGTTCCACCACCTCGGGCTGCTCGCAAAACCCGGGCGTTCCGAGGAAGCGTTCGTATTTGGCGCGAACCCGCGCATGACTGGGCGAAAGAATGGCCGGGACTAGGTTTCGATTCGCGTCCGTGCCGAAAGCCACGTTCACGAGAAGGTCTGCATTCTTCAGTTGGCGGACGATCTGCTCGATCGTCGCGAATGGAATGTCACACTCGGTCGGATCGATGAAAACGAAGTTGAGAGATCGCTCGGGCAAGTCCTTGAGAATGCCGCAAAGACCGGACCCATCCGCGTAATCGCCGACGACCGCTATGGCAATAGCGCCGCCTCCAGCCCTTTGATGCGGGTATTCAAAATCTCCGCCACGCGAGGGCTGGCGTCGATGAAGATTGCCTTTTGCAACGAAGAGAAGTGGGGATTGCGAATGATCGCCAGCGCAGTTCCATCGATTTCCGAGCAATCATCGCGGACGAGACAACGGCCTGGACCACAACCAATCTCGACATAATTCAGCGCGGCCCACTGATTCTTCATCCCATCCCGCAAAGATTCCGAAATACTGGACCAGCCGATAAATCTTGTCGTAAGCCCACTCTCCGACCGGGCGGATCGGCAGGTCATCGAGCACCGATATCATCGTACGGCAAAGGCCGTGCTGATCAGTTTCGTCGCGCTCATCACGAGTATGTGCGCGGCACTCCCGATGTCCCTGCTGTCTGAGGTCAAGATGCTGGTTCATTGGGAGGGCTTTTAAGCTAGACCCCGGGACTGCCACAGACGCCGCCGGCCGCATTTTCGATTTCTGATTTTCGATCGGCGTGCATGGCCTGATTGGAAGAGTCCATTCCTAGAGGTGCCATCGTGCAGTGTAGGCCTTGCAGATCGATTCGATCATCTGGGCGTAGTCGAACTCAACGTCTATCCCGAGGTCGTTATCGAAGGCGACGCGGGGCGGATTCACATTGTCGATGTGCACGGGAACGATGAGCACGTAGTCGTAGCCTTGCACATGGGTATGCCCGGGCGGTCGCGTGGGAAGCATGCGAAATTTGGCTACAGTGCGGGCGGCATCGTTTCCTTTATTATGACTGATCGCCCAGGCGAATTGTTTCCAGAGTGATCGGTCTCCGCTGGAAAGACGAGGTAAGACCGATTTCTTAAACCCAGTCAGTTTTCCCTTGTATAACTTCTTCACCTGGTCGGGAATGTTAAGAACATCCCGAGCAACACCGACGAGAATCGTGGCGACGATCACAGCCTCTTGCTTAACGCCGTGCACTACTTGCATGGTCTCGTTTAAGTCGTCGAAGCGCGCATCTCGGTTGCGGTGAGCTGTGATGACCGACTTGTTTTCCACGCAGACCCGAAGACGTTCGATGTTTGGCTTGCCGAGTTCTGCCTGAGGTTCGCCGATGAAAAGGTCTATCTTTCGTTCGCGCGCTCCGGGTGCGCGCACGTTCAACCATTCCTTCACGACTCCGCCCTCCACGTCCGCGCGAAGGACGGCGCAATGATTTACCAAGTCAGCAAAGATACCGGTGCTGACTAGGTCGGAGTGTTCTTCCAGCCGATGATTGTGATAGCCGAAACTGGCGATCCGCGCGATGACTTCATCGAACGGAGTGCTCATCGAACCGACTGTAAACTGAGAGACAAGTTCCCGTCGGTGTCGGAGCTTTCGACCGGGTCGGTATCCGCAAACGAGAGAGGTAAAGGCAGACGTTTTAGAACAGAACTTTGCAATCTGAGGAAATCATTGGCTGCATGCTGACAATTTGCCCTTAGCCACGCCGCAGCCTTCGCCCCGTTGAGATAGTCTTCTAACTCGTCGAGTTTCGAGGAATCGCGCGGCACGATGTAATAAACGGAATGGCGCGGCACGATCGAGCCCGCGCGATCGGTCCAAAAATGAGGTTCTGCCGTGATGTCTTTGCAAAGCAACTTGGGGCGCAAGATGTCGGGAAGCGGGGCGGAATCGTGGAAGGCGTACCAAGGTTTTCGACGGGCGCAGGTTCGCATCTCCAGTCTCGCACGCACCGGCCTGCGCGACAGGTAAGAGCCAAGCGCGTCGAGAGATTCGAGGGGGAGCAGGCGCCCCTGGCGATCGTAAGGAACGAGCATGGACTCGCGGGACTTCAGGCTCGAACCATCCCGGGACAGCTCGCGCCCAGCCAACGTAGGAAAGGCAAAGGGAGTTAATCCAGGTTCCAGGCCTTTCGTCTTTTGGACGAAGACCGAATCCAGCCCAGTGGCGACTCCGCAGCTCACTCGCAGGCAGATATCTCCAAGAGTAAGCCCTGTGTCTTCTTCAACTGTCGACTCACCATGGAAAAGGGGCTGGAGAGAGGAGCCATCCTTCGGAAAAACAAGATTCCGTCGGCGCCTGTCCCTCAGAACCGCTGCGGTGAGGCCCCTACCGGTAGCCATTCCATCGACCGTCGTAATCGTCGGATAAGTGACGAGACAGCCGAACGTTTCTTCGCTGACGAAGTCAATCTCTCGGACCCGATGGGTCGCGAGAAGCCGCCGGAGCGGTTCAGCCGTGTTCACGTAGAGGAATTTTTCCGGGGTGATAAACACTAATCTGCCAGAGGGTGTGAGCAGCCGGAGCGCCTGCTCAAAAAACAAAAGATACAAATCAAATCGCCCTCTTGCGGAGAGGAAACGTCGCCGAAACTCCGCCTTCTCCTCCTCAGAGAGCGCTGTAATCGGCACGTAAGGCGGATTTCCGATTATGTAGTCAAACGGTCCGAGGCACTCGCCGAGAAAGTCTTTTTCTAGGATCTCGACCTCAGGGAGGTCACGGAAGCGAGAGGCGGCTTGCCGTCGACGATCGGGCTCAGTCTCGTATCCAACAATTTTCGGCACCGGTTGGTTATTTTGCTCACACCAGCGGAGAACTCCTACGATGAGCACCCCAAGGCCGCAACCCGGGTCGAGCAACCGGCTCGCTTTCGACGGCAGATTTGCCGCGAAGAGCTTGGCCACCATTAGATCAACGATCGCGGCCGGCGTGGGAACAAAGCCTCGCATCAGTTCTTAGGCGCTCGCCTCATCCCGACCCGGGCGCATCGACGGATCGACGTAAGGCGAGCTTTCGGTTCTTTCATCGCCAGCCGACCTACACCACACCTCAAGCAGCGGTTGCTCAACTTCGCCGCATTGCAGAATTTTCATCTATGAATTGGCTGCCTTTGCTCAGTTGCGAAACGTCTCAGGGCCCGTGACATGACATCTTCAGTCCAGTCGATTTTCTCCTCCTCACAATATCGCATCAGGTCAATGAATGAGGCTGCAGACGGCATCTTCGGGCGCTTCCGTGAGATTGATGGCATATGAGATTTCTCGCAGAGTCTCTGCACCGTTGTCGGCGCCCGCCATGGTCTCGGCATCGCAAAGCGCGTGTGCTTTGAGGGCAATCTCCGCAGCGGCAACGCCAGTCCCAGTCGCGCGAGAAGAAGGCGGCTTGTTCTCTTTTCCTAGCGTCGCTCGTCCGGGCATGGTGTTCTTTATCATGAGCGCGGATCGGCTTCCATCAGGAAGTCGTAAACCCAGAACTCGTCGAAGTTGCAGAGGACAACGTAGGGCGGGCGCTTCGGGACGATGTGAGTCCAGTAATCGAAGGCTAGGTCGTAGTGCTTCTCGAGGTTCACGCCGCGCGATTTCATCTCGATCAGGACGCGGTCTGGCCAGAGGAGGTCAGCGAATTTCTTGCTGCCTTTTGCCTTGGGACCCGAGTCGCCATTGCCGCCGACGACCAGTCCCAGCTGCGCAGAGCCGGGCTTCTTCGCGACCCGGAACTCGAAGATGGCGCCGGTTTCAATCGCTCCGGCGTGACCGAGAGCGCGGAAGAAATGGTCGAGGAAGATTTGGGCCTCGCTCTTCTCGTCGCCACGAAGAGTGCGGGCGAAGGCGACGAATTCTGAGAGGTCCGTTTTCAGGCTATCAAGGGGCACGGGGTGATGTAATACAAAAGCCGACCGGCTGTGGCAAGCTTCTCACCACACTCTTCACGGGCACGGTGAGGAGAGCCTGAAGGCCGCGAGGGAGCTGCGGGATGAGCTGCTGCGCGGAGGAGGCGCCACCGGTCCGCAAGAACACCATCCCGCCCAAAGTGCTGCGGGCACTCGGGCTTTCGGAGCCGGTCATCGGCGTTTCTCGCCTGGCGAGTCGTTCGTGCTACCTGGTCACTTGGGTGGATGTCAGCGGCCGGAGTCGGATCAAAGCATTTTATTACCGCGTCGTGCCGGAGGTGGACGTTTACGCGGCGGCGATCATGTTCCGGGAGGAGCTGGATCGGACGAGCTGTCTGGCACGGCCGAAAGCAGGGGAGACGGCGGGTTGGACGAAGCCTGGGCTCGGTCTCGCTCCTCGGCTCGCGGCGAGGAAAACCGCACCCGAGGATGTAACCCGCAGGACGGGCCGGCCGTGGGCCGCCCCTATTCGAAGCGCTCGTCTTCCGGGCGCGAGTGGCCGGTGCGGACCCGTTCGACCCGCTCATAAGCGTCGTTATAGAACTCGATCTGGCGGCCGCCGATTCGACGCACGACGCGCCAGCCGTGCTCATGCGCGAAGCGGCGCAGAGTCTCGTCATTCACGGCGTGGAAAAGTTTCAGCTCGGAGGGATGCGTGATAAAGTGCTCGGGACGGACGGCCAGGGATCGCGCGATGACGCGCGCCATCGGCTCGAGCGCGGCGGCGATTGACGGGTCTTCGATCATTGGGTGCTCATTCCTCTTTCACCGGGCGGCTCGGCGGCGAGCGGCGCGGCGGCGGGAGGTTGTCGGGTGTGGGCGGCGGCTTCGGCGGTCGGTTTAATTTTTGGCCAAGCGCTTTCCGTGCTTTTTCCGATGGACTCGGGCCGCGTGCTTCAGGTTTCTTCATGAATAACAATAGCGTCTTTTTCCTTACGGCTGGGTTAATGGCGGTGGCCGTTTCCGGATGACAGTCCGTTTCGTGCGACAATGCAAATGAATCTCTCTCCTCGCTCCCAAGGCGCCGACCTCCTGCCGAGGGGCGGGGTGCGCTATCGCACCTGGGCACCGGGCAAGAAAGTGTCGGTCGCGGTCTCGAGCGCGGACGGAAGCGTCAAGCGGGAGTTGTCGTTAGGCGAAGAGAAAGGCGGCTATCGGAGCGCGCTCGATCCGGAAGGTCGCGCCGGCGATCGCTACAAATACCGGTTTGACGGAAACGACTGGCCCGATCCCGCTTCGCGTTTTAACCCGGACGGTGTCCACGGCGCCGCGCAGGTGATCGATCCGCGCGATTTCACCTGGAGCGATGAAGGCTGGGTCGCGCCGCCGCTGGCCGAACTGGTGATTTACGAGCTGCACATTGGGGCATTCACTCCGGCGGGGACATTTCGCGCGGCGATCGAGAAGCTGGATCATCTCGTCGCGCTCGGCGTGAACGCGATCGAGATCATGCCGGTAGCCGATTTCCCGGGCGAGCGGAACTGGGGTTACGACGGGGTCCTGCTCTACGCGCCGGCGCGGGTCTATGGCGCGCCTAACGATTTAAGGTCGCTGGTCGACGCGGCTCACGGGCACAACCTGGCGGTGATCCTGGACGTGGTCTACAACCACCTCGGGCCGGACGGGAATTATCTGGGCAGTTACAGCCGCGATTATTTTAACCCGACGCACAAGACGCCATGGGGAGATGGCTTCAATTTCGAGCTTCTGCCGGTGCGGAATTTTTTTGTCGAGAACGCGATTTATTGGCGGGAGGAATTTCATGTCGATGGTTTCCGGCTCGACGCGACGCACGCGATCGCCGACGCCTCGGAGAAGCATGTCCTGGCCGAGATCGCGGAGCGTCTTCACTCGTTAGGGACGTTTGTCGTGGCAGAGGATGAACGCAACGAGGCGGCGCTTCTGCGGCCGCAACAAGAAGGCGGGATCGGCCTCGACGGGATGTGGTCGGATGATTTCCATCACGTCGTCCGCGTCATGCTGACGAAGACGCGCGAGGGTTATTTCCAATCCTATCGTGGAACGGTCGATGAACTGGCCGCGACGCTCGATCACGGCTGGCTCCTGGCTGGCGAGAAACGCGTGCCGCAGGTGCTCGGGCAGCCGGGCGAAGCGGCGGATTTGCGCCCGGAGCAGTTTGTCTTTTGCATCATGAATCATGACCAGGTGGGGAACCAGGCTTTTGGCCTGCGTCTGAACCAACTGGTGTCACCGGAGGCTTTCCGCGCTGCCTCTGCGCTCCTCTGCCTGGTGCCCTATACGCCGCTGATTCTGATGGGACAGGAATGGGCCGCCTCGACCCCCTTTCTTTATTTCACCGATCACAATTCTGAACTCGGCCGGAAAGTGACGGAGGGACGACGCGAGGAATTCCGCAGTTTCGCCGATTTTCGCGACCCGGCGGCGCGGACCGGAATTCCCGATCCGCAGGACGAGGAAACTTTTTTGCGTTCGAAGCTCGAGTGGTCGGAGGCGAGCCAAGGGCGCCACGCGCAGATGCTGCTGCTCTACCGCCAGTGTCTGCGCCTGCGGCGCGAATCGCCGGTGCTGCGCGACCGTTCGCGCGGAAATTTCGAAGTGTTGCCGGCGCTCGAGGGCGTCTCGCGCTTGAGGTTTGGCAAACCGGAAATCGAGCAATGGCTCATCCTGGCGGACCTCGCCGGCGGCCATCGCCTGCCGCCGCTCGAAGGACAACGCTCGTGGGAGCTTGTTCTTTCCAGTAACGAGACACGGTTCGGCGGGGAAGACGGGCCGGCCTTTCTGCAACCGGAGGTGCGATTGCTCCGCCGAACGAGGCCGGTTGATTGACCGACTGAAACAGTCGGCGAGAATGAGCGGATCGACCCGGAGATGAACGCAAAGATTTTGACCTTGGATGAATTGGCGCAGCGGTCGGAAGAAATTCGCACGAACGGACGACGACTTGTCCTAACGAACGGGTGTTTCGATCTCCTGCATGTCGGGCATGTTCGTTACCTGCAAGAGGCGGCGGAACTTGGAGACTGCCTCGCGGTGGCGCTGAATGGCGATGAATCGGTGCAGGCGCTGAAGGGACCGGGGCGCCCGCTTAATCGAGCGGACGATCGCGCGGAAGTCCTGGCAGCTCTGAAGTGCGTGGATTTTGTCACAATCTTCCCGGCCGTGCGCGCGACCGCGGTGATCGAGGCAGTGCGCCCGGCTATCTACGTGAAGGGGGGCGATTACACGCTGGAGAGCCTGGATCCGGAAGAAGTCGCCGCTCTGAAAAAAGTTGGCGCCGAGATCAAGACCTTGCCGCTGGTTCCCGGAAAATCGACCACGGGATTGATCGAGCGGATGCGGCCGTAAAGGGGATGGAGCGACTCGCGATCGGGATTCTCGGCTCCGGCAAAGGTTCCAATTGTCGCGCCATCCTCGAGCAAATCCGCGCCGGTAAACTGGAGGCGGAATGTCGGGTCGTGGTCTCGGACGTGGCGGACGCCGGCATTCTCGCGATCGCGCGGGAGTTTGGCGTGCCGGCGGTCTTTTTTCCGCCCGGAAAATTCCGCACAAAGCTCGAGCCGGAACGAGAAGAAGAACTCGTTAGGCTGTTGCGCGAAGCGGGCGTGGAGCTGGTCGTCCTGGCCGGCTTCATGCGGGTGCTGAAGGCACCGCTCCTGGAGGCTTTTCCGCGGCGGATCATCAATCTGCATCCGTCGCTCCTCCCGAAATTCCCAGGACGCGAGGCTTGGACGCAGGCCTTGGTGGCGGGCGAGAGAGTGACGGGTTGCACGGTGCACTACGTCGACGCCGGGGTGGATAGCGGCGAAATTATTGCGCAGTGCAAGGTGCCGATTCTACCTAACGACACCCCGGCGAGCCTGCACGCGCGAATCCAAGGAGCGGAGCGGGAGCTTTTCCCGGCCGTCATCGGCCAACTGGCGGCGGAGAAAGTTTAGCCGCACTCGGATTTCTGATCGCGGCCTAACAATTCCTGCATCGCCTGCGCGGGCGATTTTCCTTCATGCAGGACGGCGTAAACCTGGTCGATGATCGGTGTTTCCACGCCGACCTTACGGGCGCATTCGAAGGCGCTGCGCGCGGTTGGGATTCCCTCCGCGACGGTTTTCATCCCGCTGGTGATTTCCTCAAGCTTTCTCCCTTTGCCGAGCTGTTCGCCAAGTTGGCGATTGCGGCTGTGCTGGCTGAAACAGGTGGCAATCAAATCACCCGCCCCGCTCAGTCCTTGAAAGGTGCGGGCGTCGCCGCCCATCGATACTCCGAGCCGGAGAAGCTCGGCGAGCGAACGCGTGACGAGCGCGGCTTTTGAGTTGTCGCCGAAACCGAAGCCGTCGCTCACGCCGGCGGGGATGGCGAAGATGTTCTTCAATGCGCCGCCCAATTCGATCCCGACAATTTCGTCGCTGCTATAGACGCGAAAGCGGGAGCTTCCCAACAAGGCCTGAAGTTCCTCCGCGACGCTCCGGTCGCGGCAGCCAAGCACGGTGGCGCTCGGCAGACCGCGCGCCACTTCCACGGCGAGGTTCGGTCCGGAGAGAACCGCAACGGGATTTTCCGGGAATTTCTCGTGGAGAATCTCGCTCATCCGCATGCCGCTGCCGTGCTCGATCCCTTTCGTGCAACTCATGAGGATGGCGGCAGGGTTCGACATTTCTGCCTGCAGAGCGGTCGCCACCTCGCGGAGCGCCACTGACGGCGTGACAAAGACGATGAGGTCGGCCCCCGCGCAGTCGGATAGTTTGCTCGTTAGGCAAACATTGGCGGGCAACTGCGCGCCAGGAAGGTAATCGGGATTTTGCCGAGTGCGGCGGATCTCTTCAACCCGCTCCGCGGTGTGCCCCCACAGGATGATTTCGTGCTCCGCTTCCGCCCAGAGGAGAGAGAGCGCTGTTCCCCAGCCGCCGGTGCCCAGAATCGCTGTCCGTCGTGTCGTCATTTCTGGCCGAAGCGCTGCTCTTTGCCTTGGAGAAGTCTTTGCAAGTTAGAACGATGTCGCCAGACAACCACGCCGGCGATAAGTATCGAAAATGGGAGCAAAGTCGCGCCCCTCAGCAGACCGAAACGGTGGTAGGCGATCACAAAAAGTGGAAGCGCGACCGCGGCGCCGATCGATGCCACGGAAACATACCGAGTGATTTTGAAGAGGATGATCCAAACTGCCAGGACGGAGAAGACGGCGACGGGCATGAGCCCGAGAAGCACGCCGGCTGACGTGGCGACTCCTTTCCCGCCCCGGAAGCGGAGCCAGACTGGGAAGGTGTGGCCGAGAATGCAGGCCAGACCGCTCGCGATGCCGAGGAGCTCGCGCTGAGCCGTTCCGATAACCGTGGCGGCGGCAATCGCAAAAGCGAGGCGCACTGCGACGAAGCCCTTCAGCGCATCGAGCGCGAAAACCAGGTAGCCCCATTTCTTGCCTAGAACGCGGAGGACGTTGGTGGCTCCGATATTACCGCTGCCGTGCTGGCGGATATCGATCCCGCGAGCACGTGAAACGAGGTAACCATTCGGGCAAGAGCCGAGAAGATAGCCGATACCGATTGCGAGAAGGTAGGAAAAAATAGCCGAGCTCAAAGAGATATAATACTTATCAGCAATTAGTTAGGTGTTTCTTCCGCAACCAGACGCTTAATACTCCCAAGTCGCTCGGTGTAACCCCGCTGATTCGCCCCGCCTGTCCAAGATTTTCAGGTCGGAGGCCTCTTAGCTTTTGCCGGGCCTCATTGCGAAGCCCCGGCACCGTCGCGTAGTCCAACTCGGGCGGGATGCGGACCGCCTCAGCGGAGCGCATCGACCGGAGTTGATCATCCTGGCGACGGATATAACCTTCGTATTTCACCTCGGTCTCCAAGAGTTCCCAGATGTGCGGGTCTATCTGCTGACGCACGGTTTCGGAGACCATCGCGACGTTGAATTCCGGTTTCCTCATAATGTGCAGCAAGCATTCGCCATTGTACCGGGTCGCTGCCGCAATTTCGCGGGCCGTCTCAAGCCGAGTCGTTTTCTCACGCAAGAGTTCGCTTCGTCGCTTACCTACCAAGCCAAACGCGGCTGCCTTGGGGGTCAATCTCTGGTCCGCGTTATCATGCCGAAGCAGAAGCCGGTGCTCCGCGCGACTGGTGAACATCCGGTAGGGCTCCTGGGTTCCCTGAGTAACCAGATCGTCGATCAAAACGCCAATATAGGCCTCGCTCCGACCCAAAATAAGCGGTTCCCGCCCTGCAACTTTCAAGGCGGCGTTTGCGCCAGCAATCAAACCTTGCGCTGCGGCTTCCTCGTATCCGGAAGTCCCATTGATCTGCCCGGCAAAATAGAGACCGGCAACGAGTTTCGTTTCAAGGGTAGGTTGAAGTTGAGTAGGCGGGAAATAATCGTATTCCACCGCGTAACCAGGACGCATGATTTCGGCCTTTTCCAGCCCCGGAATCGAATGGATAAATTCAAGTTGGACCTCGTAGGGGAGGCTGGTCGAGATCCCGTTCACGTAGAATTCTTCAGTCTGCCGCCCTTCGGGTTCCAAAAAAAGCTGATGATGGGCTTTGTCGGAAAACTTCACGACCTTGTCTTCAATGGAGGGGCAATACCTGGGGCCCGTTCCTTCAATCCTTCCGGTATACAAGGGTGACTGATGCAGGTTACGTCGAATAATATCGTGAGTTTTTGGCGCGGTCGAGGTGATCCAACAGGGCAGTTGTTCTACGTGGAACAGGCCGTTTTCAACCCGATTTAGCGTCAAAAATTCTTCGTAGTTCGCGAACTCCTCATCTGCCGGAAGGAAACTGAAGCGTGTTGGCTGATCGTCTCCCTGTTGCTCAGCGCAAGCAGTGAAATCAATCGAACGACCATTTAAACGACACGGTGTTCCGGTCTTGAAACGTCCCGTGGCGAAGCCGAGTGCCCACAGGTAATCACTCAAGGAAGACGCGCTGTCCGCCATCCGACCGCCAGGCCGACTGGTGTCGCCCACATGCAGCAATCCCCTCAAAAAAGTCCCGGTTGTGATGATCACGCTGTGACCGCGGACTGACAGGCCGAAATCCGAGCGCACCCCAACAACCCCGCCGTCCTCGACGAGGATTTCCCCGACTCCGCCTTGCTTTACGTCCAGCCCTTCCTGACCCTCCAATAGCCACTTCATGCGAAATTGGTAGGCTTTTTTGTCGCACTGTACTCTCGGGGCGCGAACGCTAGGCCCTTTTGTCCGATTCAGCAGACGGAATTGCAGACCCGTCGCATCGGCATTAATTCCCATGGCACCGCCGAGCGCGTCTATCTCGCGGACAATATGGCCCTTCGCGAGGCCACCAATGGCCGGATTGCAGGACATTTGCCCGATTGTATCAACATTTTGGGTGAGCAGCAGCGTCTCAGCGCCCAGACGCGATGAGGCCAAAGCCGCTTCAATCCCGGCATGCCCGGCGCCCACAACGATCACATCATAAGTTTTGGCGAGAAAATATTGTTCCACGTGGAATCACCTCATGGACTCGTCAAAACTCGAAAACGGCGATGGAAGGAGATCCGAAAGGAGTACCGTCCGAGAGATACCTCCACGACCGATGCAGCAGATGCGCAACGCGGGATTGAATTCAGCCAGGAATTGCCGGCATGCACCACAGGGCACGACGGGGTCTTCGGTTTCGGCCGCCACCGCAATTGCATCGAACTCCCGATGTCCAGCTGCAATCGCTGTGGAGACCGCCACCCGTTCGGCGCAAATCGTGAGCCCGAACGAGACGTTCTCCACGTTGCATCCAGTAAATATTTCGCCCGACGATGTGGCCAAGGCCGCGCCAACCGCAAAATTTGAATATTTCGCGTAGGCATTTTCGCGAGCTGTCCAAGCCCGGGCTGCCAGGCCGACCAAGTCTACCTTTGTGCCCATGCTTTCTCGGCTGAGATTATTTCGCCTGCTGGCAGCGTCTGCGACCTCTGTCGATCCTGAGAGGCTTTCCTTTCTGCCTCCTGCAGCAGTCGGAGGGAAATACGACCTAGCATGACCAGGATGAACGCTGAAATCAACAAACCGCCTCCCCACACCCAATACTCGATCACTCGCGGGTGGCTCTTGCCCCGCATCAAATTGAGTCCGAGTTGTCCGAGCGTTCCAATGTAGGTGTAAAGAAAAAGGCCGGGTGCCTGTCCGATGGCGACCCATAGGATACATGTTCGAAAACGAATCGTCGTCAAGCCATAGAGATAATTCAATAAACTCGTTGGAAATAAAGGATGTAACTGGCTGATCAAAATGATCTTCCATCCCTCTCGAGCCACTGCCGGCTCCAAGGCTTCGAGAGTGGGATTTCGCATCAATTTCCTCCGCAACCAGTGCCGCCCGACTTTTCGGCCGAGATAGAATGCAATTGCCGCGCCAGTTACATTCCCTGCCAGCACAATCAAAAAGCCCCACCACAGACCGAAAAAGAACCCGCCGCCGACGCTAAGAAAGCCCCCTGGTAAAAGTAATACGTTGCAGCAGGCGTAGAGAATCGAATACCAAACGGCGCTCCAAGCTCCAAGATGCATGACTTTTTGCTGAACCTGGGCGATCCAGTCGGCAATCGGAAAATACCGCGCGGCAATAAGAACGACGGCTGACACCAGAAGCAAGCCGCCTACCTGGAGACAAACTGCGCGCCGGACTTTAGACATCAGCGCAATTTGCCTACTTCAAAGGCTCCGCGCAAACGCCGCCAACTCGACCGTCGCCGAATATCTCAGAAAAGGCGTGATGAGGTAAACTCCCGGGAATCGTTCCAACGCCGCCCTGGAAATTTCACGGGCGATTTCCAGCCCTCGCGCCCCACCTTCTTCGCCATCTGCTCCAGTCATTCGCTGGCGCACCTGGTCTGGCACGATGATTCCGGGCACTTCG
>JBBPZW010000045.1:0-3544 GCA_038198475.1 Chthoniobacterales bacterium | reverse complement strand
GGTACCGAGGGTTCGAATCCCTCCCTCACCGCCGCTGCTGGTGGCCCGGCGCGCTTTCCAAGGCTGTCGCGAACTGAATGAGTAGCAGCGCGTGAATGACCGGTGAAAGACGTTGGCGGGCTCGCCGCGCCGAATAGTGCATCTCGCCAGCCGCCGCGGGCGGATTACCCCTCATGAACGCCGAAAATTCTCCACGCATCTGGTTCATCACGGGATGCTCGAGGGGATTCGGCCGGGCCCTGTCCGCCCGCGTCCTGCAGCAAGGTCAACGAGTCGATCGCGACGTCCCGGAATCCGGCAGCCCTCGAGGAAATGGCCGCGCGCTATCCCGAGACCTGCCGCGCGCTTGCGCTCGACGTTACCGAGGCCACGCAGGTGAAATCCGCCATTGCGCAGGGCGCGGAGGCTTTTGGCCGCCTCGACGTGATCGTGAACAACGCCGGCTACGGACTCATCGGCGCCTTCGAGGAACTCGCGCCCGAAGAAATCGCGCGCAACTTCGCGACGAATTTCTACGGTCCGCTGGAAGTGATCCGGGCCGCGCTCCCCATCCTGCGCGCCCAGGGCAGCGGCCACATCGTTAACATTTCCGCCGCCGCCACGATCGCAAACTATGCCGGGTTCTCGATCTACGGCGCGGCCAAGTCCGCGCTCGAAAGCGTCTCCGAAGCGCTCGTCCTCGAGCTCCAGCCGCTCGCGATCAAAGTCTCGATCGTACAACCCGGCCCGTTTCGGACCGGCTTCATCGGGCATTCGCTCCGGCGCGCCGAGAAGCACATCGCCGAGTACGATCGCGCGAGCGGAAAGTTCCACCGGCTGCTCGAGACCATGGATGGCAAACAGCCGGGCGACCCGCAGAGAGCGGCCGAGGCGATCATCGCCGCGGTCGAATCCAAGACGCCGCCGCGGCGGCTCGTGCTCGGCAAATACGCGCACGACAAAATGCGCAAAAAACTCGCCGCGGCCGAACGCGAGCTGACTGCGTGTGAGCCTGTCGGTCTTCCGACCGAATTCGCGGGCAAGTAACGAAGTCCGATAGCCTTCCAAATTTGCCATCGACAGCGCCACGGGCAGGCCAGGCATTCGCAGCCCGCGCCTGAATTCGCGTCGTGCGGGAAAAAAAGCGGGATCATTGGCGCGACGACGAATAGCGGCTCGCTCTCTTTCAGCGATCCTGCGGCTGGCATTTCCATCGCAAAGGCGAAAGTTCGTACCGTTGCCTTCAGCGGGAGCAGCGCGGACCTGGGCGGCACAGCGCGGCTGGGCGACGGAACGAAAGTCACCTACGCCGTGAGCGTCAGTGATAACAGCAGCGACGGAAGCACGGACACCTTTTCCATTAGCCTGAGCAATGGCTATTCCGCGAAGGGCACACTTACCAGCGGAGATATCGAAGTGCAATAAAACTTACCAGGCGCCTAACGAAGAAAGGAAAACTCAATGAACACCACGTGCACTCAAAGAAAACGTCTCTCGCTAAAACCTTTCGCATGCCCATCTGCTCCAGATACGTAACTCCGGCCAATCTGCGGCGCCGGGCGCTGCCTTTGTTTCTGTTATGTGCCGTATTGCTGGCGCGCGAGCGGGACCTGGACCGTCATCGGCAGCCTCAACGCCGGACGCACTAATCACACAACCACGTTACTATAAGACGGCACGCTCCTCGTTGCAGGAGGACAGCGGATACACGGGGTTCTTGCGAGGTGTGAGCTGGGAAGGAATCATCCCTAAAACCCAGCCGCGCGATCGCCCCGGCTGGCTGTTGTAACGCGGTCGTCCTTGTCGCCGCCTCGTTCCCAGCTACTGGCGGAATTTCGCCTGCGTCCAATGCAAGGCGAGCGCAGGCGCGAGGAAGAAAAAGAGAAGCACGATGCGCACGTTCAGAAAGAATTGAAGAACGATGCGACCGAGCGCGCGTTGATCGACCCCAAAGAGATACTGCACCCAGCCCGACGCGGTATGCCAAAGCAGCATGGTGGGGAGCAATAACAGGATCGCCAGCCCAAGGCTGACAACGAAGGAGCGCAGCAGAATGTTACGCCAAAGAATAATGAGTTCTCGATTCATAAGAACAGCATAAGCCTGTTCACAAATAACCATTAATTGATCGCCGGGGGCCGCAGAGCCCGCACTTTCGCATTGACTGCTTCCGACCCAGCCCTAACAATCCCCAACGATGCCTAACACCGCTTCCAAGATCCGTTTCAAAGCAAAACTCCTCCGGTCGGCCGAGACCGGGAAGGACGATTCGTGGACGTTTCTCATCCTGCCCAAGGCCGCCAGCGCCAAACTCCCCTCACGCGGCATGACGGCGGTCGAAGGCACCCTTAATGGCTCCCCCTTCCAAGCCATGCTCGATCCCGACGGCGAGAAAAGCCACTGGCTCAAGCTCGACCGGAAACTGCGCGAAAGAGCGGGCGCCGACGTCGGGGACACAGTCACTCTCCAGATCGCGCCCGCGGAAAAGGAACCGGAACCGACCGTTCCCCCGAACTGAAAAAAGCCCTCGGCACCGCCGCCGCGAAGGCGAGAACAGTCTGGTCGAACATCACGCCGATGGCCCGCCGCGATTGGATCCACTGGATCACCTCTGCCAAGCAGGAAGAGACCCGCGCCCGCCGGATCACCACCGCCTGCTCGATGCTCGCCAGCGGCAAACGCCGCCCGTGCTGCTTTGATCGCTCCGGGTTCTACGGCAAAAGCCTGAGCGCTCCTAAGGCGGCGAGTTAGGCGTCGCTCCTTCTGTAGCTGCGCTGTCCTCGGCGCATCGGGAAAACCGATGAGATTATCCGCTGAGGACAGCGGACTCTACAAGTCACCGCGGGGCGTCTGGCGGTGAAACGCCTTCGTCTCGATTTCCTGGGCTTCGGGATCGATGAATTTCTTTGGGGCCAAATAAGCCACGAAATCAACTCAGTAAAAGCCAAGGGCGAAGAGCTTGACATTGCCCAGTCCCGCGAGCGACAACAGTGCGCTCGATGAATTCGCCTAAACGTCTTTTCTCCGCGGCTCCGGAGGGGACGGCCGCGCTCTTCTTCATT
Source organism: Chthoniobacterales bacterium (assembly GCA_038198475.1). Lineage (GTDB taxonomy): Bacteria > Verrucomicrobiota > Verrucomicrobiia > Chthoniobacterales > UBA10450 > Palsa-1392. The sequence goes on along the minus strand of JBBPZW010000045.1, from coordinate 503 downwards.
CAGATCTTCGCGACGCTCGGCTTCGCGGTTCTTTATTCGACGCTCGTCCTTTACGCGACGAAGCATCTCCAGCTCTCGGTCAAGGTCGCCACGACGTTGATGGGCGTGTTTGGCGCGTTCAACTACGGGCTGCATCTCTTCGGCGGCTACCTCGGCGGGCGGTTTCTTTCGAACCGGAATCTCTTCGTCGGGGGGATGGCGGCGCAGGTGATCGGTTGCGGCTGCATCGCGGTCGGCTCGGCGGCGATGTTCTATATCGGTCTCGCGTTTTTCCTCACGGGAAGCGGACTGAATGTGACCTGCATCAACATGATGCTGACCCAGCGTTTTACCCCGGAGGATCCGCGCCGCGAAGGGGCTTTCCTCTGGAATTATGCGGGCATGAACGTGGGGTTCTTCGTCGGGTTCACTGCGGCCGGTTACTTCCAGGGGACGGAGAGTTACTCGAGCCTTTTTATCTTCGCGACGCTGGGCAATTTCATGGCCATCGTCCTCGCCTTGTT
>JBBPZW010000044.1:0-2788 GCA_038198475.1 Chthoniobacterales bacterium | reverse complement strand
TTCTGCGCCTGGTCGAGATCGGACACGAGGGCGACTTCGCCTAACAAAAGCCTAACGATCGCTTCGAGCCCAGCGGGTGCCTGGACCTTTTCGGTCGCCCAGGCGATCGCGCCCGGCGGGAGTTCGCCTGCGATCGCCGGAGAGGCGGCGCTCAACTCGGGCACGATAAGCGCGGTTTGGCCAAGCTTGCGGCTCGAGACGGTGGCGATGATCTCGCTTGCGAGCTCGGAATTCTGCAGCACGATCGCGTGCAGGTTGCGTCCGAGGGCCGCCTCGACGGCCGGGATGAACTGCTCCTCGACCTCGATGAGCGAAGCCAGCGCGCCGGTGAGCGCGGGCAGGATGCGGGAAGGATCGCCGAGGCCGCGCAGGATTGCCTGCGAACCTTCGGTCAGGCCTTCGCCCTCCGCATTGAGCTGCTGCAAAATCTCGAGCCGGGACTGTCGCTCGGCGATCGCGCGATCGCTTGTCATGAGCGCCGTTTCGGCTTCGCGCAGCTGCTGCTGTTGCCGGCTGAGTTCTTCTTCCGCCGCGGGGATTTGCGCCGCCAGGTCTTGCAACGCGTTGTGTTGTTCGTCCGCGCTCGCCTTGCTCGCGGAAAGTTGATTCGCGACCCGGTCGCGCGCGCCGGACGCTTCGCCTAACGACGCCGCCAGCTCCGCGAGGCGCGGCTCGGTCGCGGCGCGGCGGGAAATAGTCCCTGCGATCTCCGCTTCCAGGTCGGCCAGTCGGTTCTCAGACTTCGAAATCGCGAGCTCGATCGTCTGCAATTCGCGTTCGCTTTCCTCGCGCTCGCGGCGCACTTCGGCGGCGCGGGCGTTCAGTTCCCCGAGCTCGGTTTGTTTCGCCGCGAGCAGCCGCTCGGTTTCGGAAAGGAGCAGGTCGGTGTCGTGGATCTCCGTTTCCTGTTGGGCGAGCTTGCCCTCCGCCGTTCCGATGTCGCCTTCGTAGCGCTCGATCAGTGTGCTCAATTCCTGGGCCCGTTCGCGGTTGAATTCGATCCGGTTCCGATGCGCAGCGATTTCGTTCTGCAGACGCTGCACTTCGGTGCGTGCAGCATTGATCTGCGTGTCGACCTCCTCGAGGCGTCCGCGGTGGGCGGAGACTTCGTTTTCCTGCTCCTCGATCGCGCTCTCGGTGGTGCGCTGGTCTTCATCGAAACGCGCCGTGGCAGTTCGCGAGCGCTCCATTTCCGCCTCGAGCAAATCGAGCTGGGCACGGGAATGATGGGTGTCGAGGATGTGCAAATCGGCCATCAGTGCCTGGTAGCGGCGAGCCTTGCCGGCCTGGCGTTGGAGCGAGCCGATCTGGCGTTTCACTTCCTTGATGATGTCGCTCAGGCGCAAAAGGTTGGCCTCGGTTGCTTCCAGCTTGCGAAGCGCCTCCTTCTTTTGCCCTTTGTATTTCGTGATGCCGGCGGCTTCTTCAAAGACTGAGCGGCGATCTTCCGGGCGCGAGCTGAGGATCTGATCGATCCGGCCCTGCTCCATCATCGAGTAGGCGCTGCGCCCAATCCCGGTGTCGGCGAAAAGCGCCTGGATATCTTTCAACCGGCAGACGGTTTTGTTGAGCAAATACTCCGAATTCCCGTCGCGATAAACGCGGCGGGTGACGCGCACCTCGTGCCAGTCGACCCCAAGTTCCTGTGCGCAGTCGGTAAACGTGAGGGAGACTTCCGCGTAACCAACCGGCTTTCGGTTATCCGTGCCGTTGAAAATGACGTCGGCCATTTCGCCGCCGCGCAGCGCCTTGGCCGATTGCTCGCCGAGCACCCAACGGACGGCGTCGAGGACGTTTGATTTGCCGCATCCGTTAGGGCCGACAATGGCGGTCACGCCCTCGTGAAAATTGAAGACGGTTTTGTCGGCGAAAGATTTAAAGCCGAAGAGCTCGAGCGATTGGAGATGCATGTCGGAACCTCTGGCGTGCATACAGCCACGACCGGAAGCTGACAAGCAAAATAAACGCTATTCAAAGGGGCAGGGAGGCAGGCCCGCACAAGATATGGTATGCGGAGCGTTAGGCCGGGGATTTTCTTATTGCTCGCTGGAGGAGGAAAAGGATCGATGCGGCTATCAGGACGACAGCAGTGACAGTTAGCTCCTGTCGAGTCGCCTGGGCGAGAATCAGGAGACTGATCACGATCCCCATCACCGGGAATATCCAGGCACCCGGAAAGTGGAACGGCCGGCCGGTCGCAGGAGTCTCACGCCGCATCAAGCGAAGCGCCGCCCCACAGGAGAGAAAATAGAGTACCAGGACAGCTACGTTCGAGAGAACGGCGAGTTGCTGAAACGTAGAGCTGAGGGAAAGGACGGCGGCGATTGCGCAATAGGTCAGGATCGCCACGTCTGGCGTCCGGAAACGCGAATGCACATGCGCCAAGACTTTTGGGAGAAAGCGATCGCGGCCGAAGGCAAAGAGAACCCGCGGCGAGCTGAGAACGTCGCTGGCGAGAAAACCAAACGCGGAAATGCTGGCGCCGGTCAGCATCAAAGTGCGGCCCGGTTCCCCCAGAAAATGGGAGGCAGCCTGGGCGAGGGGAGCGGTGGAATATTTTCCGAGGGTGTCACCGAGGAGACCCTGCGCGACCAATTGGATGAGGAGGTAAAGGACGGTCGTGACGCCAAGGGCGAGATAAATCGCGCGCGGCACAGTGCGCGACGGATCCTTCACTTCGCCGCTCGGCATGAGCGCGACTTCGATGCCGACGAAGGCAAAAAGGAGAAGAAGCACGCCGCGGCCGAGGGGCTGGGCTCCCGGCCAGGTGATCGTTAGGGCGTCGGCC
>JBBPZW010000043.1:0-9595 GCA_038198475.1 Chthoniobacterales bacterium | reverse complement strand
GAAGTGGGATCTGTCCGGCGCAGTGCAGGACGATCAACTGCTCTTCGACGTCGGCTACCAGGTCGCGAATGGCGATAACTATCCGACATGGATGCCTGACTCCGAGTTCAAGGCAAAGCGCGACGCGATGATGTCGCAAAAGAAGTAACTCTATCGCCTGGTCACACGGCGCCATGATTCCACAATGAATTCTTCACTCCCAATCATCAGCGACGTTGTCGGGATCACGCTTCTTCTTTTTGGGCGCCGGCTCTTCTGGCTTTTCGTCGCAGCCCTGGGCTTTGCCATCGGCTTGCAGCTCGCGCCTTATCTTAGCCAGCATCCGCCCCTCTGGCTTTCCCTTGTCCTCTCGCTCGGTCTCGGCCTCCTCGGCGCCATCATCGCGCTTCTCCTGCAAAAGATCGCCATCGGCATCGCCGGTTTCCTTGTCGGCGGACGCGTCGCGGTCGCGATCGCGGCGGCGTTTCTGGTCAATCACGCGCATTATTCCGCCATCACGTTTGTCATCGGTGGAATTGTGGGCGCCATCCTGCTCCTCGCCCTTTTCGATTGGGCGCTGATCATTTTTTCCTCAATCGAAGGCGCGCGGTTGATTGCCGACACGGTGCACCTCCCGAGCACCGGCACGGGCATCCTGCTCGTCGTCTTGGCGGTCTTCGGAATTATCGTGCAGGCGGCGATGTTTTCGCGCCGCAGAGGGTAGCCGAGTTAGCGACCTCGCTACAAATCTGTCCGCCATCGGCCCGGGCGACGGGCTTGCTCATTCGACCTTTGGCTGCGCGACTGTAGTCGAAATAACATCTTTTTGTCATTCTTTTGAAATAATACTTCACAAACATTTGCTTATATGCTCATACTGAATCGCAACGACATCACCCGTTCTCATTCCGAGGCGATGCGCTGCGATTCTGCACGAACCTATGAGCACAAACACACTAACCATTCCCGACAGTAGTCCTCTCTTCCCCTCAATCCGCTGCTATTGGCGGCCAATCAGCCTGGTCGCAGGCGCCGCGGCGATCCTTTGCACCTTCTGGTTTTGGTCTCGCTATCCTGCTCTTTTCAGTAAGGCGGCTCATATCGGCAAAGCGGTCCCGACCATGACCTACACGAGCGAAGCCATCCATGTCTCGGCGGACGCGGCGCTCTGGTGGAAGATCGTGGCCACGAGCGTCAACTGGCTCAATGGCATGAAAGTCGGAATGACGTTTGGTGTGCTCTTCGGCGCCCTGCTCCACACTGTGCTGCGCTACTACCCGCTCAAAGTCGGCAAAAATCTTTACCTCAATTCGCTCAAAGGCGCCCTCATCGGCGTGCCGGCGGGAGTCTGCGCGAATTGCGCCGTTCCGGTTGCCTGCGGGGTAACTCGCGGGCATGGCCGAGTGGAAGTAGCACTCGGCTTCCTCTTCAGCTCGCCCACTCTTAACCCGGTAGTGGTGGCAATGACCTTTACCGCCTTCCCGCTCCTGATGAGCCTGACCAAATATTTGCTTGTGATAGGCGTCATCCTCCTGGTCGTCCCGCTGCTGATCCGTGCGCTGGAACGAAGCAAGCCTCTCCCCGCACTCGAGACCGGCAGTTCCTGCGACCTTCCGGCACCTCAGTCTCGGGCAGAATCGTGCAAGGAACCTTTCCTCAAGGTTCTCGGCGAGTTACTGGGTCAATATGGCCGGAACGTCTGGATGCTGGTCAAGCCGACCCTCACTTTGATGGTTCTCGCCAGCGTCGTTTCTGCCACGCTGCTTATCCTCGTTCCGTGGAACTCGCTCCTCTCGGAGGTGACGCCGCTGAAGGCAGCGGTGGCCAGCCTGCTTGCCGTCCTCATGCCGGTGCCGATCGCGCTCGATGTCATGTTCCCCGCCCAGCTCCTGCATCAGGGCATCGCAACGGGTTACGTCATGATGTTCACCATGACGCTCGGCACCTTTAGTGTGCTTCCCGCCGTCTATCTGTGGCGCGACGTCTCGAAGGCTCTCGCCGTATCGCTTGTCACGTTCTTCTTCATTACCGGCTGGATCCTGGCCATGACTTTTTGAAGGTCTAACGGCTGCGCCCGCCGGCGGGCGGATGGTCTTTGCACGCGATGCACTGGAGCGCCACGGCGGGTCGAGGCGTTCAGTCCTCACGACGGAGATGACCGCGCTGGGCGCGGCGTGTGGGTGTTTTAAACCGGGCCGCCCTTCGTTGGGGTCCAGCGTTTTGAACGCACAGACTGAGCGCCCATCGTCGGCGCTCCAATGCTGGACCGTTTCGCGGCAAGCCGACTGCTTTATCGCCAAGCATGAAGCTGGCTCCCGCAGCCCGCGCCTGACTAACCGGAGAAATCACCATGGCCAATCCGTTACCTACGACAACGGCAAGATCTACAACCTCGCTGGCCGCATGCACGACGGCCTCGTCGAATGCGGCTCCGCGGCCGGAGTTACGATGGCGACCGCGCCGGAAATGCTTTTGGCGGCGACGACCTTCCACCGCGCCCTGTGCGATTTGGGGCGCTTCCCGCAAAGCGTTGAGCGAGGCGCAGCGGACTTTCCAGCGCAGCATAGACGACCTGAATGTTTGGCTCGTGGCCGTGCGCGCCATTCTCTCATGCTGGGACGACGCTGGAGGGCCGGCAGGGCGGCCGCGGGCTTCGTCAAGCGCGCCGCCATTCCCGATTCCATCGCGGGGCAGCTCTCGCTCGCCGCCTCACTCGTCATTTACTTTGCCAACAATCCCGCCTCCGAAGTCCCGTCGATGGAGATACCCGCCGCCAAAAGCGCCGCCCTAACGACCGCCGCGACCGATAGTCAAACGGCAGTGCAGAACGCCAAAGAGGCCCAGGAAACCGCCGGCATCGTACGCCGGCAAGCGCGCAAGGCGGTACTCGTCCTCATGAGCACGCTGATCGCGAACCTGAATCGCACGCTTTCCCGCGACGGCCGCCGCTCGCGACGGGCTTCCGCTGCCGGGTCCTGCTCGTCGGACGCGAAACCAATTACCGGCTGGCTTTCAGCAGCCCCGAGGCGCGAGGCATCCTCACGGGATTCCCGCCGGGCGCGACCTTGCAGATCATCGTGCAGGCGGTGAACGAGCGTGCGCAGAGCCGGCCGAGCAAACCGATTCTCTTCACCATGCCGCGGCCGTCGCGGCCTAACGAGGAGCTGCCGCTTGGACGGGAGCCTGGATGCGCTTAGCGTTCCCCATCCTATGAAAGCGCTCCTTACTCTATTGCTCGTGCTGGTGCTCCTCTGCGGCGGGATGGTATTGCTCTCGCGTGAGGACACGCTGAAGCGGGCGAACGCCGGCTACAAGAAACTTTCGCCGGTCACGGTCTCGTTCAGCCGTTTCCGCGGCGGGAAGGAGCATCTGGTCGCGATCTACTGGCGGCTCCATTTCACCAGCAAACAGGCGAAGATGCCGGAGGAGGTCGCCTACTGGACGCTTCGCCCGTTCCGGCACGTCACGCTGGTGACGAAGTAGTTCGCGACGAGGCGCGCGGCGTCCGCTCGACGTTTACGGAAGCGACGAAGCGCTTCCCTCCAGGGCTTCGAGCTCTTCGTGTCCATCGTGGTGGCTAATGCCGGAAATGGCGCGCGCCGGTGAAGACCATGGCGACTTTGCGCTCATTGGCGGCGGCGATTACTTCCTCGTCGCGAACTGAACCGCCCGGCTGAATGGCGGCGGTCGCGCCGGCTTCGGCGGCCGCAATCAAGCCATCGGGGAAAGGAAAAAAGGCGTCGCTTGCCACTGCGCTCCCCTCGAGCGAGAGGCCGGCTTCGGCCGCCTTCCAGACGGCGATGCGCGAGGCATCGACGCGCGACATCTGGCCCGCACCGATGCCGAGCGTCCGGTCGGGGCCGGCATAAACGATGGCGTTGGATTTCACGTGTTTCACCACGCGCCAGCCAAACATCATCGCGGCCATCTCCTGTTTGGTCGGCGGACGCTTGGACACAACCTTGGTCTCGATCTGATCGAGCTCGGCGGAGTCTTTCTGTTGCACGAGCAGGCCGCCGCGGACGGAACGCAGGTCCATCTCCGGCTTTTCGTTAGTCTGCGCCGGGGCCAGGGCGCGCATGAGGCGCAGGTTCTTTTTCTTCTGGAGCAAGGCGCGCGCGTCGCTCGCGAAATTGGGCGCGATGATGACCTCGCTGAAGATCTCGCTGATCGCTTTTGCGACGGGCAGATCGAGCGGGCGATTGCAGATGATGATGCCGCCAAAGGGCGCCTGCTTGTCGGTCGCAAAGGCTTTCATCCAGGCTTCCTTCAGGTCGGGATCGCTGCCGACGCCGCACGGGTTGGTGTGTTTCAGAATGGCGATCGTCGGCTCCTCAAATTCCGCGATCAAGTCGGCCGCCGCGGTGATGTCGATAATGTTGTTAAAGGAAAGTTCCTTGCCGTGCAGCTTTTCGAAATGCTCCGTAAAGCTGCCGTAAAGGGAGGCGGTCTGATGCGGGTTCTCACCGTAGCGCAGCCGGCTCACGAGCGGCAAGGAAAGCGAAAACGAAGTCTCGGTTTCCTGTTCCTCGTTCAGGAACGTCGCGATCGCGCGGTCGTAATCGGAGGTCTTGAGGAACGCCTTGATCGCGAGCCGCTCGCGCAATTTCAGCGTCGTCTCGCCATCGCGATCGCGCATCTCTTTAAGCACGGCGGAATAATCCGCCGGATCGACCACCACGGTGACGGACTGATAATTCTTCGACGCGCTGCGCAGCATGGAGGGGCCGCCGATATCGATCTGCTCGATCGCCTCGGCGAGTTTGACTCCGGGTTTCGAGATCGTGGCCTCGAAGGGATAAAGATTCACCACGACGAGATCGATCGGCTCGATCCCGTGCTCACGCGCGGCCGCTTCGTGTTCCTTATTGCCGCGCACGTAGAGGAGCCCGCCGTGGACTTTGGGATGCAATGTCTTGACCCGGCCGTCGAGCATTTCGGGAAAACCGGTGAAGTTGGAAATGCCGCGCACTTTGATGCCAGCCTGCCGGAGAAGACTGGCGGTGCCGCCGGTGGAAATGATTTCGACGCCTTCATTTTCGAGCTCGCGCGCGAAATCGGCGACGCCGATTTTGTCGGAAACGGAAATGAGAGCACGGGAAATTTTCATGAAGATTTTCGCTGCACGAGGAAGTAGGCGACGGCATACATGACGAGGCCAAAGGCCGCCGACAAGCCGAGCGACAGGGCAAAGCTCGGCAGGTGAAGAACGCCGGGATCACCGGCGTAGAGCGCCCGCCTGACGGCCGCAACGCCATAGGTAACGGGATTCAAATGGACAGCCCAGTAGATCCAGGAGTGCGGATTAGTGGCGGGAAAGAGCGCGCCGGACATGAGCCAGAGCGGGATGAGGAAGACATTCATGATGGCGTGGAAGCCCTGGGTCGATTCCATCGGCCAGGCAACGAGGAACCCGAGGCCCGTTAGGCCAAAACCAACAACGAAGAGCGTGCCGAGGCACACCAGGATCCGTTCGGGCGTAATATGAATCCCGACAAAAGGCGCGAGCAAAAGAAAGATCAGCCCCTGCAAAAGGGCGAGCGTGGTGCCGCCGAGAATCTTCCCGCAGACGATGCTGCCCGGCGAGATCGGCGCGACGAGAACCGACTGAAGAAAACCTTCCCGCCGATCCTCGATGATCGAGATGGTCGAGAAGATCGCCGTGAAAAGCATGATCAAAATAAGCGTGCCCGGATAAAAATATTCGAGGTAACTGACGCCGTTAGGCGACGCACCCGCCCGAAAGGACGGCCCGATCCCGGAGCCGATGACAAACCAGAAAACGAGCGGCGAAAGGAGCGCCCCGATGATGCGGTTGCGCTGCCGATAGAAGCGCACGATCTCGCGCTGCCAGAGGGTGACAGTGGGTAAAAGAAAAAGGCCGGAGCGTTTCCCTCCGGCGCTGCTGGCCGCGACACTCATCTCCGGCCTAACGATCGAGCACGATATGCTTCGCCGCCGGGTAGAGGACCGGGCAACAGCCGATCGTCTCGCAGAAAGCCTTGCTGAAATGGCTCAGGCTGGAATAACCGACCTCGGTCGCGGCTTCGGTCACGTTGTAACGTCCGCTGCGCAGGAGCTCGGCCGCCCGTTCCATCCGCGCGTTGCGCAGGAATTGCGGGATCGTTAGGCCAACTTCCTTCGAAAAGATCCGGCTCAGGTAAAACGGGCTGCAGCCAACTTCCTGCCCGAGCATTTCCAGCGTGGGCGGGTTGGCCAGGTCGCGGACAATCAGTTCCTTCGACCGGATGACGCGATCGCGCGCCACTTTCTTTTGACGCATGCAAAAGAGTTCCGGGTCTTTCGGCTCGAAGAGAAAATGCGACATCAGCTCGAGCGCCTTGCTTTGATACCAGAGGATGCGGGCCGCTTTCGGAACCGGCGGCTCGGCCAGGCTGGCCACGATCGCACGCTGCTCGGCCGACATCGGCTGCGGCGCCGAGACGATGCTTTGCTCGCGTTTCGGGAAAATCGCGGCGCGCATCGCCGGGGTCAGGTCGGCCTCGGAATCCGCCAGTTGGTTTTGCAAATGGGCCCTCGAATATTCCAGGGTGACGAAACGATGACGATCGTTCGCTTGCCGCGTCGCGCGCAACGGTTCATCACCGATCGCGTAATAGCCGGAGCTGCTCGGGCCGTAATCGTGGGTCGAATTCCCGCGCCGGATCGCGCCGCGGCCGTCGAGATTCAGGCAAAACTCGATGCTGCTCGGCCGGAAACTTTCCGCCCAATCGAGCGGCCGGCTGGTTTTGAAATCGTGCCACTCGAGGCTGATGCCCATTTCCTCGAAGCTGCCGTAGAGCTGTTGCCACCCGTGCCTGACGTCCGTCCAGGCGGCTGGTGTGGAGAGTTCCCCTTTCATTGGCGTCATTTTCGGGTGTCAGCCGGAGAATGCAAGAATCGTCTCGCCGCGTCGCGCCTCATTTATCCTGAAAGAAATCCACGAAGGACCGGCGCACTTTGTAGAAAGTGTGCTTCACCTCGTCGCGCGCCTGCCGAAAGGCCTGCTTGATCCGGCGCTTCACGATGTTCTGGTCGCCGTCGTCGTCGTCATCGGCATCGTGATTCGAGTCCTCGGTTTGTTCATCGACCACCGCAGTGCGGTCACTGCCGCTGAAAAGCCCTTCCGTGCGCGTGATCGTGCCGTGATTGGCGCCGACATAAATTGTTCCGGCCGGTTCGCCGCCCTGTCGCTGTAGTGCGATAATCCAGATCGGGTTGCCCCGTTCATCGACCCGCAGCGTGTAATCCGCGGTCGCGAAAGTGACGTGCGATTTCTCCGCCGTCTGCTGGGCGAGGGTGAAGGCGCCGCTTGAATCGAGATTCAGCTTCGAGGTATCGATCCTCGCGCCTAACGAGCCTTCGACCGCCGAGCGCAACGGTGTTCGCTCCGAGATGATCTTGTCGTTGCTCACTTCCAACTCGCGGACGCCGCCGCGAGCCTTCGGGTCATCGAGCAGGATCTTCCAGCTCTCGGGCTGCGGAGCGCCGTTCGTGCCGGTGACGGAGATGACGTGATTGACGGCATCGCGATTCAATTGCAGGCCGACCGTGCGCATGGCCTGGTAAGCGGTCGGCCGCTCTTGGGCGAGGGCGGGGCTGGTGAGGAGGAGCAACAGGATGAACCATTTCGACATACAAAAATAGTGCATGTATGGCCGGCGATTGCCAGCAAATGGTAGCGCAAGCTTCCAGCTTGCGGATGCAAACGTGCAAGCTGGAAGCTCGCGCTACCTTAAGAAACTCGTTGCGGGTTGCGCGGATATTGTCCAGCTTTGCAGCCAACAGGGACGCGTTAGTTAGTTACGCGGCCGCGGCGCGATGAGGAAAACGAAGAAACAAATCGAATTCTGCAGTCACACCGGAAATCTCGCCCTCATGCGCAACTGCGTGCGACGCTTTCTCGAGAAATTTCCTTTTTCCGAGCGACAACGAACCCTCATGGTCCTCGGAGTGGACGAAGCCTGCACGAATATTATCCGGCACGCTTATCATTTGCAGGACGACCAGCCGATCTCGCTCTCGCTCGAGGGCAAAAATGATTGTGTCTGCGTTCGGCTGCGTGACTACGGGAAACAAACCGAACCGCAGGCGATGAAAAGCCGGCCGGCCGATTTGATCCGGCCCGGCGGCCTCGGGCTGCATCTCATCCGCAACGCCTTTGACCAGGTCGATTACGTCCTGCGCAATCGCGGAACGGAATTAGTGCTGACGAAAAATCTGGATTAGAAGGCAGACAGGATTAACAGGATTTACAAGATTACCGAGAGGTGAAAAGACACGCCTCGATTCTTCATCCTGATAATCCTGTAAATCCTGTCTAATTTCTCCGATGCCTGCTGTTGTCCCATCCATACCCGATCCGGCCTTCGAAATTTCGCTGCGGCCGCCGATGTTCAGCGAGTTCACCGGCCAGGAAAAGGTCTGCGAACGGATCGAAGTGCTGGTCCAGGCGGCGAAAAAACGAGGCGACGTCCTCGAGCACATTTTGCTCAGCGGCCCGCCTGGGTTGGGCAAGACGACATTGGCCCATATCATCGCAAACGCGATGGGCGTGAACATCAAGAACACGAGCGGCCCGGTGATCGAAAGAGCGGGCGAGCTCGCCGGATTGCTGACGAGCCTGGAAAAAGGCGACGTCCTTTTTATTGATGAAATTCATCGGCTCCAGCCGACGATCGAGGAGTATCTCTATCCCGCGATGGAGGACTACAAACTCGACATCATCATCGACCAAGGGCCGCAGGCGCGGAGTCTGCAATTGCGGCTGCCGAAGTTCACCCTCATCGGCGCGACCACGCGCTCGGGAATGTTGAGCGCGCCGTTGCGCTCGCGTTTCGGGATGACGGCGCGGCTCGATTATTACTCGGCAGAGGAAATGCAAAAGATCATCCTGCGCAGCGCCGGCCTGTTGAATGTCGAAATCGATCCGGCGGGTGCGGCGGAAATCGCGACCCGCACCCGCGGCACCCCACGGACGGCGAACAACTTGCTCCGCTGGGTGCGCGATTATGTGCAGGTGAAGGCGGACGGCCGCATCACGGCGGACCTCGCGGATCGTGCCCTAACGATGCTGGAAATCGATCGCGACGGTTTCGATCAATGGGACAAGCGGATTATTGAAACGCTGATCTACAAATTCAACGGCGGACCGGTGGGACTGAGTTCGCTTGCGGTCGCAGTCGGCGAAGAGGCCGGCACACTCGAAGAAGTGAATGAGCCGTATCTGATCATGGAAGGCTACATCAAGCGGACCGCCCAGGGGCGGGTCGCTCTGCCTAACGCCTACCGAAAGCTGGGGATCAAGCCCCCGGTCGGACCGCAAAGCGAGCTGTTTGGATCCTAGGATGAAGTCGCGCGGCAGCATTCCGGGGAGCGCACGCGCCTCGCGTGCTGGTTTCGGCGCCCCGCCGAAACGAACTTTTTTCCCTGGTCGGACATCGCAAGGAGGTTTGCGGCGAGGCGCCGCAAACGGCACGCGAGGCGCGTGCGCTCCCCTCAATCAAGCTCGACGCGCGTCATGAATGCGGACACCGATCTTTTTCCGGAAGTCCAAAAGGTCCTGAGCGTGGCGGAGCTGACCCGCTCCATCCGCGGCCTGCTGGAGACGCGCTTC
>JBBPZW010000042.1:0-12070 GCA_038198475.1 Chthoniobacterales bacterium | reverse complement strand
GAGTTCCATCAGGACGCGAAAAAGCGTGTAGTCCTCCAGCCAGGATTTTTCTTTTTCGCAGAAGCCGGCACAGTCCGCGGCATCGCCGCGGGTCTGGAACGCGGTAAAAGCCCGTTCGAGGAGCCTCCTTTTTAGTGGCTTCACGATCTCGTATTTCACACTCCCGCGCCGGAGTGCGGCGAGGTCGACGCCAGCGGTTATTTCCGCAAATGCTTCTTCCGACAACTCCTCTGGACTCCCCGGCGCGAGGTGGAGCGTCGTCGGTTCGATCGCACGCGAACTGATCGCGTTGTAGGGACTGTTGTCGCCGCCAGTTTCGTTAATCGGCAGAAGTTGGACCAGGCGAAAGCCGATGGCGCGACTCCAGTCGATGAATTCTCGCAAGGCGGCGACATCGCCGACGCCGAGATCATCCTCGGTGCGCAGGGCAAAAAGCGGCGCGAGGACGCCGGCAATCTTGTCGTTAGGCGAAAGATTCATTATCCCGAGACCCGGCTATTGATCGGAAGGAGGCGAAGACCGATTACCTGCGCCGGACATTCCAATCCTCGACGAGAGTTGTCGGGATTTCCTTCAGGAAGCGCGACGGGCGCTGGAACATGTCGCCGTAGCCGGCATTGAGACGCATGTGCGGATAGGTGAGATAAAGCTCATCACGCGCGCGGGTGACCGCGACGTAGAAAAGGCGCCGCTCCTCCTCGATCGCCTCGCGCGTGTCGAGCGACCGCGTGCTCGGGAACATCCCGTCGGTCAACCAAATGACGAAGACGGCGTAGAACTCGAGCCCTTTGGCCTGGTGAACGGACGAGAGGTTGACCGCCTCGGTGTCGCCCGCCTGGTTCACCGCCGGCTCGGCATCGACGTTGCTGATGAGCGCGAGCTGGGAAAGGAATTCGTGAATGTCCTTAAACTGACGCGCGAAACCGGCCAGCTGATTCAGGTCTTCCTTGCGCAGATCGTAATTGGCGAAATTGGCCTTCGCGTAGTCGTCGTAGATCGCTTCCACGATCGACATGATCATCTCGGTGGGCTGCTTTGGTTCCCCGTTAGGCGCGATTTCGTCGAGGGTATCGGCCAATTGTTGCCAGGATCGCCTGGCGCGGGCGGGGACGGGAAGGGCGAGCAGCCGCTCGCCAAAGTTGTAGCCGGGGACGGTGATGTTGTAGCCGGGGACGCTGTCCCCGGTGGGCGAAACCGTGTCTGCACTGCGGCCGGGGACAGCGTCCCCGGCTACAATGGAAGCGTCGTCTCCGGCGACGATGCGCTCCCAGCCTTGCCAGAGGTTTTCCGCGCTCTTGTTTCCGATCCCGGGTAGAAGACGGATCATGCGCTTGAAGGCGACCTCGTCGCGCGGATTGGCCACGAATCGAATGAAGGCGGCGACATCCTTAATGTGCGCTTGTTCGAAGAACCGGAGTCCGCTCGTGATCTGATACGGAATGCCGCGACGCGAGAGCTCGAGCTGCAATTCCACTACGTGATAATGCGAGCGATAAAGAACGGCGATCTCGTTCAACTCGATCCCCTCGTCGCGCAGCTCGAGAATGCGCTGGGCGATAAAGAGCGCCTGCTCGCCGCCATCGTTCAGGGCGACCACGGCGGGTCTCGCCTGCTTCGTTAGGCGAGTAGCACTGAGCTGCTTCCGGAATTGCTGGGTGTTGGCCGAGATGGCGGCATTCGCGACTTGCAGGATCTCGGGCACGCTCCGGTAGTTGAGCTCGATCTTGAAAACCTGCGCCTTCGGATAGCGACGCGGAAAAGCGAGGATGTTTTGGAAATTCGCTCCGCGCCAGGAGTAGATCGACTGGGCGTCGTCTCCCACCACCATCACATTTTGATGTTCGGCCGCGAGCAAGTCGATGAAGTCGGCCTGGATCTTGTTGGTGTCCTGGTATTCGTCGACGAGGATGAATTGAAACTGCCGCCGGTAGAAGGCCGCGATCTCGTCGTGCTCCTTCAGCATCCGGAGCGTCTTCTCGAGCAGGTCGTCGAAGTCGAGCGAGTTGGTCGATTTCTTGCGCTTCTCATAGCGCGCGTGCACGTCTTTGATCTGCTCGAGGAGCGGGAGGAAATAGGGAAATTTTTCGGCGAGCAATTCCTCGATTGGACGCTCGGTGTTCACCACGAAACTGAAGATGTCCGCCAGCACGTCCCCTTTCGGAAAACGGATCTCCTTGGGGTCGATCCCGCTGCCCGCGACGACCGAGTTGAGCAAGTCCTTTTGGTCCTCACGGTCCATAATGGTGAAGCCGCTCGTATAACCGAGAGCGCTCCCGTGGCGGCGTAGCATCCGATTGCCAATGGAGTGAAAGGTCCCGCCCCAGAGTCCGCTTGCGTCCAGCGGGAGAAGGTTGGCGACGCGGTCGAGCATCTGGCGGGCGGCTTTGTTCGTGAAAGTGAGGAGGAGGATGTTGCGCGGGTCGACGCCGTTTTCGAGCAGGTAGGCGACGCGATAGGTGAGGGTGCGGGTCTTGCCTGAGCCGGCCCCGGCAATGACGAGAAGAGGGCCGGGCGGCGCAGTCACGGCGGCGTGTTGCTGCTCGTTCAGCTCTGCCGCGTAATCGATCCTGATGGTAGCCGCAGAGGGGGCGCGCTGGAGCGTATATTCGCGGGACATTGGGCGTTTATGCTGCTGCGGCGGTGTCGGGTCTTCAACGAAAAGTTTTTAGAGTCTTCGGGTCGCAGAGGTCGATTCGTTAGGCCGAAGAGGCTGCCTAAAACGCTGGCGCCGCCTAACGAGGCCGGGCATCGCGCAACAGGTCGCGCAGCCCTTCCGGTGAGAGAGTTGCGGCGCCACAGGCGCTCGCGGTTTCCTGTTCGAGGTAATCGCCCGTCGCCACGATGAGCTGGAAGCGCTCGGCATACTTGCTCGCCAGCCGCTCGATGATCGAGTCGGCCGTTTGCCCAGCCCGAGAATAAAACACCTGGACCTCGCCCGGCGCGGCTTCGTGAAAAACGGTGCCGCCCCGGCCGTCGAAGACGACCACGACATGGATCCCGGTCCAATCCTGGAAATCGCGCAACTGGCGGGTCAGGGATTCGCGGGCGAGCGAGGTGCGGCGTTCGTGCAAAGCCCGCAATTCCGGCCAGGCAAAAATGATGCTATGACCGTCGACCAAAAGATATTGCGGTCCCACCTCTCAGAATAAGGCGACCGCCCGGTCTGGATCAACTCGCCTCAGCAGGAGCGCTTTTGGGAGAACTGGCGGGCGCTTTTTTGGAGCGGGACTTCGCTGCTGGCCGGCGTGGAGCCTTGGCCGCCACTCGCTTGCGCTCGACGTACGCTTTCCGACGCTTCCGCTTTACTTTGACTCGGTGTTGTTGGCCCATGAGGCAGTTGCTATAAGGCGGAAGCGCGAGCCGCGCAATTTGGAATCTTCCGGATAGGGCGGGCCTTTAAAAACAGTTTCTTTAGGACTAAGAAAAAATCCGCCAAATGGATGTTGCTTTTAACCGGCACAACCGACTACAAACGCTCCCTTGCCTCTGTGTCCAGTATCGCGTTGCCTTCGCCACTCGTCGCCATGCCAAAGATCTTAATCGGGATTTCGATCCTCTTAATGACGTTGTCCCTCGTCTTCGGATTCTTGAACACGAACAAAGTGAAAGACCTAAGGAACGAGCTCGTCACCACGATTTCCGCCCGCGACATGTCGGAGCGCGCGCGGACGGCGAGCGAAAAGAAACTCAAAGCGAAGGAAGCCGCCCTCGCGACGGAGCAAAGCAAGGCGACCGCGGCGGAAACCAAAGCCACCACGGCCGAGGCGGACCTGAGCAAGGCGCAGAACGAGAAAGCAGAACTCGAGCCCAAGCTCCAGGCGAGCGAAACCCAAATCGCTGATCTTCAGAAGAGAGTTGCCGATGCGACCGTCGCGGGCGTCCCGGGTTCGCCCGACGGTGCTTCGCCTAACGAAATCAAAGCGATGCTCGACGACACCAAGAAACAACTGGAAGCGGCCGAGCAGGAAAAAACCGTTCTGGCCGACAAGGTGAGAGCGGCCCAGGACCGTGTGACGGAAATGGAGTTGGATAAGAAACGGCGGGAGTCCGGCGTGAACGAACCCGGGGTGCATGGCGTCGTCCTCGCGGTCAACCAGGCTTACAATTTCGTCGTCCTCAGCATGGGCGACCGGCAGGGCGTGGTCCCAAACTCGGAAATGCTCGTCATGCGCCAGGGCGCGCTTATCGGCAAGATCCGCATCTCCTCAGTTGAACCGACCACTTCGATAGGCGATATCTTGAGCAACACCTTGGCGCGCGGCGTCCAGGTGCAGCCCGGAGATACCGTCGTCTATGCTGGAAATACTCGTTCGTAAATTGCCCAGGCTTTGCCTAACGATTACGTTGTTGAGCGGGGTCGCGACCCTTTTCTGCTCCTGCGCCACCGAAAAACCGCGCACCGCCCTAATCAACGACCCCGACGCCCAAAAAGAATCGTCCATCCCGTGGAATAAGCCCGCCAAGTGGGAAAGCGGCGCGAATGTTCCCGGCGGCATCGGGGGCGGGGCAGGGGGCGGTGTGGGCAACAGCATCGACAACTAGTCGCTGCGACCTCGCTCGGGCTTCCTAGATCCAAAAACCGGCGGGGATGACCGCGTCTTTCGGCACGACCACGATCCCGTCGCGGATATAATAGTTCCCCGCGTCGAGATTCGCCTCTTTGCCTTCCGGGGTAATGACGACGCCGTCACCGATCCGGGCGTTTTTGTCGATAATCGCGCGATCGATCACGCAATTGCGACCGATTCCAATCGGCGGCACGTCCGGAGATTGCTGCGGAGCAGCGCCTTCAAAATGGTCGCCGCCCATGATCACGCTGTTTCGAATCGTGGCTCCGCTCCGGATGATGCTGCGCACGCCGATCACGCTCCGCTCGATGTGCGCGTCGGAGATGATGCAGCCGTCCGAGATGATCGCCTGGCGCAGGGTCGCGCCGTTGATCTTGCTACCCGGTAGAAACCGCGGATGCGTATAGATCGGCGCCGTCGCCTCGAAAAAACTGTACTGCGCCTTTAAATTCGTAAGATCGAGATTCGCCTCGTAGAAAGCGCGAATCGTTCCGATGTCTTCCCAGTAGCCTTTGAAAATGTAGGAATTGACGTGGCGATCGACGATTGCCTTCGGGATGACGTGCTTGCCGAAATCGTCAAGGTCGCCGTCGAGACAATCGACCAGCACCTGGCGGTTGAAGACATAGATGCCCATCGAGGCTTCGAAGAGTTCTTCCTCGGTATTGCTTTCGATCGATTCGAGCAGCTGCCGGCCGAGTTTCAACTCATCCAGGACGGTCGCCTCCTTCGGCTTTTCCTCGAAGCGCGTGATCCGGTGGTCGGGCCGGCTCAACATGATCCCAAAATCCGAGGCTGCGGCCCGCTGCACCGGCGTGGTCGCGAGGGTGATTTCGGCCCCGGAGCGAATGTGCTGATGAAGCAGCGTCCGAAAGTCCATCCGGTAGAGCTGGTCGCCACTCAGGATGAGGAAATAATCGTAGGGCTGCTCGAGGAAGTAACGCAGGTTTTGCCGGACCGCGTCAGCCGTCCCCTGGTACCATTGCGCGCCCTCCGGCGTCTGCTGGGCGGCGAGAATATCGACGAAGCTGCGCGAAAAATTATCGAACTTGTAGCTCGCCTGGATGTGGCGATGGAGCGACATGCTGTTGAACTGGGTTAACACGTAGATCGAGCGCAGCCCAGAGTTGAGACAGTTGCTGATCGGGATATCGACCAGCCGATATTTTCCGCCTAACGGCACCGCCGGCTTGGAGCGGTCCTTCGTTAGCGGAAACAAGCGAGTGCCGGCGCCGCCGCCCATGATGATGGAAAGCGTGCGTTGCGTGGTGCCGGGCGGCAAAGCAGGTGATTGAGGCATACGACGCGAGCAAGATAAGCCGATTCGCGCCGCGGATTCACGACTTTTGTTTCAGCCGCAGCACGCTCGGATTTTGCAGAGATAAAGTGGAGCGCCATTCTTCCCCTTCCTTGCGTCGAGTGGGCGTCGGTGTCACGCTTCCGCCCTAACTTATGTGTGGCATCGTCGGATACGTCGGTCGAGCGGAAGCGGGACCCATCTTGCTCGATGGTCTGCGCCGGCTGGAATATCGCGGCTACGATTCCGCCGGGGTCGCGATCGTCGATGGCGACCATGTCGAAACCCGCAAGTGCGCCGGCCGCATCGCCGGGCTCTCGAAGTTAATGGCGGAAGATCCAGCGAACGGCACCTACGGGATCAGCCACACCCGCTGGGCCACTCACGGCAAACCGACCGACCAAAATGCCCACCCGCACTTCGACGAGAGCGGCAAACTCGCGCTCGTGCACAACGGTGTGATCGAAAATTATGCCCAGATCCGGGAAGCTCTTCTGCAGGAGAGCGAACATCATTTCTCCTCCGAGACCGACACCGAAGTCCTGGCACATCTGGTTGGGAAAATCTACGACGACTCCGCCAAAGGCGTTACCGACCCACGCCGGCACAAAGCCCTCCTCGTCGAGGCGCTCCGCAGCGCATTGCAACAGGTCATCGGCACCTATGGCATCGCGATGGTGCATGCCGATATTCCCGATTTCATCGTCGGCGCGCGGCGCGGCAGTCCGCTCGTCCTCGGGGTGGGGAAGGATGAAAATTTTCTAGCGAGCGACGTGAGCGCGATCGTTGCCTATACCCGCGACGCCGTTTACCTGAACGACTTCGATCTCGTCGCGGTCGAGCGCGGCAAATTCGAGATCAGCTCGCTGGCCGGCGAGCGCGGCAATCATTCGATCAGCAAGGTCGAATTCACCGCCGAAGACATCAAGAAAGGCGATTACCCGCACTACATGCTGAAGGAAATCTTCGAGCAGCCCGGCTCGGTGCGCGATGCGATGCGCGGCCGGCTCAGCCTCGAAGAGTGCACGGCGAAGTTAGGCGGATTGAACATGACGCCGGGAGAATTGCGCGATGTCGGCCGGGTTGTTTTAACTGGCTGCGGCACCGCCCTTCACGCCGGGATGGTCGGAGAATATCTGATCGAGCAACTCGCCCACGTCCCGACCGAGGTGGAATACGCGAGCGAATTTCGGCATCGCAACACCCCGATGACCCGCGACACGCTCGTCTTCGCGATCAGCCAGAGCGGCGAAACGGCAGACACGTTAGGCGCGCTCCGCGAAAGCCAGCGCAAGGGTTATCGCACACTCGGGATTTGCAACAACGTCGCGAGCACGATCGCGCGGGAAAGCGACGGCGGCGTCTACATGCATGCGGGACCGGAAATCGGCGTGGCCGCGTCCAAGTCGTTTACTTCGCAGGTCGTGATTCTGACCCTGATCGGCCTCTTGTTAGGCCGGATGCGACATCTTTCGACCGCGGAAGGCACTGCCCTGATCGAAGCGCTCGAAGCGCTCCCGGAAAAAATCGAGCAGCTGCTCAAGACGAGCGACGAGATCAAAGAGGTCGCCAAGAAGTACGTCGAAGCGACCGGGATACTATTTTTTGGACGGCAGCTCAATTTCCCGATTGCGCTCGAGGCGGCGCTGAAGGTGAAGGAGATCACCTATCTTTACGCCGAAGGCCATCCGAGCGCGGAGCTGAAGCACGGCGTCATCGCGCTCGTGAAACCGGAGCTGCCCTCGGTTTTTATCGCGCCGGACGACGCCGTCTTTTCCAAGAACCTGAACAACATCGAGCAGGTCCGGGCGCGCAAAGGCCCGATCATCGCGGTCACGACCGAGAGCGGCGCGGCGAAGTTGAAAGGCATTGCCGACGATATCATCCTCGTGCCCGACGCGGCCGATGTCGTGATGCCGGTCCTGACCGTCATCCCGCTGCAGCTTTTCGCCTACCATCTCGCAGTCGCCCTCGGGCGCGACGTCGACAAGCCGCGCAACCTGGCGAAGAGCGTGACGGTCGAATAAATCGTTCGTTCGGCCTAACCACGCTTGCCGGCGATCATGCGGTAGATCAGCAAAAGGATCATCGCTCCGACGATCGAGAGGATCCAACCGGCCACATAATTCGGACCCCAAAAGAGCCGCCCCAGCCAGGTGCCGACAAACGCACCGGCGATGCCGAGCAGGATCGTGATAATACAGCCGCCCGGATCCCGTCCGGGCGTGAGGAATTTCGCGATGACACCGACAACCAGCCCGATAACGATTGTGCTGATGATTGAAGTGAACATGGCACAACGCTACCGAAGCAACGGCCCGCCCGTCAATCGTCCGCTACGCGGTTAGAGCTCGATCACTTGCGCGCTCTGAATGTCATCGCTCTGGGCGATCTCCGCGAAGAGCTCAGGCGGCGGCGCAGTGTCGAGATTGAGGACGGTCAAGGCACGGCCCCCGGCCTGGTTTCGACTCAGCGACATGGTCGCGATGTTGACCCCGTGCGCGCCTAACAATGTCCCGATCCGGCCCACCATGCCGGGCCGGTCGGTGTTCTCAAGGACGAGCAGAACGCCGTCGGGGCGCGCTTCGACCGGGCGATTGTTGATGCTGACAATGCGTGGCGTCGCGCCGAAAAATGCCCCGGCGACGGAGAGCGATTTGCCTTCCGCTTCCACCGACAACTCAAGCAGATCGGTGTAATCACCCGGCGCGCTGAGGCGCGATTCGGTGACCTTTATGCCTAACGTTTCGGCAAAGGCGGGCGCATTGACTTCGTTGACGTCGTCGCCGCCGGCCAGGTGGAGGAAGCCCTTCAGGATCGAGCGGGTAATCGCGGTCGTGTCGACTTCGTTCACTTTGCCGCTGTAGTTGATGTGCAAATTCTCGACTCGCTTGGGCGAGACCTGGGAGAGAAAACGCCCAAGCTTTTCGCCGAAGCGCAGATGCGGACCGACGATCGCGAGCGTCTTTGCGTCGAGATTCGGCATGTTAATCGCGTTCCGGATCGTGCCCTCGAGAAGAGCCGCCCGGATGGCCTGCGCGATTTCGATCCCGACACTTTCCTGGGCTTCCGCCGTCGAGGCACCGAGGTGCGGGGTGAGGATCAAATTTGGAATTCCCCGCAGCGGTGAATCGGCCGGCAGCGGTTCGGTTTCGAAAACATCGAGCGCCGCGCCCGCCACCTGGCCGCTGCCTAACGCCTCCACGAGGGCCGCTTCGTCGATCAACCCACCCCGTGCACAATTGATCAAACGAACGCCGTGTTTTGTTTTCGTTAGGCGGGCGGCGTTCAGGAGGTGATGCGTCTCCGGCGTGAGCGGAGTGTGCAAAGTGAGGAAATCGGCCAGCGGAAGGAGCTCGTCGATTTCCTCGATCAGCTCGACTTGGAGCGAACGCGCGCGGGTCGCGGAAAGATACGGATCGTAGGCCAGGACCCGCATCCCGAAGGCGATCGCGCGCCGGCTCAGCTCCGAACCGATCCGGCCCATGCCGATGATGCCTAACGTTTTGTTGTAGAGCTCGGTCCCCTCGAATTGCTTTCGATCCCACTTCCCGGCTTGCAGGTTGGAATGGGCCTGCGGAATCTTGCGCGCGACCGAAACCAGAAGCGAGAAGGCGTGCTCCGCAGTTGAGATAGTGTTGCCGCCGGGAGTATTCATGACGATCACGCCGCGCCGGGTGGCGGCTTCGACGTCGACGTTATCTACGCCCACGCCGGCGCGCCCGACCACTTTCAGGCGCGTGCCGGCCTGCAAGATGGGCGCGGTCACTTTCGTCTGGCTGCGAACCACGATGGCGCTGAAATCGGGAATCAGCTGCACCAACTCCGCCTCGCTTTGCCCCGTATGCACGACCGTCTCGAGCTCGCCGCCGGCGGCGAGCTCGTCGATTCCGCGCTGCGAAATGGAATCGGCGATGAGGACTTTAGGCGCACCCATAATTCCTATTGGTCGCATAGGTCCCATGGGAGGTATAGGAGGAATGGGAGCAATCGGAACCGCCTACCCGAAGATCACCAGCCGGATCGAGTCGGGCAGGTGCTGCGCGATCTGCGTCGCCACGCTGCCCTTGAGCAGATCTGCCAGGGTGCGGCGCTGCGAAGCACCGAGGATGATGTAATCCACCCCGAGGGTAGCTGCGAGATCGAGGATCGTCGCGGAAGCATCCTCGCTCACTGCGTAGACCGGTTGCACACAGACGCCGCGCGCCTCGCCTTCCTTGATCATGAGCGACATGATCGCGCCGGCTTGAGGATCGTCCTTCCATTTCGTGCTCCCGCGTGCGACCGGCGCACCGGAGAAATAGACCGCGACTTCCTTGATGTAGACGACGCACAAGACCGCTTTGCGCAGGGCCGCTTCCTCGAGAGCGAAATTCAAAACCGGGTTGATGCCGCGTGCCGCGACCATGATCTTCTGCCCTTCCTCCAGCTTCGGTTGCATCGTCTCGGGCAGGTTGGGCGCGACCATTTCCGCCACTTCCTTCGTCATCGTGACGGTCTTAAGGCCCGAGAGCTTGTGGGAATAGGCGCGCAAGGCAAGACCGATGCCGAGCACGGAGATGGCGAAAAAGAGCGCGTCCGGTTTTGTCTTCGCGATCGTCACTTCCACCGCGGTCAGGACAAGAAACGTGATCCCCATCAAGAGGCGTTGGTACCAGGTGATGTCGAGTTTCTTGTTGAACGTACACGCCCCGAGATTGACCGCGATCGCGCCCACCACGCCGATCGCGTAGAGGCCGGCCAGCCCCTCGAACTTCGGAGTCGCCATCAGGATCACGATCGGAATCACGACCGCGGCAAAGAGCGGAATCCGCGGCACACCATGGCGGTTGAGCCGGGCCAGTTGCTTTGGCATCTCGCCGTCCTGCGCCATCATGTAGATCACGCCGATGAGCGCGACGACGGCAGTATTGACCGCGCTAAAGAGAAGAAACCCGAAAACGACGCCGACAAAGATGCCGAACGCGCTCCCAAACCACTGCGCGACCATCAGCGAGCCGTAGTGTTCGCCGAGGAACCGGAGCATGTCCTCGGAGTGCTGGGTCAGCTCCGGGGTAAACATTTTCGGCATCGAAAGCATCGCCCAGCCGAGCAGCGCCGTGCCCACCACTACCTCGATCGCCACCGGAATGATCGCCTTGGCCGCCGTGCGCGTGACTTTCGGATTCTCCGGAGTCGAGCCTGGATCGAGCTTCATCACCCCGGTGATGTTGGCTACCGCTTCCACGCCGCTGAGCGCGAGGATCACGCCGACGAATTGCGTCCAGGCCACACCGAGGTTCGCGTGTCGCGGCTCGAGATGTTCCGTGGTCAAATAACCGGCGCTCAAGCCGATGATGACCAGCACAGTCAGGATGGCCGGCACCGCGAGATAAATCGAGACGCTGCCGCTGTGTTTCGGGCCGAAGAAATTGATCGCCCCCACGATAACGACCAGCGCCATCGTAGCGACCCGGGCATACTCCGGCGGCACGCCAAAATAGCTCACCGCGGCCCACCCGCTGAGCGCGGCCGTGACCAGGAAATTCGCGACCAGCAGAAGCGCGCCAGCCGAGGCGAGAAAGCGACTCTGCGAGCGGGCCGCGGAATAAACGCCGCCGCCATCCGGGAAGTGGGCGCAGATGATGATGTAATTGAAGCCAACCACCGCGGTGAGCGCGCAGACGGCCAAAATCAGCGGGAAGGAAGCATACCCGGCCGCGACAAAGGCGAGACCGATGACGTATGCCTTGCTCGTTCCCCAGTCGCCGTAAAGGAGGGCAGCGGCTCGTTTCCAGTCGACGTTGCGAGGCCGGTGCACCCCCGGCGCTTCGATAAAAGTTTCAGCCATGGTGCGAGGGGGGAGTAACCAACGCATCGCTCCGGCGGGCAAGTAATTTCTCGGTCACGATTCTGCGCGGCGGACTTGTGCGGGTTGCGCCCGGGTATTCCATTCGAACAAATCCGCCGCCGGCAAAAAACGGCAGTGAACTGGTTTTAAAGGCGCTCGCACAGATGCGGGGGAGCGCACGCGCCTCGTGCCGTTTTCGGCGCCTCGCCGAAAACATCCTCGCGGCGACAAAGTTTGCGCGGGCGAGGGCGCCATTGCCCGCATGCGAGGCGCGTGCGCTCCCCAATCCCTCACCCGCGATTATCTATCCGGACAAAAATCGATTCCGCTCCCAAAAAAGCGCCGTACCTCTTCCAGCACGCTCAAGGTCAGCGG
>JBBPZW010000041.1:0-5486 GCA_038198475.1 Chthoniobacterales bacterium | reverse complement strand
GGAGAGCAATCCGCCCACCGCGGTGATGAGTCCGAAGATAGCGGTGGACGACGGCGGCAGGCCGCGATAGCGCAGATAAGCAGAGATCCAAAACGCCAGCCCGCCGATGGCGAAAGTCATCGCCGTCTGGGCAAAGCAGTTGATCACATATGAGCGGTTGTGGAAGAGCGCGCGATAGTCGCTCCAGTTCGGTCGTGGCTGCTGGACGCGATCCTTGCCGCGGCCGCGCGGATCCCGCTGGGTGAAACAGAGCAGACCGAGGAGCAGCCCCGGTGGAGCGACGAGATAAAATGCCCAGCGCCATCCGAGATGGGCGTTGATCAATCCGCCGAGGACGTAACCGAGCGCGCCCCCGACCGGGATGGCGGCGAAGAAAACCGAAAGCACCCGTCCGCGGACCGCTAGCGGAAAAAGATCGGCGAGGATGGTGGGCGCGGCCGGACCATAACCACCCTCGCCGATCCCGACGAGGACGCGGGTGAACAAGAGAATGCCGAAGGTGGACGCGAGACCGGACGCGCCACTGGCCAGGCTCCAAAGCATGACCGCAATCCCGATGATGACCCAGCGCGAAAAGCGATCGGAGAGCCAGCCAAGGGCCGGCGCCGAAAGCATGTAGGTAACAAAAAAGGCTGTGCCTAACAATCCGCTGACCGCCATCGCGTTCGGGTCGTTAGGGCGAAAAAAAACCGCGCGAATCTCCGGTTCGACCGCCGCCAGGACATAGCGATCGATGTAATTGAAGAGGTTGATTCCGAGGAGCAGGGCGAGAGCGGTGAGCGCGCCGGGCTTGAGCTGGGATCGAGTCCTCATCGAATTGCCGATTGCAGTGGGAGCGGCGCAGATTGTAAATCATAAAACGATGCCGCCAATTTCTGCCGCCGAGCGCACCTTGCGTTTCTTTGGGATGCCGCTCGTGCGGGCGATTTATCGCGTCACGCCGATTGGATTGGACCGCCTGCCGAAAGGCGGATTCCTGCTTTTGCCTAACCACATTACGTGGGTGGACGCGCTGATTCTCCTCGTCGCCTGTCCGCGGCCGATTCGCTTCATCATCGACCAGGAATATTATGAAAACCGACTCCTCCACGGTGTCCTGCGCACAGTCGGCTGCATCCCGATCACCTCGCGCCGGGCGAAAGACGGCATGCGGCTGGCGGCGGAAAAGATTCGCGACGGCGAAATCGTTTGTCTTTTTCCAGAGGGCCAACTCTCGCGTTCCGGGACGTTGTTGCGGTTGCGGCGCGGCTACGAGGTGATCGCGCGACACGCGGATGGGCCGGTTGTGCCGGTCTGGCTCGACCAGCTCTGGGGCTCGATTTTTTCCTTCCAAGGCCAGCGTTTTTTTACGAAATGGCCGAGGCACTTTCCCTATCCGGCGATGGTTGAGTTTGGAAACCCGCTCGCGCCTAACGACGCCGATATCGCAACGGTGCGCGAGGAATTGCTGAAGCTGGGCGAAAGCTGCTATAGCCGCCGCCCGGGCCTGAGCGGGCATCTTGGAAGCGCGGCGGTGCGCGGTCTCGGGCGCCATCCTTTTCGGACGGCGGTGATCGATGGAATGGATCAGAGCGAACTTAGCCGCGGGAAGTTGCTCGGCGCGGCCGCCGCGCTCAGTCGTCATTTGCGCCAGAATTTTCCGGACAAGCGAATTGGAATTGTGCTGCCGGCGAGCAAGGGCGGGGTGGTGGCCAACCTCGCGGTCGTGCTCGCGGGCAAGGTGCCAGTCGGTTTGAACTTCACCAGTGGCCGCTCCGCGCTGGAGCGGGCGCAGGAGATCGCGGGGTTGAAGGTGGCCATCTCGGCCAATGCCTTCAGCAAACGCCTAACGGATTTCCCCTGGCCGGAAAATGTCGTGCAACTCGACGAATTGCTTCCGCGATTGAAGACGAAAATTTTTCTCTGGTGGATGGCGGCCGTTATTCTGCCGGGCGGGTGGCTCGTTAGGCTGCTCCGGATTCCACGGGAAGGGGACCACGCCGAGGCTGTGCTTCTCTTCACCAGCGGCAGCTCGGGCGATCCGAAGGGAGTCGTCCTTAGTCATCGCAACCTGATTGGGAACGTCTCGCAATTTCGTGTGATGCTCGATGCCACCCGGGAAGACCTGATCCTCGCGTCGCTGCCGTTTTTTCACAGCTTCGGCTGCACGGTGACGCTCTGGTTTCCGCTCATCGAAGGGGTGCGGATCATCACCTATCCGAATCCGCTCGAAACGGCGAAGTGCGCGGAGCAGATCGAGCGACATCGGGTCACGATCGTGCTCGCGGCGCCGACGTTCCTCCGCGGTTATTTGCGTAAAGCGGAGCCGCAGCAGATGAGAACTGTTCGCCTAACGATTACGGGCGCGGAGAAATTGCCGCGCAGCCTGGCCGACACGTTCGCGGAGCGTTTCGGCAAACCGGTTTTTGAAGGTTATGGCCTGACCGAAACTTCACCGGTTGTGGCCGTGAACCTCCCCGAACCGGAGGCGGCGAATCCGGGCGACCCGGTGCAACCTTCGCAGCGGCCTGGGTCAGTCGGAAAAATGGCGCCTGGCATCGCGGCGGAAATCTGGGACCCGGAATCGGGGGAGAAACTTTCGCTTCATGAAACCGGGATGCTCTGGCTACGAGGTCCGAACATTTTCGAAGGCTACCTGCATGATCCGGCGCAAACGGCGGAAGTCTTGCAGGAGGGCTGGCTCAAAACGGGCGACCTCGGGCGGTTCGACGAAGATGGTTTCCTTTTCATCGAGGGACGGCTTTCGCGCTTTTCCAAGATCGGGGGCGAGATGGTGCCGCACGAGACGGTGGAACAAAAAATCCTACTCGCGCTCCAACTGGACAACGAAGGCGAACGCACGCTAGCGGTCACCTCGGTCGTCGACGCGCAGAAAGGGGAGGCGCTTGTGCTGCTGAGCACAATCGAGATCGATCAGGCGCTGTTGCGCACGCAATTGCAGGAAGCCGGCGTGCCGAATCTTTGGATCCCGAAAACGATCCAGCGAGTGGAGCAAATCCCGGTGCTCGCGACCGGGAAGCTGGACCTCCGGCGCTGCAGCGAGATTGCCGCCAAGGGGCCGGAGTAACGGGCCGAGCCTCGCCTAACGAGAAGTCGAGGGAGTGATCTGGCACATCCCGACGAAGGATCCTGGATGGTTATTCAGGTAATGTGTGAGGCGGCCCTCGCGAATCGTCACGATGCGCCCATTATCGCAAACCTGAATGAGCGGTTCCGTCGGATTAAATCCGCCGCCACCGCCGAAGAAGAAGGGCGGTGTGTTGGGAGCGCCAAATCCGGCAAGTTCCTCCGGGGTGTCTCCGAGAGCCTGTTTGCCATCGAGCATTTCCTTACCGTCCATGACTTGTTTGCCGTCGTTGCGAGTGTTTTCAGTGTGAGTCTGGACGGCGTCCGAACATTCCGGCGCGGCCGCGATGGCGGCGTCGTCGATTTGCGCGGCAGCCTGCGGCCAGCCGACAATCGCGGCCGCGACAATTGCGCCGGTCAAATCGCAATCAACTTTTTCCCCGCGAACGCAACGCAGTGCCGTAGTGACGATCTCGCCGGCGTATTCGTGATGATCGCTGACGGCAGCTTTGGTGATCGCCGCAGCTGAATCGCGGTGGGTTTTGACCGCGGCACAGACGGCGGTGAGAAATTGTGGTTTACCGGCCGTTTTCATCATTACTCCGGGCGGCAAGCCGGCCTGGATCATTTCGGATGCCGACATGAGTTTGGCAGTCGCGACCGGCATCGTCGCGACCCAGAGGCCGCTGGCGAGGCCCAATCCGAGGGCGAGGGTCAAGCCGGTCTGGGCCAGGCGTGTGGTAAACCGCGAGCCGATGAAAGAGGAGTTCATAATATCGTTAGATTGGTTCTTTATGAATGATTCGCTGCCGGACGTCAAGTGCAGAAATCGATAGTCCCTTTAGGCGTCCACATAGTCCGGGACCAAGTCGGACTCGCGCGACACATCCCGGTCGAATTCACCAGGGCTCTCGTGCGCGCGTCCCTCGTCATGCGTGCGCGCGATAAGAACATACAGAGACGGCACAATGAAAAGAGTGAAGAGAGTTCCGATCGTCATCCCACCCACGAGTACGAGACCGATTGAATTTCGGGCTTTAGCCCCGGCGCCGGTGACGAAGACCAGGGGCATGTGACCGGCGACGGTCGCGATCGTCGTCATCAATACCGGACGCAACCGAATGCGGGCCGCCTGCGAGACAGCATCGATTTTGTTGCGGCCGTCGATTTGCAGTTTGTTCGCGAACTCGACGATCAGAATGGCATTCTTCGCGATCAAACCGACGAGGGTCACGAGGCCGACCTGCGAGTAAATGTTGAAGGACGTCGTGAACGCGTTCGTGAAAAACTTCATGTTCGGGTTCGGCAGCTTCAGGAACATGAAAATCATCGCGCCGAAAAGCGCGAGCGGAACCGAGCCGAGGAGGATGATGAGCGGATCGCGGAAGCTGTTAAACTGCGCCGCGAGGACGAGGAAAATCAGGACGACCGCGAGCCCGAAGGCAGGCAGGAATTTGTCGCCTTCGACGCGGAGCTGGCGCGATTCGCCGGTGTAATCGATCGAATAGCCCGCTGGCAAAATCTTCGCCGCCTCGTCCTCGAGCAGCTTGAGGGCCTGGTCCAGCGGAAGACCCGAGACGCCGCTGATGGTGACGGCGTTGAGTTGTTTGAAGCGGTTCAAGGTTCGCGGGACGGTCTTCTCCTTGATTGTGGCAACGGTGCTGAGTGGGATCAGTTTGTCGTTCGGGCCGGTAACGTAAATGTCCTTGAGCTGGTCGGGGTTCAAACGATCGATGCGTTGCACCTGGGGAATCACTTTGTAACTGCGACCGGCAATGTTGAAGCGATTAACGAAATTGCCGCCGAACATGGCGGAGATGTCGGCGCCGATATCGGTCAGGTTCAAGCCGAGCGCGCCGACTTTGTCGTGATCGATTACAAGTTCGGCCTGCGGTTGGTCGATCTTTGTATCGATGATGGGCGGGAAGAAGAAAGCGCCGCTGGCGATGGCCTTGGCTTGCAATTGTTTCGCAAACTCGACCATGCGTTCCGGTTCCTCGGTCGAGAGCAGGACGAGTTCGACCGGGAATTGGCCGCCGCCGGGCAGGGCAGGGGGCATGACCGGGAACATCTCGATTCCCGGAATGGTGCCGAGTTTCTGCTGCACCTGCGGGAGCAACTGGAAGGCTGTCTCCTTACGCTGGTCCCAGGGCTTGAGGACCATGCCGCCGAAGCCGCTGCTCGGGAAGGTGAGCTGGAATGTGAAATCCGTTTGCGGAAAGCTCTTGAAGACCTTGCCGGCGGCATCGGCGAAGCCGGCTGTCTGCTCGATCGTCGAATTGGCCGAGGCGTTGACGATGCCGAAGATGACGCCCTGGTCTTCCGTCGGCGCGAGTTCCTTGGAAGCAAGCTTCGGCAGAAGGAAGAACATGATTGCGGCGATGATCGTTAGGCCGATCCAGGCGGTGTAAACCGCTGGG
>JBBPZW010000040.1:0-19131 GCA_038198475.1 Chthoniobacterales bacterium | reverse complement strand
GTCGCCACCTCGGCCGCGCCGGAGGTGATGGTGAAGCCGGTCGAATCTTACGCCGACCTGCTCGAGGAACCGATCGACGTCTGGGCGATCGGCCCCGGTCTCGGGAAGTCGCGCGCCGATAAAATCCTCGCGCTCATCCGCAACGCCCGCCAGCCGATGGTGGTCGATGCCGATGGCCTGAATATTCTCGCGGCGAGAATGGAAACCTTGAAAGAAAGCCGCGGCCCGCGTCTGCTCACGCCGCATCCGGGCGAGATGAAACGGATTTTCCCTAACGAAAAGCTGCCGCGGGCAGAGCTGGCGACGAAATTCTGCCACGAATATGGGGCGACGCTCCTCTTGAAAGGGAGTCGCACAATCGTCGCGGAAGCGGGCCGCCCGTTGAGCTACAACACGACCGGCAACCCGGGCATGTCGACCGGCGGGATGGGGGATGCGCTGACCGGTGTCTGCGCCGGATTGCTCGGGCAAAAACTTTCGCCTAACGACGCCGCGCGCCTCGGCGCCTGGGTTTGCGGGCGGGCGGCGGAGATGGCGGTCCTGAACGGCGACGCGAGCGAAGAATCTCTCCTCCCAAGCGACGTCCTCGACCACCTCGGGGCCGCCTTCCACGAGCTGCGAGCGATGTGAAAGCCGCTCCGGGTAGCGCACTCGTCCCGAGTGCTGGCGACGGTGTCTCACCGTCGCGAACTTTCCTCAACGCACGGTGCCTAAGGTGGATGCACTGTTTCTCGAAAAGTTCGTCGCAGTGGAACACTGCGACCAGCACTCGAGACGAGTGCGCTACCCGGATTCCTTCGCAACGATGAAAAACATCATCGTTGTCGGTTACCCCAAGAGCGGCTGCACCTGGGCGACGCGGCTCGTAGCCGAGCTGGTGGGTTGCCCGGTGGCCGGTTTCTGGCAGTCGACGAAGAAAGAGATCGCGGTCGAAGGTCAGGATCGCGTCTCGGAATTCCGCTGCTACAAATCGCACCACCCTTTGCCCGAGCTGGGTTTCCTTCCGGTGGTGCGAGACTCCGTCGAGCCGGGGGAGGACAACGAACGGGGGGCGCGACTGCTTCCCGAACTCGACGGAGTCTCGCCCCACCGGAACCGCGTCCTCTACATCCTGCGCGACCCGCGCGACATCGCGCTCTCGGCCGCGAATCACTTCCAGTTCGAGCGCTATCCGGCGCTGCGCGCCCTCTTCCGGCTCTTTCCGCAGGGCGAAAAGCTTTATCGACACACCTTCTATCCGCTTTTCGTTAGGCAAAATTATCGGCTGGAGCGGATCACGGAAGCGCTCCTCGAGGGCTCGGCCGCGGTCCACAAGTCGGTCCGGCTTTCCTGGCTGGAACATTGGCGGCCCTACGCCGAGGCGGGAATGCCGATCGTGCGTTACGAAGACTTGCTCGCGCGGCCGGAGGAGGAAGCGGAGCGGATTCTGCGCCACCTTGGCTTGGAACGGAGCGGGCCCAGGATCGCAGCCGCGATCGAGAACCAATCTTTCGAGCGCAAGAAACAAACCTTCCTCCGGAGCGGAGAAACCGGCCGGGCAAAATTCCTACGGGTCGGGAAGAGCGGACAATGGCGCGAGAAATTGCCCGCGCATTTGCAGAGACGTTTCGTCGAGGAATTGGGCCCGGAACTGGCAGAATGGGGCTATCTCGAGGCAGGAGTGGAGTGATGGATTGGTATTCTGGTGAGCGCGTCTCGCGTCCTGGCTCAGGTCCCAAAAAATCCAAAAAAAGGAAGTTCGCTGGACCAGCGCAAAAAGCCGTCACGTCGTGAAACATGACGGCTAATTGTGGAAGGCGGTTGGTCGTTAGGCTGAGCAGCGTTATCGATCGTTGACGACCAATCGAGGCGCCGCGTTGCTCACTTCGAGCTGGTCACTCACTTTCTGGATCTTCGACGCCTGCTCCCGCAGGGTCACGCAGAGCGCGCTGATTTCCTTCTGTTGTTGCGCGACGGTCGTTTCCAACTGCTGCACGTTGCGATGCTCTTTAAGAAACTAGTTGAGCCACATTGCGTTCACTGCGGCAAGAGGTCGTTCGCTACCGCCTGGTCCGCGATGGATTCACCGACTGCGCGTCCCACTTCGCAAGCCGTCCGGAAATGAATGCCGCCCCAGATGCGGGAAAGCCCCACTTCGACGGCGGCGTCGGAGAAGCGTTGATACGTCGCCGTTACGCCGGGCAAGCCTGGAGAACTCAGCGTGAAGGGCGTCTCGTCACCCAAAAGCAGCGCCAGCACGCGCAGGGCCGCGCCGGTGACGGTGGAATGGGTCGAGATGTATTCAGGATGATTCGGCGCGGCGAGCAGCGAAGTCCACAAAGGGTCAGGTTCGGTGGCCGGATTGCCATCGGTATCGGCCAGCCGAATCGCGTGGTACGGACGCCAGAAACCGTAATCGTACTTGGCGTCGAAACCGGCAATCATTCCGTCGCAGGCCGCGAAGTTGACCAATGCGAAAAGCCTGGCGGTGTCGGCCAAGGCGTAGCCGCGCGGCACCACCGAGCGGGCCACGGCGTTCTCTTCGAGCGGACCGGAGGCAGCCCAGAGAAGTGAGAGCTGAGTTTGAGTTGCAGTGCGGGTCGCACTATCGACGCGGCCGATTGCTTTCACCTCATTCACGTCGGCCGCGTACTGCGGACTGTCCAAGGCCGGCGGCAGGCCAGGCCGAAATTGGGCTGAGCTGCTCATCGTGAAAGGCACGAGCATCGCATACTGTGGCAGTGCGCCCGGGAGTGTGCCATCGGGGATCGAACGCCACTGACCGGGAGCAAAGCCGCCGAAGTAAGGCGGCACTATCGTGGACAATCCATCCGTCGCGCGCCAGGCGAGAATGGCTTGTGCGACTTGCTCGCCCCAGGCTAGTCCGCGCGCGATGGATTGGCTCTTACCCTTGTTGCCTGAATGCTCGCGAGCGATTCAGCCAGCTTTTCATTAAGCAAGACGCTCTGCGCCGGGAAAAGTCCAATCAATGCCGTGAACCCGGCCTGCGCGGCGGCGGCCTCCTGGCGGGCGCCGGGCGGCGCGGCGTCCGCGACGTAGTACGGTTGGTAGGTTAGGGTAATGCCGTTGACGGCGTCGTAGATAGCGGCGTTCACAATCGCCAATGCGCGTGTCTGAAGCGGTGGTGACGGTGTGCCGGCGCGAATAACGGTCTCGGCAGTTTCGTTCCAATCGGCGACTATATCGGCACGACTGCTGGCACTGGTAATGAGCGCGGCATAGGCAAGGCCGGCGGCGACGATGATGTGTTTGGTTTTCATATTGGAGTTAGCGAGTGTGTGTTTACGGTTGGTTGTTTCTGTGTTCGCTCCTTCCAAAGGAAAATCTTCCCCGGCATTGCAAAAAAAGCGCGAATGTCTGACAGGGTCGGCTGGCGCTCGATTAGCACGGCTTACCTCGCATAAGCCGATGTCGGGATCACCGATCCAGGCTACAACGGAACACCCGGCGACCGAGCGCCGTGGCTACAAGAAGATTCTCGAAGCGCGAATCTTCCCACACCGAATCCCAGCGGGGATTTGGACGCGGGGCTCACCGTATTTCCATCAAACTTGTTAGGCACACGCGCTGATTCTTGTGGAAGCAAAAAAGGAGAGAAACAAAAGCCGCCACGCAGTCTAACGTGGCGGCTGATTATCCCGCAGTCGCGGGACGACTGTTGGTTACGCTCCGCAGCTTTACTGATTGTTGAGGACCAATTGCGCCGCAGGTTTACTCACTTCAAGCTGCGCGCTCACCTTTTGGATTTGCGATGCTTGGTCTCTGAGGCTTGCCGTAAGGGCTTTGATTTCCTTCTGCTGCTGCGCGACAGCCGACTGGAAGTCCTTTTGCTGCTGCGCGACGGTCGTTTCCAACTGCTGCACGTTGCGGTGCTCTTTGAGGAACTCGTTGAGCAACATTGCGTTGACCGCTTCGTAACGCACGGTGTAAACCTTCCCCTCTTTGTCGCGAGCCACCAGAGCGGGGTTAACCTTTTCTACTTGCTCGGCCACGAGGCCGAACTGCGGGATCCCCTCCGGATCGAGCTCGTGCTTGTAGTGGAAGGTCACCGGTTGGAGTTCAAGAATCGCTTCGCTCGCCTTGTCCATAGGCTTGATCTGCTCCTTGAAACGTTGCGACGAGGAGATCGTGCCGAGATGACCTTTGATATCTACGATCACTGTTACGCCCCCGGCAACCGTTGCCCCAGTAATGCCAGCGACAAAGGTGGACAGATGAGTTCCTTCTGTGCCGATGCGGATCTTATTAGAATCTCTGGCGTTACCAAGGCTGCCGATATCGATGTTGTTAGCGCCCGTAGTGATATTGTAACCGGCATAGGCGCCCAAGGCGATGTTGTGGTTGCCGGTTGTGCTGCTATAGAGCGCAAAAGCCCCATTGGCCGTGTTGTTGTCGCCGGTGCTGTTAAAGAGCGTTTGCCAACCGGTGGCAGTGTTTTGGGAGCCAGTTGCGCCGAGGCCCATCGCGGCACGACCGGTGGCGGTGTTGCCGATGCCGTCGGCGTTGAGCAAGAGCGCTGCACCACCGGTGGCCGTGTTGTGATCGCCGGTTATATGGAAAGCGAGCGCATTACGACCCATGGCTGCGTTGTAGGCGCCGGTTGTGTTGGCATTGAGCGCGTTAAAGCCGCAGGCAGTGTTTAAGCCGGTTGTGTCGTTGGCAAGCGCGAGCGAACCAATCGCGGTTCCTTCCGACCCGGTGGTAAGACTATAGAGCGCGTTAAAACCAATCGCCGTGTTGTTGAGGCCGTCTGTGAGGCTGAAGAGCGCATCATCACCCTCAGCGGTGTTGTTGTTGGGATAGCCTCCGTCTGGTGGCGGGTTAACCGCTCGAGCCGCGGGCGAGAGCGCAAAACATGCGAGACCGATGACAAGTGAAAGAAAACCGCGCAGAGCGACGGTGTGGCAGAGATTTGATCGTTTAGTATTCATAGATTCAAGTGTGTGTTTAAGGTTGAGTTGTTCACCTCTTCCAAAGGAAAAACTTTCTCGGCATTGCAGAAAAACGCAGATGCGTGTCAAAAACCCGCAGGGGCGATCAAAGGAAAAATGCCGCCCTACTTCCTCACGATAGGAACGATCGACACCGCCATTTACCTCGGCTTAAGCGATGCGACGATTTTCTCGAAGCGCGGATCGCCTCGCAACGAATCCCAGCAGGGATTGAAGTGCAGATCGCCGTAAGTTGGACCGCCCGGGATTTTCGCGAGAATCTCGAGTTGCTCAATCGCGCGGTCGTGCTCGCCCGTCCACGCGTAAACCAACGCAAGGTAGGAGACAAACTCCGGACCTTTAACGGCATTTTTTGCGATTGGGTCCAGATCGACCGCCTTCTGCGCCTCGCGAATCGCGTCATCCTTGCGGCCCAGCCCAGCATCAAGGACGGCGATGTAGCTGAAGTAAAACTCATCCCCTAAGTTGATCCCGGGGCCGGAGTTCACCTCCCACCTCCGCCGCAAATCCAAAAACACCGCTTGCGCCTTCTGGTTGTCGCCGCGCGCCCGCGCGATTAGTCCGTCGGCCCAGCTCCGCGGAGGTTCGCCACCGAAAAATTCATCGACCTCGTTTGCAGGCTTAGCCGCAATGATCCTCGTGGCCGCGTCATAATCACGTTGGTAGACGGCCGTCGTGAATCGAGTATCCAGACCAACCTCCTGCGGCAGTTGGGCGAGGATTGCCTGCGCCCCGACCGGATCGCCCTCGGCCAGCTTCAACTCAGCCAACTGCACCTGGAGCCAGGAGGTTAGTTCCGGCATTTTCGCCATGGCTTGATACACGAACTGCTCCGCCTCGGCGTAGCGGCGCATGCTCCGGCAGGTTTGGTAGGTCACCGCAATAATCTCTCCATCGCGTGGGTCGAGTTCGTACACTTTTCGCATGTTGGCGAGCGCATCGTTCCAGCGGTTTTGGCGGCGATCCAGCCGGGCCGCTAGGAAGATCGCCTCAGGATCATTCGGCAACAGACGACGAGCGGTGATCAGCTCGTCACGTGCCCGGGCGTCATTGCGAAGAAAGAAGTAGTAACGTGCCCGCGCCACGTGCGGTTCGCCGAGGTCAGGTCGCAGCCGCACCGCAGTGTCCACCACTTGCTTCCACAACTCGGCCACCGGCCTGCCATGCTCATGATAAAGATAGCTGTACATCCTCGCCAGGAAGCAGTAAGCGAGGACAAAATTTGGATCGCGCCGGATAGCTTCCTTTAAAAGTTCCACTCTTTTATCCGGGTCCCTCCAATTGTTCGAGACTGTGACATCGTTGGCCCTGGCCTCGGTATAGAGCGCATAGGCAGTTAGATCGGCGGTCGGGCGTTCTGTAAATGCCGCCCGCTCGGCTGGCGATAACTGGGCTCGCAACTGGTTGGCAATCTCGCTGGCGATCTCGCTCTGGATCACGAAAACGTCCGCCACGTCGCGATCGTACGTCTGGGCCCAGAGATGCGCATCAGTGCGAGCATCGATTAGCTGGGCGTTGACGCGCACGCGATTCGCGACGCGCTGCACGCTGCCTTCTAAAAGATGGGCTACTCCAAGTGTTTTCGCTATGTCGCGCAGGTTGCGCGCGGTCCCGCTCTTGTACTGCGCCACCGAGGTGCGGCTGATCACTTTCAGATCGGCGATCCTGGCGAGGTTCGACAGAATTTCGTCCTGGACGCCGGCGGCGAAGAAGGAGTTCTCTTTGTCGTCACTCAAGTTTTCGAACGGCAAGACCGCGATGCTTTTCTCCGGCGCCATCATGGCAATCGCTGAGTGGCGCGGAAAATAATTCGTTAGGCCAACGGCGCCGATCGTCACAAACGCGAACACGAGCGCTGCCCATTTCAATAGCTTGCGGCGGCGCGGTCTCGCTTCCATGGCCTGGCGACAGCGGCGCAGCGCGGTCAACAGTTCGCCAGCCGACTGCGGTCGCTCGACCGGATCAGGCGCCAGCATCGAGCGCAGAAGTGCAATCACCGGCGCGGGCACTTTCGCGACGGCGAGCTGATCCAGTGGCAGCGGCTCGTTCTCGAGTTTCCCCCGCGAGCGGCCGGTGAACGGCGCATTGCCACAAAACAGATACCAAAATGTCGCGCCTAACGAATAAATGTCTGAGCGCGCGTCGAGCGATACCTGGCCCGCACTGAACTGCTCCGGACTGGCGAAGTCCGGCGTGCCCGAAAAACCGGCGTGAGCCTGACTGGAAATGACCGGCGTGCTGGTTACGGCTCGGGCCAGCCCAAAGTCGATCACCTTTACGACCAGCGCATCCGATCCACCGGGATTGGCCGCGACCACCATTATGTTGCTCGGCTTCAGATCGCGATGGACCAACCCATGCTCCTCCGCGGCCATGAGCGCATGGGCGACCTGGGTGACGACCTCGAGCGCCACTGCCGTCTTGAGCGGTCCATCGCGACGCACTCGCGCCTCCAGCGTTTCACCCTCGACCAACTCCATTGCGTAGAAGCATTGGCTGGCCTCGGTTTCGCCGAAGTGAAAGACGCTCGCGACATTCGGGTGCCGCAACTGGGCCGCGGCCCGCGCTTCCTGACGGAAACGCTCCCGCGCCTCCGGATTACCGGAGTAGCGAGCGCTAATAATTTTTAGGGCGACCGGAGAATCCAAATTGATGTCGCGCGCGCGATAGGTGATGCCCATCGATCCCTGACCCAGTTGGTCGAGGGTAACGCCATCCTCGCGCAGACAAACCTCGTAGTGCTGGAAGCGTCGCGTCTCGGCACTGTCTGCGCCAAAGCCACCCACGAGCAGGCAATTCAAACACCCCAGCTCAGCCGCTTCGCTTTCGATCGGCGCGCCGCACTGCGCGCAGCGGATAACTTGGTTCGGGGCAGGCGACATTTGGCTTTTCGCGACAATGCTCCTATCAACAAGCGGATGTGAGCACACTGCAAAGGTGGTGCAGCTCTTCGTCCACGTTATCGGCGGCGGCGATTGTGCGGGCAACTTCTTCCCGCAACCGCTCCCGATAACGCGCCCGCAAGCGCGAAAGATCGCTGCGTAAAGTTTCAATCGGCTTACCGAGTCGGATGGCGATCTCTTCCTGACTCGGCAAAGTTGTCCCACCGCTGAGGAACGGCTTTAATTCTTGAAAGAGGCGCGCCTTTGGACCACTAAACTCCGCGCTCAAACGCTCGAGCGCGCGGGAAACCAGCATCGCGGCCCAGCGCCGTTCGTAATGCTGGTCGTCGTCAAATGTCGTGGCCGCTGGTTCCCGGGCCCAGAGTGCCTCCACGGCCTCCATCTCTTCCTCCAGGAGCACAAACTGGCGATCGCCGCCACGCTTGAGCGCGTGATCCCGATCCCAGACATCCGCAAGATAATGTTTGAACGACGCGAGTAGGAATGAACGGAACTTGCCCTTGGCGCGATCGGTTTGTTCGTAAGCCCTCGTCCGGATTAGGAAAGCGAAAAAGCTCTGAATCAGATCCTGAGCGTCCGCCGAACTGTAACCCCGTCTGCGCACGAAGGTGTAGAGCGGCGGCCAGTAATCCCGGCAGAGCTGGGCTAGGGCAGCCTCGGCCGTCTCGCCTTCGAGCGCGCACGAGGCGACGACGCTCCAGTGCGTCGTCGTGAAAGGCGCTCCCCCGTGCCGCAAAGTCCCGGGAACATCCTTCACATCTGTAGATCGTATCGTTCTGACACCCGATAGATCAAGGCTATTCGCTGCCCCA
Organism: Chthoniobacterales bacterium; assembly: GCA_038198475.1. Lineage (GTDB taxonomy): Bacteria > Verrucomicrobiota > Verrucomicrobiia > Chthoniobacterales > UBA10450 > Palsa-1392. Next base: position 10,464 of record JBBPZW010000040.1, on the reverse strand, counting down.
AGGTTTCCACCAGGAAAAAAAGATCGCGCACCCAGTCGTAGGCGGTGATGTCGGAACACCACTCATCTCTCGGGATCCCATGGTTTGGCCGAGAGTAGTTCCAAAGTCTAGGATCGGAGACGCTGTCCTTCGGCAGACTCAGGACAGGCTCTTCGTCATCTTCGCGGCTCAGGACAACAAGCAAGAGCGAGAGCGCGCGATAGCTACCGAGTTGCCCCTGTGTCTGTGGCGAGGAGCTTCCGAAACCGCTGGTCTTTCCGCAGACCGTCCCATTCCCAGCGAAGCTTGAGATCGTTCTGGGTGATGCTGTAATCCACGCTGTCGACCGCCCCGGGAGTTTTCAGCAGTCGCTCGATCAACGGGATCGCCTGCTCGACTTCGCCGACCCGCGCGTAGATCAGGGCGAGGTAACAAAGCATGATCGCGCCGTCGTTCGCGTCTTTGGCTTCCGGCTTGAGTTGAACCGCGAGCTGGCCCTCACGAATCGCGTCGGTCTTTCGTCCCATGAAAGCGTAAAGCAGGCCGAGGTTGGCATGCCGATCGGCGGCTTCGGCGGCTTCCTGCACCGCCTTTTCAAAATCCGGCAAAGCGGCGGCAAAGTTCCGCTCCGCCGCAGCCTGATCGTTGCGCGCCACGGCCGTGATCCCGGCGAGGAAGCTCTTCGGTTGCAGCCCAACGTGGAGATAGGAAACCTCGCTCCGCGGTGCTTGCACCAGCACCTGGTCGGCCGCCGCGAAATCGTGTCGCAGCATGGCATCTTCCCAGCGCGCGCATGTCACCACGCCGTCGGGATCGTTGGCGGATGGAATGTTCGCGAGCCAGGGTTGCAAAGCGCCCGGGTCGCCTTTCCACATGAAGTTGACGTAGCCGGACTGGATTTTTGCGACCACGGAATCGGGCGCGACCGCGCGAAAACGGGCGGCCGCCTCGGCGGCCTGCGGCCAGCGGCGCATGGAGGTGCTGGTGAAGACGAGGTTGCGAATGATGTTGGGATTCTGCGGATCGAGCTTTTCCATTCGCTGATAGATGGTGAGGGCGTCGTCCCAGCGGCCCTGCCGGCGGCGGATCGCCGCGACGTAGGCGCCGATGTTGCTGTCGTTAGGCAGGGCTCGCTGCGCGGTGGCGAATTCGGACAGCGCCCGCTCGTAATCCTCGTCGAACCAGTAGATGCATTGCCCGAGCGCGAAGTGTGCTTCGCCGAGGTCCGGCTCGAGGCGGAGGGCAACCTCGGCTTCGCTCCGGGCGCGGTTTTTCCAGGTATCCAGCGGTTCGTGGAAATGGAAAATCTCCGCGCAGGTCGAGGCGAGATGAGCACGGGCAAGGGCGAACCCCGGATCGAGCGCGATCGCCTGGGCGTAAAGATCGACCGCCTGCCGATAATCCTGAAGCAGGGTATCTGGCCCCTGCTCGAGCGGCAGAGCGTGAAGATAAAGAAGATAGGCGTTCGGGTTTTGCGTTGGCTTTTTCGCCACCCGCACTTTTTCCTCGGGCGTGAGCTGGGCGCGGAGGGCGTCGGCAATCTCAGTCGCCAGCTCTCCCTCCAGGCCTAACGAGTCTTGGATCGTGCGGTCGTAGTTTTGAGCCCAGAGATGGCGATCCCGCTCGGCATCGATCAGCTGTACGTTGACCACGACGCGGTCTTTCTCCCGGCGCACGCTGCCTTCGAGGATCGTGGCGACGCCGAGGCTTTTCCCGATCTCCTTGATGTCGCGCGTCTCGACGTCGCGATATTTCATTACGCTCGTCCGGCTGATGACAGTGAGGGCCTGAATCCTCGCGAGGTTCGTCAGCAGGTCATCCTGGATGCCGTCCGCGAAAAAGGCGTTTTCTTTTTCCGCGCTGTAATTCTCAAACGGGAGAACCGCGATGCTCTTCGCCGAGACACCCTGGGCCTCCTCGCGATGGGTAGGCGAGAAGCGGAGGTAAAGAAGGATGGCAATCGCGATCGCCAGGATCCCGATGACCGCGGTGTAAATGCGATGGATGAGCGGCCAGCCGGGTGGTTTGCCGAGTGGGAGTTCGTCGGTTTTGACAATTCCTTCCGGGGTCAGCTCGAAAGCCCAGGCGAGCACGACCGCGATCGGGAACCCGATGATGAGCAAGATAATGATCAGCCTAACGATCCAGTTGGGAATGGAGAAGAAAGGAAAAACCTGGGTCGCGACCTGGATGAGGAGCCAGCTCGTCATCGTGTAAAGGACGGCGGCGCGATAGACGTTGCGCCGCTGCAGCTCGGCAAAGAATTTTCGCAGATTCACACGAGAGGCTCCATTCGCCTGCAAAAAAGCGTCGTTTCTCTTTGCTGTCGATGCAATTAGGTGGCGCGGGCGCGTCCCGGTTCGCCGCCAACGGAAAACGGAGATGAAATTTTGGTCGCGCTGGCGCGAAGAACAGCTTCTGTTATAGGGCGTGCAGACGCCGAGCCGGAGGAAATTCATCCTGCAGCGAGTCGCGATCTTGGGCGCGGTCGCGCTTTTGCTGCCGCTAACGTCCGCCAACGCGCTGACTCGTCGTCATCGGAAACCGAATCCGGTCACAGTTGTCCTTCAGCCATTTCTGCTCGCGCGCTCGGTCGTTCACACCGTCGCCGACCCGATCGTTTCTCACGCGCCGCGGGCTGTCGCTTTTCTCGCGACCGTGCCGATCCGTGTCGCGCAACGCGGACACGAAATTCTCCGCGCGCAGTCTGTCGATAATGCCGGGCCGGTGCGCGTTGCTTATCTCGTTCCGCGCGCCCAGGATCCCGGTCCGCCGAATCCGGAAGAGGCCGGGGAAGAAGATCAGAATGTCGAACAGGACTCAGGGCTCGACAACGCGCCGGAAAAATTCGAGCAGCAACCGACGATCGCGGGCAGCCGGGCGATTCTGCGACATGGAATCGCTTACGCGCCGAGTCGCGCGCCGCAAAGCGTGAAGAACGCGATCTGGGCGGCGAATTCGCTCACCCGGAAGCCCTACGCGTGGGGTGGCGGGCACGGATCGTTTTACGATCGCGGTTACGATTGTTCGGGGACAGTTTCCTTTGCTTTGCACGCCGCCGGTGCGATCGGCCCTCCGCTTCCCTCGAGTGATTTGATGCGCTTCGGCGAACGCGGCCGCGGGCGCTGGTTGACGATTTACGCGCGGCCGGGTCACACCTTCGCGGTCATCGCGGGACTGCGGCTCGACACGACCGATTTCCAAAATGGCGGGAACACCGGTCCGCGCTGGCACACCGACCTCTGCGATACGCGCGGGTTCGTCGCGCGGCATCCGGCCGGAATGTGAGGAGCCTGCTTTCTTGACCGTCCCATCCAAACCAATCAAAATCTGACTTATGGAGGCCGAAACAAAAGACGCCGGAGCAGAGCGAGACTCGGCCGCTCTCCAAGCTGCGCGATTTGCGACCGGAAAAAGATCCGATCGGCGCCGGGCGCGGCGGATTTCTTAAACCCGACACGAAGCGTTTGTAGCAGCAAGGAGCGCAAACGCTGACTCGTTAGGCGACGCCGGTTGCTACTAGGGCGCCGGGGTCGGCGATGGCGTGGCGTTGGCGGGCTTGGTCGGCTCTTGCGACTTTGCTTTGGCGCCGGCGCCCGCGGCTCTCATTCCTCGGCGTTGTTGCCGCCGTTCCTGGCGATTAGCCTGCCTTTGCGATTGCTGATCCGCGACCGTACCGTCGCGATTGTTGGCTCCGAATCGGCGGCGGTGTTCCTGACGATGCTCGCGGCGGCGTTCGAAACGCTGCATGTTCTCGGGCCTGGTCGGCGCCGTGCTCGCGACGGGACTGGCCGCGGGGCTGGCCGCGGCGGTGGTGGTCGTTGCAGCGTCCGGCTGCTGAGCGCCGGCGGAGAGAGCGAAACCGACCCCGAGGCCGGCGGCCAACGCGAAATGGATGATTTTCATGGTTTGATTAGTGGTCGCTGTTCCAGGCCATGCTAGGGATTTTGGCGAGGCCTGAGTTTGGGGCTGGGTCGAGAAGGGTGACGTTGGGTTTTGGGGCGCGGAGTGATGGCGCGATCGCGCGGCCGAGAATGTTGGATTGTGGGCGGACGCTGATGATCGATCGGTGGTCGCGGGCCGGCCGTTTGAAAAGGCGAGCGCGGGCGTCGCGCAAAAGTTCGGGAATTTGGAATGCGGAGAATTGCCGACGGCTGGGAATAGACAACGAACTCATCGGCGGGCGAGAGCAGACAGTCGGAGTCAGGTATGGGCGACTGTGGATCGAAGAGCGTGTAGGATGGGACGGTCGCGGTCACATAGCCGGTGTTCAGTCCAGATGCCGTCTCAGGCTCGGTATAGACAGCCTGTTCGTAATTCGCTTCCGATTGCACCGCGTCTTCAGCTTCCTGTGGTTCCGTTGCGACCTCGACGCGATAATCGACCGGGGCGGGGCGGCGGCTTCTTGAATTGAGAACGGGCGCAACGGTCGCGAAAGAATCGACCGTGCGCGTCGGCTGTTGGGCGATCGGTTGCTGCTTGACGGTCCGGAGATTGGAAATTGCCAGCCAGGCGAGAAGTGCGATGACGACGCCGAGTTCGAGCGCGATCAGGTTTGCAACTTTGCTGCTCATTTCGTTAGGCAGATCCGCTGTGGCCTGATCGGAATCTGCCGGAAAGAACCAGCTGTGACAACTTCAAAAGTCGAGAGTAACAGTGTCCGGATTGCCGCCGGTTGTTCGTTGATTGAATGGAAGCAATCAATTCACTGAAGAAGGAACCAAAATATGAGCACATCGATGAAAGAAGAAACAAAGACGGCGTCGCAGCGAATACCGGCGGGAATGCATACGGTCACGCCGCACCTCGTTTGCGCGGACTCCGCAGAAGCGATCGAGTTTTACAAAAAGGCATTCGGCGCGGTCGAGATCAGTCGATTGCCGGGCCCGGATGGAAAGGTGATGCACGCCAGCATCCGGATCGGCGATTCAATGGTCATGCTGAACGAGGAACGGGCCGAGTGGGGCGCCTTCAGTCCGAAAGCCCTCAAGGGATCACCGGTCACGATCCACCTTTACGTGGAAGACGCGGACGCGTTCTTCGACCAGGCGGTAAAAGCGGGTGCGAAGGTCACAATGCCGCTCGACGACATGTTCTGGGGCGATCGCTACGGGAAAGTGGAAGACCCGTTCGGACATCAATGGTCGATCGGCACACACGTCCGCGATGTGACGCCGGAGGAGATGCAGAAGGCCATGCAAGAGATGAGCGCCTAACGAGCTTGGAGCGACCTCGCGCCGCTGCAGGCGGCGTTTGAGGGAAAATAGCGGAAGCCCGCCTCCAGAGAAGGCTTGCATAAGAGGAGCGGAAGCGGTGCAATAGGCTTCCGGGTTCCGATGCGCCGTCTTTCCGCTCTCTCTGCAATCCTGATCGGTGGTGCGATCGCCGGCGCGCTTGATATCACTTACGCAGTCGGGTTCTCGGCCCTGCACGGCGTGGCGCCGATGCGCATTCTGCAGTCAGTCGCGAGCGGTCTGCTCGGCGCGCCGGCCTTCGAAGGCGGCGCCTCGACAGCGGCGCTCGGTCTCGCACTCCACTTTTGCATCGCCCTGCTTTGGGCGGCTATTTTTTACCTGGCGAGCAAGGCACTTCCGTTTCTCACTCGTTATCCGGTCGTCGCGGGGTTGCTCTATGGCATTCTCATTTACGCGGTCATGAACCTCGTCGTCCTGCCGCTTTCCGCTTTTCCGCGCAAGGTCTCATTTCCGCTCCTGGTCTTGGTGACAGGAATCCTCATCCACATGTTTTGCATTGGGCTTCCCATCTCGCTCGCCGTCCGCCGGACCTTGCCGGGCGATGTTCACTCAAAGTAATCGCACGGCCGTAACAGCAATCTTGCCCCCGAAGCAAACATCAACGTCAGCCCCGGGCGTGCGGTGGCGCAGGTTGTAGTCGCCGGCAAAATAAAGTCCGCTCTCTTCCTCGTGCCGGTAATTGAGCGGAAGCGGTTTTGGATCGAGCGGGCACCAAATGACTTCCGGGTCGGGTGCATCCGGCGCGAGCAACGGCAGATTGACGTTATAAAAGACGCCGGGCTCGATCGGCTTCGCCAGCAACTCGCCGAGCAGAGGCGTGATCCAGCGTTGGGCTCGTTCCCAGTCGTACTCGACGCCGCTCCTGCGATAGTGTGAAAAAGCGATGCCCGGCCAGCCATGCATGAGCGCTTCGCGCACCGCCGCCACCGTGCCCGAGTAATAAACATCCGCACCCAGGTTTGCGCCGTGATTGATTCCGCTGAGGATCCACTTCGCATCCGGCACCGCGTGCAAGAGCCCGAGCCGGGTGCAGTCCGCCGGCGTGCCGTAGATGGCAAAACGCTTGTCGCCGCGCGGCTCGATCCGGACGCCTTCGCGCCAGGTCACGGCGTGACTCACGCCGGATTGCGGGCCAGCCGGTGCGACCACGACCGGGTCGCCCACCGTGCCGGCAGCTCCGACGAGTGCCGCGAGACCGGGCGCGTCGATGCCGTCGTCGTTCGTGACCAGAAATTTCATTCGGTGGAAGAGGAACGTCGAACGTTGAACGCTCAACGTCCAACGTCGAACGCTCAGACAGAAGAGAACGGAGGATCTCGACGGCCGGAGGTCTGACGTCGGGGACGGATCTAGAGCGTGGCATGCACTTTTCCCCGGTGCGAGGGGAGGCCGAAAGGTAGCTGCGGCGCCGTCGCCGCAGAAAGTGCCAGCGGCGCCCACGCCGCCAGGCACGGCTCCGCTGCGGCCCCTGCGACAAGTTCAACGCGGCGAGGGCGCCGCGGATACCTCCAGCGACGAGGGCGTCGCAGCTACGGGCCGGCGCAGCCTCGCAAAAGTTCATGACACGCTCTAGCGCTGCGTGTGGTTGAGCGCTACTTCGGGCGCGAGATCGCGCGGAAGACTGCGTTTTACATGGAGTATCAGGACACGGGTGGATGGTTTGAACGCTTTCGCTGCGAAACGCCGTCTCCCTTCATTCGTTGGAAGAGGAACGTCGAACGTTAAACGCTCAACGCCAACGTCGAACGAAGAAGGGACGCGCGGAAACATGGCGCCCGTCATTTCTCGACGAAGGCTTTTAGCCTAACGAGCGCGGCGTCCCATTGTTGCGCGACGAGGTCGAGGTAATCCCGGGCCTCGTCGAGCGGTTCCGGCTCGATCTCGAAGAGGCATTCACGTCCGGACATTTCTCCGCGCACCAGGCCCGCGCCTTCGAGCACCCGCAGATGTTTCGTAATCGCCTGCCGGGTGATCGGCGTGCCCTCTGTTAGTTGCGAGATCGAGCACGGAGCTCGTTCGCAAAGCCGTGCCATGAGCGCGAGCCGCGTCGCGTCGCCGAGCGCGGCGAAAACGGGCGCGTGCCGGCGCAGCAACGGCGCGGTCGCCAGGCCGCTACTGCGTCTGCTCGACATGGCTCTGGATATCTTTGACCTGCTGTGCCCAGCCGTGGTCGTTCATGCGAAAGGCTTCGGCGCGCCGCGCCGCCGGAATTTTGCTGAAGCCGGATTCGGTCACGGTCAGGAGGGTTCCGTTCGCGGTTGGTTCAAGGCGAAATTCCACCAGCGTCGGCGGCTCCTTCGAGTAATCGACGCCGGGCTCGACCGCGTAGGGATGCCAGGTGTAGGAGAAGAATTTTTCGGGCGTCATCTCCTGCACTTCCACTTCCATGCGGACGTGCTCGTAGCCGGCAACGGTAATCTGGCCGGCCGTGCTTTTCCCGGGCAGAAACGGCGCTGCCAAATTTACTCCAAACCACTCCGAGAATTCCCGGTGGTCCGTCAGCGCGCGCCAGACGCGCGACTGGGAGGCTTTGAGTTCGATTTGTTTTTCAATCCGATCGTCATCAATGTGCAACTTCATGGTTGCATTTAAAGCGAGTCCTCAAAACATGCAACCATTTTGTTGCAAATAATTTTGCCCCGGTTCCCGGGCTTGCATGGCGACGCGGCGCCTGTAGAACGAGCGGACGATGCCGCGCCGCCTCATCCCGCCTCTGCTGCTCCTGCTCGCGGCGCTTTGCTGGAGCCTCGGCGGCGTGCTTATCAAGTCGATTGATTGGCCGCCGATGGCGATCGCCGGCGGCCGGAGCGCGATTGCCATTCCCATCATCCTGCTCTGCGTCGGTCGGCCGCGCTTCGCCTTCTCCTTCGCGCAAATCGGCGGCGCCATCGGTTACGCCCTCACCGTCGTCCTCTTCGTTTTCGCGACGCGCATGACGACCGCGGCGAACGCGATCTTCCTGCAATATACCGCGCCGATTTATGTCGCGCTTATCGGGTCCTGGTACTTGAATGAGCGTGCCTCACGCATCGACTGGCTCGTCATCGCGGTGGCGCTGATCGGGATCGCGCTTTTCTTTCTCGACCGCCTAACGATCGCGGGAATGTGGGGCAACATCATCGCGCTCGGGAGCGGCCTGGCCTTCGCTTCGGTCGCGCTTTTCCTGCGCAAAGAGAAGGCTGGCTCGCCGATCGCAAGCATCGTGCTCGGCAACCTCATCGTGGCCCTGGCCGGCGCGCCTTTCATGTGGCAGGCGCCGTCGTTAGGCGAAGGCGGTCTCTGGCGGCTGCTCCTGCTCGGCACGGTGCAACTCGGCCTGCCCTACGTCTTCTACGCGGCAGCGATCAAGCACGTCACCGCGCTCGAGGCGACGCTCATTCCGCTCCTCGAGCCGGTCCTGAATCCCTCTGGGTGATGCTCGCCCTCGGCGAACGCCCCGGTCCCTGGGCGATTCTGGGCGGACTGCTCGTGCTCGTTGCGGTTCTTGGCCGCGGATTGCTCATGCTGCGTGCCGGCCGCACGACGCCCGTGCAACTCGTTACTTCGAATTCGAATTAACTCCCGCCAGTTGCTGGAAACGTGGATCGTTCCGGAGCGGATCGAACATTGGATCGAGGCGGAGGAGCGCGGGAGTGAGCGGCGCCTGCCCACCGCCGAGCGGACCTTCGTAGGGAAGTGCGAGCACCCGCTGCAGCGCAGTGAGGGCGCGATCCGGTTCGCCGACCTGGGCCGCGACGCGGGCCAGGATTTCGATCGGCGCCGGACCGTCAAAAGCGTCCTTCTCGATCGGCATCGCTGCCATCGCTTGTTCTGAAAAACTAAGGGCGGTTTCCTTGTCGTGGAGGCCCATCGTGGTCAGCGCGAGATCGAAGAGAAGATTATAATTTTTCGGCTGTTCGGCGAGAAACGGTTCCAGTTCGGCGCGAGCGGTGCGCCAACTGGCTTGGGCAGCGTCGTGTTCCCCGGCCACGTCCTGCGCCCAGCCTAACCAAAAGCGGAGCTCGCCGGTGAAGTAACCCCAGGCCCGATCTGGTTTTACCAGTAGTTTCGTTAGGCGAGGAATCGCGAGCGCGGGACGGCGTTCCAGGAGCGCCTGATAAACCTGCGCGAAGAGCACGTTGGAATCGTCTGGCGGCGGATCGAGCGGAGCAAGAAGTGCGGCTGCTCGCGGAAGATCGCCCTGCGCCTGAGCGATGGCGGCCTCGACCGCCAGCGTATCCATGTCGTTAGGCACGATCGCCAGGATCTGGTCGAATTTGTGCAACGCTTCCGGGAAACGGCGGAGCGAGATGAAAGATTGCCCGTGTTGCCCGAGAATGTAGACGTTGCGCGGATCGAGCTGTTCGGCGTCGTCGAAGTAAGAATTGCTTCACTCCCATTCCCCCTGGCGCCGCGTGACATATGCGAGCGATTCCGGAATTCGGCTGCTGTTCGGCAAGAGCCGCCGCGCTTGTTCGAAGTAACGCACCGCGGTCTCGTAATCCTTCAGGCAGGCATAATGATAATAGCCCTTGGCGTGGAGCGCTTCGCCGAGGTTGGGATCAAGCGCGAGGGCCGTCTCGACCGCTGCGCGCGCCTCTTCCCGCAGCGCGTCGGTCGGTTGCAAGGTCTGGGTCAGATACCCGCGCGCATCGACGAAGGAGAGCAGCGTCCAGGCGAGGGCAAACTGTGGATCGAGGCGGACGGCTTCTTTGAGATATTTTTGCGCGGCGCGCGAATTGGCGGCGGAGTTGGCGGATTTGAGATTGAACGCCAGGCCGCGCAGGTAAGCATCGTAGGCGGCCGGGTTTTCCGTCGGCCGGGAAGCGATGACGCGCTCTTCCGGTCCGGTGATTTTCGCCTGCAATTGATCGGCGATCGCGTTCGCCACCTCACTCTCTACGGAAAAGATGTCGGTTAATTTGCGATCGTAAGTTTCCGCCCAGAGATGCGAATCAGTCGCGGCCTTGATCAGCTGCACGGTGATGTGCCCCCTGTCGCCGGATTTTTGCACGCTGCCTTCGAGGATGTGCGCGACGCCGAGTTGGCGCGCGATCTCGGGCAGGTTTTCCGGCGTGCTTTTGTATGGTTGGGTCGAGGTGCGCGAGATCACTTTCAGGTCCGCGATTTTCGAGAGGCGGGTCAGGATTTCGTCCTGGATGCCTTCGGTGAAATAACTGTTCGCTGGATCGCCGCTCAGGTTTTCGAAGGGCAGGACGGCGATCGATTTTTCCGGGACGACTGCGAGTTT
>JBBPZW010000039.1:0-7470 GCA_038198475.1 Chthoniobacterales bacterium | reverse complement strand
GCAGCGAGCACGATCAGGGAAATGAAGACAGCCAGGGTTACGCAGGCCATCGTTAGGGCATAATCCGGCTGGCCGTTTGGCCGCACGAAATGCTCCGCCAGTTTCGCCTGGAGCATGGCGGCATTGGCGGAGAAGAAATTTCCCAGCTGATAGACCACGCCCGGAAACGTCCCTCGCCAGGCGGGCGGTGAGAGCTCATTCAGGTGCACCGGCACAACTCCCCACGCGCCTTGCACCATGAATTGCATGAAAAATCCGCCCGCAATCAACAGCGGAAGCGAAGGCGAGAAAATCCAGGCCGGGATGAGGAGAATGCCAAGGACCGCGGCGATGATGATGATGCGTCGCCGGCCCCAGCGTTGCGAATAGAATCCCAGAATCGTCCCGCCGCAGATCGCGCCGAGGTTATAGATGATCGCGATCGGCGCCGTTTGATTGACGGACAAACCGCGCTGCTTTTGCAGGAAGGTCGGATAAAGATCCTGCGTCCCGTGCGACATGTAGTTGAAGGCCGTCATCAAAAGGATGGCGTAGATGAGAAGGCGCCAGTTCTCCCGGATCATGCGGCCCATGCCTAACGACGCTTCTTTCGCGCTCTGCCTTTGCCGTTCCCAGACCGGCGACTCCGGAACATGCGCCCGGATGTAGATGACGAGCAAAGCCGGAAGTGCCCCGACAATAAAGAGCGCGCGCCAGCCGAAGTGCGGGAAGACGATCCAGTAAACGACCGCGGCGATGAGGAATCCGAACGAGTAGCCCTGTTGCAGGACGCCTGAGGCCAGGCCGCGCGCCTTGGCCGGCAGACTCTCCATGGCAAGCGAAGCGCCCAAGCCCCATTCGCCGCCCATTCCGATTCCGTAGAGCGCGCGGAAGATGAGGAAGACGGTATAGTTAGGCGAGAACGCCGTCAGCAATTCCATCAGCGAATAAAAAATGATGTCCACCATCAGCGGCACCCGCCGCCCAAAGCGATCGCCCAGCATTCCGAAAATAAGCGCGCCGAGCGGACGCATCATGAGGGTGAGCGTGATCGCAAAAACCACTTTCACGATCGAGACCGAGAATTCGGCCGCGACGTTCTTGACCACAAACGTGAGGAGAAAAAAGTCGAGCGCGTCAAGCGTCCAGCCGAGAAAACAGGCGAGGAAGGTTTTCCGCTGGACTTCGTTGAGAGAGCGAAAGATCTGCCAGGCTTCCACGAGTCGCTTGTAGCGAAGCGGACCTATGCCCGCAATCTTTCTTCTGCTCCTGCTCCCCTTCGAGCTCGTGCTCGTGCTCCCTTTCGGCTGGAGGGGGATCAGGATTAGGAGCAAGAGCAGGAGCAGGAGAAAGAACAGCAACAAGTGCAACTCAACGCATTGACGCATCATGATACGTCAATTTGTTAGTTGCCGAGAACGGACGGCTGTCGTTAAGTATGGCTTCGACGTGCACGCCGCTTCCGATCATCCACTCGCCGCGCTCCTTCGCCAGCGCATCGTCATCCTCGACGGCGCGATGGGGACGATGGTGCAGCGCCATAAATTCTCGGAAGAACAATTCCGTGCCGATCGCTTCGCTCACCACCCGGCGAAGAGCCTGAAGGGCGATCTCGAGCTTCTCCAGCTCACCCACCCCGAAGCGATCGAGGAGATCCACACGCAGTATCTCGAAGCCGGCGCTGATGTAATCGAGACGAATACCTTCAGCGCGACCACGATCGGCCAGCACGATTTTCTTTTCGCCGGCGAATCGAAAAGCGGGCGCAAGGATGAGGCTTTCTTTGAGCGCGTAATCAACGACACCGACCTCGTCGCACTCGCCCACGAGATGAATGTCGTCGCCGCGAAAATTGCGCGAACAGCGGCGGATCGCATCGCCAACGAAACCGGCTCGCCGCGCTTTGTCGCTGGCGCGCTCGGCCCCCTCCCTGTCACCGGCTCGCTCTCGCCGGATGTGAACGACCCGAGTTTCCGCGCCGTCACTTTCGACCAGATCCGCCGGGCATACGGCGAACAGGCGCGCGCGCTCATCGAAGGCGGCGTCGATGTTCTCCTGGTCGAAACAATCTTCGACACTCTCAATGCCAAGGCCGCGATCTTCGCCATCTCGGAAACGTTCGAGGAGTTGGGAAAAAAATTGCCGGTCCTTATTTCGGGCACGATCACCGATCTTTCCGGCCGCACGTTGACCGGGCAAACCGTGGGCGCGTTTCTCACCTCGATCCTGCACGCCGACCCGCTCGTGGTCGGATTGAACTGCGCGCTTGGTCCGGCGGAAATGCGGCCGCACGTCGAGGAAATGGCGCGCCTGGCGCCGTGTTTCACCAGCGCCTATCCGAACGCTGGGCTGCCCGATCCGTTATCGGCGACTGGTTTTCCGGAGACACCGGAATCGATGGCGCCACAATTACGGGAGTGGGCACGGAACGGCTGGCTCAACATGGTCGGCGGCTGTTGCGGCACGACCCCGGATCACATCCGCGCGATCGCAGAAGCGGTGCGGGAATTTCCGCCGCGCGCTTTGCCTGCTTCAAACGCGCTAGAAAATGAATCCATCGTCCGAGGCTAAAACTTCGCGCGACGATGGCGCCCCAATGTGGGAGGGGCCTCTGCGCCCCGATGACGTGACGTTCCTCGAAGAAAATCGGGGCACACGGGCCCCTCCCACCTTGCATCTCTCGGGCCTCGAGGCGCTCGATGTCACCCACGACTTCGGGTTCGTCGTCGTGGGCGAGCGAACCAACATCACCGGCTCGCCAAAATTCTCGAAGCTGATCCTGGCGGGCGATTTCGAAGCGGCGCTCGTCGTCGCGCGGCAACAGGTCGAAGGCGGCGCCAACATTCTCGACGTCAACATGGACGAAGGGATGATCGATTCCGAAGCGGCCATGACGCGCTTCCTTCGTCTCATCGGGAGCGAGCCCGACATCTCGCGCATCCCGATCATGATCGACTCCTCGAAATGGAGCGTGATCGAGGCCGGCCTGAAATGCGTTCAAGGCAAAGGCGTCGTCAATTCCATCTCGCTCAAGGCGGGCGAGGAGGAATTTCTTCGCCAGGCGCGGCTCGTTAGGCGTTACGGCGCCGGGGTCATCGTCATGGCCTTCGATGAAAAGGGGCAGGCCGACACGATGGAGCGCAAAACCGAGATCTGTGCCCGGGCTTTTCGTCTTCTCACGGAACAGGTCGGCTTTCCGCCTAACGACATCATTTTTGACCCGAACATCCTGACGATTGCGACCGGGATCGAGGAGCATAACAACTATGCGATCGCCTTTATCGAAGCGACGCGCTGGATCAAGGCCAACCTGCCGGGCGCACGCGTGAGCGGCGGGGTGAGCAACATTTCGTTCTCCTTCCGCGGCAATAACACCGTTCGCGAAGCGATGCACTCGGCCTTCCTCTATCAAGCCATCCGGGCTGGGCTCGACATGGCGATCGTGAATGCCGGACAACTCGCGGTTTACGAGGAGATCGAGCCGTCGCTGCGCGAGCTGGTGGAGGATGTGCTTTTCAATCGCCGGCCGGAAGCGACCGAAAGGCTGGTCGATTACGCCGAGCGGGTGAAATCAAAAGGGAAAGTTGCGCCTAACGAGGAAGCGTGGCGCAGCGCGCCGGTCGAGGAGCGACTCTCGCACGCGCTCGTGAAAGGCATCGTCGAACACATCGACGCCGATACCGAGGAGGCACGGCAGAAAGCGGCGCGCCCGCTCGACGTGATCGAAGGTCCGCTCATGGCCGGCATGAGTGTGGTGGGTGATCTTTTCGGCTCGGGCAAAATGTTCCTGCCGCAAGTGGTGAAGAGCGCGCGGGTAATGAAAAAGGCGGTCGCCTATTTGATGCCGTTCATGGAAGCGGATAAACAGGCCGACTCCAAACCGCAGGGCCGGATCGTGATGGCGACCGTGAAAGGCGACGTGCACGACATCGGCAAAAATATCGTCGGCGTCGTCCTGCAATGTAACAACTACAACGTCATCGATCTCGGTGTGATGGTGCCGGCGGAGAAAATCCTCGAGACCGCGCGCGAGAAAAAGGCCGACATCATAGGCCTGAGCGGGCTGATCACGCCGTCGCTGGATGAAATGATTCACGTCGCGCAGGAGATGGAGCGGCAGCAGTTTTCTCTGCCGCTGTTGATCGGCGGAGCGACGACGAGCCGCGCGCATACTGCGGTCAAGATTGAGCAGCATTATCACGAGAGCGTGGTCCACGTGCTCGACGCCTCGCGCGCGGTCGGAGTGGTGAGCGCTCTGCTCAACCCGGAAGCGAAGGCGAAATTCGACGTCACGACACGGGCCGATTACGAGCGGCTGCGAACTGAACACTCGGAGAAAACGCGCGAGAAAAAAATGCTCACGCTGGAGCAGGCGCGCGCGAATCGAATCGCGATCGACTGGAGCAGCTACGAGCCGCCGGTGCCGGAGTTCCTGGGCGCGCGCGTTTTGGCGACAGCTCCGGGGAGCGCATGCGCCTCGCGTGCCGTTTTCGGCGCCTCGCCGAAAACATCTGCAGGCGAAGTCCACTACTCGAAGCGCCACCTCCCACATTTCGAGAGGCCCTGGGGAAAGTATGCGGTGGTCTTTTCCACGAAGAATCGGCAGCCGTTGACGCCGGCGGAGCGAGACTTGGTTCTGCAAAGCATCCTTATCGCACGGGAGCGAAATCAGATCGAACTTTACGTCGCGTGTGTCATGCCCGAGCACGTTCACCTGCTTTTCGAGCCGCAAATCAAAAAAACCGATCACACCGGTAATCCGGTCTTTTGGTCGTTGACCGAGATCCTGAAGGGAATCAAATCGACTACGGCGCACAAGATCAACAAAGCGGCTGGCCGGACCGGTCCGGTCTGGGAACACGAGTCATTCGACCGGCTCGTTCGCTCGGAATCGGACCTGCAGGAAAAGTTCCAATACATCTGCCGGAATCCCTGGGATTCTGGCGTCGTTAGGCCAGACCAAGAGTATCCCTGGCTTTGGGCCCCGGAGACTTCTCGGCGAGGCGCCGAGAAGAGCACGCGAGGTGCGTGCGCTCCCCAGATCTCTGACCACGCGGGCGAGCCTGCGAGCGCGGTGATCACGCTCGATAAGCTGATCGACTACATCGATTGGTCACCGTTTTTTCACACCTGGGAATTACGCGGGCGCTATCCGGCGATTCTCGATGATGAAGTCGTCGGGGCACAGGCGCGCGAGCTTTTCGCGGACGCACAGCAGCTTCTTCGGCGGATCGTCTCAGAAAAACTCCTGACCGCGCGGGGCGTCTCCGGCTTCTGGCCCGCTAACTCGTTAGGCGATGATGTCGAGATTTATCGCGACGAAAAGCGCGACGAGGTCGTGGCGCGCTTCCATTTTCTGCGTCAGCAGATGCAGAAGCCGGCGGGCCAGTCGAACTATTGCCTGGCCGACCTGGTGGCGCCGAAGAGTTCCGGCAAGCGCGATTATCTCGGCGGCTTCGCGGTCACGGCCGGGATCGGGGCGGACACGCTGGCGAAACAATTCCAGTCCGAGCACGACGATTACAACGCCATCCTGACCAAGGCCCTGGCTGATCGGCTGGCGGAAGCGTTTGCCGAATACCTGCACGAAGAAGCGCGCCAGACGTGGGGCTTCGGCCGCGAGGAAAGCCTGACCAAGGAAGATTTGGTCCGGGAACGCTACCGCGGGATCCGCCCGGCCCCGGGTTATCCCGCCTCGCCCGATCATGTTGAAAAACGAACGCTCTTCGACCTTCTCGCGGCCGAGGAGAAGACCGGGATCTCGCTGACCGAATCTTTCGCGATGGATCCGGGCGCAAGCGTGAGCGGGCTTTATTTTTCGCACCCCGACGCGCGCTATTTCGCGGTCGGGAAAATCCAGCCCGACCAGGCGCAGGATTACGCGCAGCGAAAAGGCGTTTCGTTAGGCGAGGTCGAGCGTTGGCTCGCGCCGAATCTGAATTACGAGCCGCGCACGGTCCCCTAATGTGGGAGGGGCCTTTGCGCCCCGATCCCTGGAGCGTCGCGTCAGCTCATCGGGGCGCACAGGCCCCTCCCACATTGTTAATGCGTGCTGCGCACGGCGAGCGTCTCCTGCGCCCGCAGCAAGTCGTGCAGGGTGATGATGCCGGCCGGTTTATCGCCCGCCAAAAGGACGGCGAATCCGCCCGGCGCCTCGATCAGGATCCGCGCCACTTCGCCGATGGTGTGGCTGCGTTTGCAGACGGCCGCCTTCTCCAGCACTGGGACGCGATTTTCCGCGAGCGCAGCCTCCGCTTCCCCACGCGCGAGGCAGCCGGTGAGCAGTTCGCCTTCGACCACCGGGAAACGTTTGAACTGGTTTTTCTCCAGGACGGAGCGCAAATTTTCCGGCGCAAGATTGTCGATCACGGCCGGCCGGAAATTGGCGATCGCGGAAACGGGATAAGCCTGCCAGCTGCGCAGATCGCGCGGCGGGATGACGTGGACCAGGACGGTGCCGTCCTGAGCGAGGACTTCGTCGTAAAAATTGTGTGTCGTTAGGCCACGCGAGATCGCCTCGCTCACGAGCGCGCCGAGCATGAGGGCAGGCACGAGGGAAAATTGGTGCGTCATTTCAAAGACGATCAGGATGGAAGTAAATGGCGCCCTAACGACCGCGCTCAGACAGGCGCTCATCCCGATGATAGCGAGAAGCGTCTGGCCATCGTGGGTCAGCGGGAGCACGTATCCAAAAAGGCCGCCGATCGTTCCGCCGGCCGCGGCGCCAAGAAAAAGAAGCGGCGCAAAAATACCGCCGCAACCGCCCCAACCGTAGCAGGCCACGGTCGAAATCCATTTGGCGAGAAGAAAGGCCGCGATCAGGAGCCACGGCAGTTCACCGTGCAGCATCGCGGACAGATCATCGTAGCCGAGCCCGAAGACGCCGAGATGGCCGGACCACATGAAAATTGCCACGCCAAACATCCAGACGGTCAGGCCGCCGAGAAGGGGATGAATCCAGCGTGGCAGTGCGGTCCACTTTTTGGAAAAGGCGCGCAGCCGAAGGGTGGCGCGCTGGAAACCGATCCCGACGAGCGACGCAAATGCGGAGGCGAGCGGCACGCCGATATACGCGCGCCAGGTCGCTCCCTCGATCTGCGGGAGAACGAAGGCCGGGTTCTTTCCGATAATCGCGTGGACCGTAAAGGCGCCGAGAACCGAGGCCAGAATGACGCTCCCGACGAGCGGGCTGTTCAAATCCTGCACGATTTCCTCGAGCACAAAGGTGATGGCAGCGAGTGGAGTATTGAAAGCGGCGGCCAACCCTGCCGCCGCCCCGGCCGCCGTCGGACGGCGCCGCCGCTGCTTGGGAATGCCGAGCCTTCCGCTTAATTCGGACGCGACGCCACCGGCGATGAAAACGGAAGGACCTTCCCGGCCCAGGCTCATTCCCCCGCCGACGTGAAGAAGGCCGGCGAAGAACTTCACGAACACGGTTCGCAGCCTAACGAGTCCGAAATCCTGCCAGAAAGCGAACTTGAGCTGCGGAAT
>JBBPZW010000038.1:0-8924 GCA_038198475.1 Chthoniobacterales bacterium | reverse complement strand
GAGGACGAGAATCAAGTCCGCCAAATCGTATTCCTCCAGGAACCGATCGCGCCGCAGGAGCAGATCTTCTTTCCAACGCTTCGACCAAGGCAATTGTGGTTCCTCGGGCGCAGCGTTTGCCGGCGCGCGCTTTACCTTGCCGCGATCACGATGCCAGGTTGGGATTTCGATAATCGATGGGATCCCGCGCTTATGCGCTTCGCGGAGTGAGAGCAGGCAATCGCCTGACCAGCTGTGAAACATGTCGAAGCGCCCGGTTGCGAGCTGACGGGCCGCGATCCAGTCGAGATACTTCTTTTTCGCCCCGTAATAATAAGGGCTGTCGAGCGAGGAAAGGAGCCGGACCGGATGCCAGCGCAGGGAATGAATTTTGGAGCCCGGAATTTCGGTCTGCCGATTATCGTAGGCGATCGCCTTGCCCAGGAACCGGCCACGGTAGGAGGCGCGGAGCGTTTCAAACGCGTCCGTGTCCAGGCCCGAGCCGCCGATGCGCGCAAAAATCGAATAGAGAAGCGACTTCGGTAACTTCCGAGGCGCCAGAGTCGTCGAGGATGCGCGCGGCGGGGCGTTTAGAGTTTCACCCACCATGGCCTTATCATTATTATTGGGAATGCGTTCAAGTAAAGGTAGAACTCCTCTGTGTTGCCCGAGAAGAGTGCCCCTCGCCTAACGATCGGCCTGGTCCGCCGCGGCCATTCCGAGACCGGGGGCGCCGAGGCGTATTTGAAGCGCCTGGCCCGTGGCCTGAGCGAATCGGGGCACACCACCCGGCTTTTCAGTGACGCCGCCTGACCCGCTCGCGAGTGGCCCTGGGGACCGATCACTCGGCTGCGCGGCGAGACCGCGCACCGCTTTGCCGATGAGCTGGAAAAGATCAAGCCGCGCCAGCATTGCGATCTGCTCCTGAGCCTGGAGCGCGTCTGGCAATGCGATGTTTATCGGGCCGGCGACGGTATTCACCAGGCCTGGATGCGGCGGCGCGATGCGGCTTCCTCTATTTTTCGTCGCTGGGCTCGCCACAACGCCAAGCACCTTGACGCTCTCGAATTGGAACGGGCGCTTTTCAGCGGCGGCGCCCGGCGCGTCATAGCCAATTCCCAGATGGTGAAACGTGAGGCCACGGAATTTTACGGCTATCCAGGGGAACAGATCGATGTCGTGCCTAACGGCGTCCCGCTGGCAGAATTTCGTCCCGATCCAGAGGCGCGGGTGTTGCGTCGCAAAATCCTGCGGCTGCGCGACGACGAGATCGCGGTTCTCTTTGTCGGCTCCGGCTGGGTCCGCAAGGGGCTGCGGCACGCGATCGACGCCGTCAAGTCGTTAGGGGAAAACTTCCGCCTTTTCGTGGCCGGTCGCGGCCGCGGACGGAAGGTTGATGGCCGCGCCGTTCAGCGGCTCGGCGCGGTCCGCGATCTGCCCGCGCTCTATGCGGCGGCCGACATTTTTCTTTTGCCGACTCTCTACGATCCGTTTTCCAACGCGTGCCTCGAGGCGCTCGCCACCGGGTTGCCGGTTGTCACGACGCGGGACAACGGCTTCAGCGAAATCATCGAGCATCGCGTCCACGGTTCGATTATCGATTCGCCCTCGAATACCGCGCAGATCTGCGACGAGCTGCGCTACTGGGCCGATCCCGATCGCCGGGAAACGGCGCGCGCGGGAATCCTCGAACGTGCCGGGCATTTCGACATTTCAGTCAACGTCGAGCGCACGCTCGGCGTTTTGAATCACGTCCCCAAGGCCGAGGCTGTGTCGGGGAAAATTCGAAAAACCTGATCGAGCCGCGCGATCTCGAAAATCGGTCGCACGCTTTCCTGCAGCCCGCTGAGGGCAAACTTTCCGCCGTAACTGCCAACGTTTTGCATCGCCTCGATCAGGACCGCGAGCCCTGAGCTGTCGATGTAGCTCACCTTCGAGAGATCGACCACCAACTGCGGCGGTTTCTTGGCGATCAGATTGGCAAGGGAACTGCCGATCTGCGGCGAAACGTGCAGGTCGATTTCGCCTTCCAAGGGCAGGATGCTCGGTTCAGTTTTCGCCATCGCAGGTGGCAAAGCATGTCACTCTTGTTCGTTCAGTCAATTTCCGACTCGGCGCGTCACCAGCCGAGATCGCGAATCACAGCCTCCACATCTGAGAAATCATCCACGATCCGGTCCGGCTCGTGTGCGGCCAGTTGCTCGCGCGTGAAGCTCCCGGTCGCGACCGCGATCGTGCGGGCGCCGATCGCTTTGCCGCACGCGATATCGTGCGGCGTATCGCCGATCACATCGATCTCCGCGGCCGCGAAATCAATCGCGTGCCGCTCCCGCGCGCGGCGTTGCGCGAAGGGCCCGAGCTGATTGCGATCGTGGTGGTCGTCGGCAAAGGCGCCGAATTCAAAAAAATCCCAGATGCCGTAATGCGTAAGCTTTATTTTTGCGCCGCCTTCCAGGTTGCCGGTGAGCAGGCCGAGGACATTTTGTTTGCGCTCCCGCAGTCGGGGCAGCAATTCCTCCACTCCCGGCAGGATCGTTCCGTTTCGCTGCGGAAGTTCGTGGGCGAGGAACTCAAGATAAAGATCGAGAAACGCGGTGGTCGTGGGGTCATCCACCGCGATCTTCTGCTTCCGCAGAATCTGGTGCACGATGCCGGTATCGGTCTTGCCCGCGATCTCGATGTCTTGCAGGTCGTCCGAAATCCCAAATTGATTTTGCAGGACATCCTTGAGCGACTGGATCCCGGCGCCGCCGGAATCGATTAAAGTCCCGTCGATGTCGAAAAGAAGAAGCCGCCTGGATGATTTCAAAAATGGAATTCGGTTTGCCGGGATCGGCCTTTCAATCTGAAATCCAGGTTTTGCAATCGAAAATTCCCTATCGCGGTCGCCTCGCGCCTTCGCCGACCGGTTATTTGCACGCAGGCCATGCCGTTACTTTTTGGCGGGCGCAGGAACGCGCGCTCTCCGCGAGCGGGAAGCTGCTGCTCCGGATCGAAGATCTCGATCGCGACCGTTGCCGGCCGGAATTCCGGGCCGCGATCGTAGAGGATCTGGGATGGTTTGGATTGCAGTGGGAAGGAGCGCTGATTTTGCAAAGCGGACGGCGCGCGTTTATCTCGAAGCGTGGAAGCGCCTGCGCGATCGTGGCCTGGTCTATCCGTGCGCCTGCACGCGACGGGATGTCCTGAGCGCGGCCGGCGCCCCGCACGCCGAGGATGACGAACCCGTTTATCCCGGCACCTGCCGGCCTGTTGCCCTAACGCCCCGGAAGCGGAAGATCCGGCGGGCGTGAACTGGCGTTTTCGCGTTCCGGAGGGCGAGTCGCGGCGCTTTCACGATCGCTCTGCCGGGCCACAGCGGGCGGTGGCCGGGGTCGGGTTTGGGGATTTCATCGTTTGGCGAAAGGACGACGTTCCCGCTTACCAGCTCGCCGTCGTGGTCGATGACGCCGAGATGAAAATCACCGAAGTGGTTCGCGGAGCGGATCTGCTGCGCTCGACTTTCCGGCAGCTTCTGCTCTACCGCGCGCTCGAACACGGGCCGCCGGAGTTCTGTAATTTTGCGCTTGTCACGGATTCGTTAGGCAGGCGTCTTGCCAAGCGAGACGACGCGCTCAGTCTAAGGACGCTTCGGGACCAAGGGCTTACGCCGGAGGAGATCAGATACCGCTTCGCCCCAAGGGTTGCGTTGCCCGATGAATAACTGTCTCCAGCGCAAGCCGCCCAATGTGGGAGCCGCCTTTGTGCGGCGATGGAAAGCGTGGCGCGGCAGACAATAAACTAATCACCTCAGCGCGCTGATCGGGGCACAAAGGCCCCTCCCACGTTGTCTAGCGCGGGCTGTGAATTTGCAACAGCCCGAGCATGCTGATGAGGAATGCGAGCACGCCCAGCGCCGCCGCGGCCAGGACCGCCGTCGCCATCTGGTCCTTCTCCTTTTGCCGGTGCGGGAAAGGTGAAGCGTTCGCGAAGTCGGCCGGCTTCTCGCTGGTCTCGGCCGGTCGGGCTTCAATCTCGTCCGCTTCCGGGAGCGGCTGTGCTGCGCCGGTCGCGTCCGATTCAAAACGCGCTTCGACTTTTCCGAAACGAATCCGGTCACCGACGCGCAGGAAAGTATCGGTCACGAGCTCGCTGTTGACCCGCGTGCCGTTGGTCGAATTGAGATCCTTTAACTGGTAGCGGCTGTCGATCAGGAGCAGTTGCGCGTGCCGGCTGGAGACCGACGGGTCATCGATCTGGAAGGTGTTGTCCTGGGCGCGACCGATCGTGATCCGCTCTTCGGTCAGTTCGTGCGTCACTCTGGAATCGTCCAGGAAAACAGAAAGTTTCGGCATTGGCGGAGCCGTATCAGGTCTTCAAGCGAAGCGCAAGAATTTGAAAAATCACTTCTTCTGGAAGACCTCGACCGCGTTCCATCCGCGGTGCGGCGGCGCGAGCTCGTATTCGAGCGCCCGCTCCAGATACATTTTCGAGAGATGGTCGGTCGGGTAGAACTCGAGGAACTGCGAAAATAGTATTTTCGCGTTTGGGAAATCGCGCTCCCGGAATTTTCGCAAGCCTTCCTCGTACGTTTCCAGATGCCGGAGCAGATCGGGGTCGATCTTCTCGGTTCGTTCTCCGATCAGAGTCGCGATTTCGACCGGCGCGGATTTTCCTTTTACCTGCACCCGAGCGACCGAGCGGACGTAAAACTGCTCGCGCACAAATTCCGTCGCGGTCGGCCCGAGGATGATGTCGACGGCGTAAGTCCTCGTTAGGCCCTCGAGCCGGGAGGCAAGGTTGACGGCGTCGCCGATCACGGTCGGATCGGCCTTTTCCAGCGACCCGATGTTTCCTCCAAGGACGTCGCCCTGGTTGATCCCGATCCCGATCGCGAAGGGCGCGATGCCTTCCGAGTGCCAGCGCTGGTTCAACGTTTGCAGCTCGCGCCGCATCGCGAGCGCGGCCCGGGCCGCCATCCTCGTGTCCTCCTTCGGGCCGAGGCTGCGCACATTTCCCCAGACGGCCATGACGGCGTCGCCGATGAACTTATCGAGCGTGCCGTTATTTTCGAAGACCGCGGCTGTCATCCGGCTGAGGTATTCGTTCAACTGCCTAACGAGCGCCTCCGGATCAGCGTTTTCGGTCAGGCTGGTGAAACCGACGATGTCGGAAAACAAAACCGTCGCCGGAATTCGGACGCCCTTCAGGCTGCTGTAGAACCCCCCGGGATTATCGAGAATTTCTTTGACCAGGTTTTTCGAGACATAGCGCTCGAGGGTGCGTCGGGTGCGGAGTTTTTCGATCCGCTCCAGCACATACTCAAACCCGAGCGACGACGCTCCGCTGAGAAGAAACGCGCTCAGCACCGGCACCGTGAGGAGAAGAAAACCCACCCGATCGTAGGCCAAGCGGCTGGCGAGCAAATAGACCGCGCTGATCGCAACCAGGCCGACAAGGCAAACGGCCGGTCGCCTAACGAAAGCGATGAGCAGCCAGGCAAAGACGCCCCCCGCACCGACCAGGCCGAGCATCCAGTTCGGCGGGGTCGCGCGCAGGAACTCGTGTCCCATGGCCGCCGCCATCGTCTCCAGATGAAGCGCGGGCCCGAGCGTATCCGGATTCAACGGAGTCACCACCACGTCGTGCGCGATCTGTGAGGCGGCTCCGATCATCACCACCTTGCCTTTGAAGAAATCGCCGTTTTGGAAATTCGCCTTCCAAAGTCTCGCATCGAACACTTCGTAAAGCGTGCGCGGCGGATAGGCATCGACCTCGCTGAAACGCAAAAGATGGGCGCGTTGATCGCGCGGTACATCCGCTCCATGTCCCAGTTGCTGGAGCCCCCGCGCGGCGAAGGATTCGAAGACTTCATCGCCGGGAAAAGGTTCCTGTCCCGCCAGTTGCCTTTCAGAGGTCGTAAAGGCGGCGGCGCGCACCTCGTTATCGACATAGATATCCGGCCAGAAATTTACGTAGCCGACGCGCGGATCGGCAGTTTGAGGCGGCGGGATGAGGGTGGTATTCGGGCAGACGATTTGAACCTTGGCTGTATCGATGTTCGCGCCCAGCACCACCCGGTCGTGATATTTCTCCAGGGTCGCGGCGAAGGCGGGATCGCCGTCGTTAGGCGGGTTGAAGACAAGGTCGAACATGACCAACCGCGCGCCGGCTGCGAAAAGCTTGTCGAGCAGGATGGCCCACACTTCGCGCGACCAAGGAAACGGCCGCTCGGTCATGAGCTGGAAGGCACGATTGTTCGCCAACTCCTCCGGCGTCAGCGGCGGCATCTCGAGCGTGCTTTGGTCGATGCCTAACAAGACGAAGTCGGGGCGGGTCGGCGTCTTGCGCCCTTCGCGCCGGAGCAAATCCTCAAAGGCCTGTTCGCCGCGCCAGGGGGCAGAAATGAAAGGCGTGCTCGGCCATTGCCGCCCGAGCAGGATCAACCCCGTCCAGAATCCGCAGATCAGGACCAGGATGAGCAGGCGATAGCGTCGCAACTGAGGCACCGCGCCATACTAGGAAAGCTTCCGTCGCCGGCCAATTCCAATTTAATTTGAACGCGTGCCCGACGAATTCATCTGCCCCGGTTGTCATCTTCCGCTTCGACAGGTGCGGATGGAGCACGGCGTCTTGTAGGCCTGCGATCGTTGCCGCGGACGCGCGTTGAGCGTCGAGTTGTTGCGCCGCACTTTCGCCCGCGACTCGGTCAATTTTTTCTGGAGCCGGGTCATCGCCCATCTCGGCGCGCCCGGCCGCGACTGTCCCTGTTGCTGACGCACCATGACGGAAGTCGCGCTGGCAGATACGCCCGAAACTTCGCGGATCGATGTCTGCCAGCTTTGCCATTTCGTCTGGTTCGACGCGGATGAGGTCAGCCAGCTCACCCCGCGCGACCCGGCGGCGGAGCCGACGCTCGCAGCTCGGCAGGCGACTGCCATTCTGGAAATTCATCGGCTGGCGCGCGCGGCGGAAGGTCGCGATCTGGATGGCGCGCTGCTCGATGCCTGGTGGAAAAAAGTGGTCCGCGCTCTCGGTTATTGGGTTTCGGGTTATTGGTAGGCGGGGCGCGAAAAACGGTTGTCATCCGACCGCTTCCGCCTATTTTCCCAGCCCGGCGTTCCCAAAAAAGAGCGTCGGCCGCACTGCCCACCTGATCCCGTTTTGGGATCGAATCAGCGAATGAGGTCGGCGCAGCGCATTACGAAATAACAATTCGCTGAAACGGGAGTCCCGCGCCCGCGGGAAATAACAAGATGCCAAGAGCCACTAACGCGCCCGCCAGCCGGGAGCGCCGCAAACGCGTCCTCGACACCACCAAGGGTTACCGGGGCCGCCGATCGAAACTGTTCCGCTACGCGAAGGACGCGATGATGAAGGCCAAGTATTGGGCCTATCGCGATCGCAAGACCCGTAAACGCAATTTCCGCATGCTCTGGGTGCAGCGTCTGAACGCCGCCGCCCGCGCCGAAGGCCTCACTTACAGCCGTTTCGCCGAAGGTCTCAAAGCTGCCGGCATCGGCCTCGACCGCAAAATCCTGGCCGACCTCGCTGTGACCGACGCGGTCGCCTTCAAGGGGATTATTGAGCAGGTGAAAAGCGCGCTCGAGAAGAAGTCGGGCGAGAAGAAGAACGAGAAGGCGGCGTAAACTTGTAGCGTGCGCTGTCTCAGCGCACGATGCCGTTGTCCGCTGAGACAGCGGACGCTACAACATGCCTCATCCGCTCGAAGAACTGCGCGACGCGGCCCTGGCCGAGATCGCCGCTGCGCCTAACGAACAGGCGCTGGATGCCGCTCGCGTCCAGTATCTTGGTCGGAGCGGCAAAATTTCAATCTGGGGCGAGCAGATGAAGTCGCTCTCGAAAGAGGAGCGCCCCGTCGTCGGCAAGCTCTTGAATCAGGCGCGCAATGCCGTCACCGCCGGGCTCGAGGAGGCCGGTGAGAAACTGCGCTTCGCACGGGAAGCGGGCGCCTTGGCTGAGATTGATATCTCTTTGCCAGGCACGCCTAACGATATCGGCGCGCTCCATCCGCTGACCCGGATGCTCGACCGCGCCATCGGCATTTTTCACCGGATGGGTTTCGCGCTCGCCGAAGGGCCGGATGTGGAAGACGAATGGCATTGCTTCGACGCACTCAACACCGCGCCCGATCACCCGGCGCGCAACGAGCAGGACACTTTCTTTTTGCCCGACGGGCGGCTGCTGCGCACTCACACCTCTACAGTGCAGATCCGCACCATGGAATCAGCCCCGCCGCCGATCCGCGTGATCGCCCCCGGGGCGGCCTTCCGCCGCGACGAAGTGGACGCGACCCACAGTGCGCAATTTCACCAGATCGAGGGCCTCTACGTCGATCAGCGGGTCAGCGTCGCCGATCTAAAAGGGACGCTCGAATATTTCCTGCGCGAGCTTTTCGGACCCGACACCGCGGTCCGTTTCCGGCCGCATTATTTTCCCTTCACCGAGCCGAGTTTCGAGATCGATGTGAAATCGAAGGCGCTGAAAAGCGGCGAGAAATGGATCGAGGTTTGCGGTTGCGGGATGGTGCATCCGGCGGTCTACGAAGAAGTGAATCGCGCCCGCAAAGACACCGCCTACGACCCGGAAAAGTGGACCGGGTTCGCCTTCGGTCTCGGAATGGATCGGCTCGCCATGATCTTGTTTGGGATCCCCGACATCCGTCTTTTCGCGCAGAACGACCTGCGTTTCCTGGGGCAGTTCGCGTGATGAAAAACTCTGCCAATGTGGGAGGGGCCGTTTTTTCCCCATAAGGGGAAACCTCGGAGCACAAATGGGCCAAAAAGCCCCCCCCCCCCATGGGGTACAAACAAATAAAATTTACCCTTCACAGAGCCGAGTTTCGAGAACTATGTTAAAACTAAGGCGCTGAAAAGCGGAGAGAAATGGATCGAGGTTTGCGGTAGCGTGATGTTGCAACCCTCGGTCTACGAAGAAGTGAATCG
>JBBPZW010000037.1:0-27997 GCA_038198475.1 Chthoniobacterales bacterium | reverse complement strand
ATCGTGACCAAAAGCCAGAAGCTCCAGATGAAGTCAATCGTCAGCAGGATGGCTCCGGCCAGGCGCGAGCGGGGAAAATGCGAAAGCGAATTGCGGGCCGGCAGGAGAAGAAGGCTGAGCAGGGCAAGCAAAAAACCGGCAATCAAGCCGGCGGTATGCAGGGAAAGTGAGTAGATCATGAAGCAGCCACGACGGGCGGCAGAAGTTCTTCCATTGGCGCCAAATGACAACTCGCCGCCGTTCCCGGCTTCACCCCAGACAGGCTGAAGCCGGTGGAGTGTGTCACTTTCAAATCGATCAGCCGGCCGATGTCGTCTTCTGTCCCTTCGAAGACGACGATCTTGTTACCGCGCGTCCGACCCGTTAGGCGCTGCCGGTTCGTCTTACTCGGTCCTTCGCAGAGAATCTCCACCTCGCGTCCAACAAGGCGCGCGCCGGCTTTCTTCGCAGCCGCATCCACGACCGTGAGCAGATCGTGATTGCGCGCCTCTTTCACCTCCTCCGCGACCTGCGCCTCCATCTCCGCCGCCGGGGTCTCGCTGCGGGGGGAGTAGCGAAAGACGAAGGCGTTATCGAATTGGATGCGCTCAACGAAGGCGCGTGTTTTCTCGTAGTCCTCCTCCGTTTCCCCCGGAAAACCGACGATCACATCCGTCGTTAGGGCAATTTCGCGGGATGTCGCTCGGAGTTGGTCGACCAGGCGAAGATATTTCTCCGCCGTATAAGTGCGGTGCATCGCCTTCAAAATCCGATCAGAGCCGGATTGCAGCGGAAGATGGACATGTTCGCAAAGCTTCGGCAAATCGCGCAACGCCTCGAGCAGATCCGCGCGGAAGCCAATCGGATGCGGCGAAGTAAAACGAAGACGTTCCAGGCCGTCGACTTCGTGGACTGCTTCGAGCAACTGCACGAATGGGCTTTTGCGGAGACCGGGGTCACCGACCCCGGCTACAGCGTCGACCGCCGGAAATTCGTGCCGACCGTAAAGATTCACGATCTGGCCGAGAAGTGTCACCTCTTTCACGCCGCGCGCGACGAGTTCGCGCACTTCCCTAACGATCGCGGCGATCGTCCGGCTACGCTCGGCACCGCGCGTTCGCGGCACGATGCAAAAGGTGCAATGCATGTTGCAGCCCTGCATGATCGAGACAAAAGCGGTCGCCTGTCGCGCCCGCAGCGCGTGCTCACGGATCGTTTCCTGCGAGCCCGCTTCTTCTTCCGTGTCAACGATCGAACAGCGCGGGTCGTCCATCCGGCGAGCGCGCTTCTTCGCCACCAACTCCTCCACGTAATCCGCCACGCGATGAAACTTCTGCGTCCCTACGACGAGGTCGACGTGCGGCATGCGCTGCAACAATTCCGCGCCGCGCGCCTGCGCCATGCAGCCGAGAAAACCAAAAACCGTCTCCGGCCGCTCCTCCGCCATTCGGCTGAGCATCCCCATTTTTCCGAGCGCCTTGGCGTCCGCCATGTCGCGCACGCTGCAAGTGTTGAGGAGCACGACATCGGCCTCCGCTTCGCTGGCCGCCGCCGCGTAGCCGCGGTCGATCAGCGAACGCGCGACCTGTTCGGAATCGCGTTCATTCATCTGGCAGCCGTAGGTCTTGATGAAAAATTTCGGCACTGGCGAGGGCCAACGATACACAAATGGGCGCAGCCCGCCATCGCGGCGAGACGGCTATTTCGTTAGGCGGTGTAGCGAAGCGTTTCGCCCCACCGCGGGCCGAGACCGGGTCGATCTGCGGCGGCTGGGCCATTTTGCACCTTTCTCAAAACGATTATCCCCTTCCCAAGCGAATCCGGTTTTGAATAATCCCCAACCACAATGAAATCAGAAAATGCGGCCATCGGCATCATCGGCGGGAGTGGCCTCTATCAGATCGAAGGTTTCCACGATTCGCAGGAGCTCGCGGTCGACACGCCTTTTGGCGCGCCTTCCGATGTGATCATTGGCGGGGAGGTTGATAGACGACGCGTCTATTTCCTGCCCCGGCACGCCCGTGGCCACAGCATTCTCCCGCACGAGCTGAATCATCGCGCCAATATCTACGCGCTCCGTTCGTTAGGCGTGCGCTGGATTATTTGCGTGACGGCAGTCGGCAGCCTGCAGGAACGCTACGCCCCGCGCGATGTGCTCCTGCCCTCGCAATTTTACGACCGGACGAGCCAGCGGGCCGACCACACTTTTTTCGGAAACGGGATCGCGGCCCACATTAGTTTTGCGGACCCGATTTGCACGGCACTGCGGAACTTCCTCGCGGAGGCGGCCTCCTCGTTAGGCATACGCGTCCACAATGGCGGCACCTACGTCAACATGGACGGTCCGGCATTTTCCACCCGCGCGGAATCGGAGCTCAATCGCCGCCATGGCTTCGACGTGATCGGCATGACCAACCTGCCGGAAGCAAAACTGGCGCGCGAAGCCGAGATCGCCCTCGCCACCATGGCCATGATCACGGATTACGATTGCTGGAAAGTCGAGGAGGAACCCGTCTCCGCGCAGACCGTGATCGAGCATCTGCTCGCGAATGCCGAGACGGCCAAGAAACTCCTGGCCGCGGTCATCCCGCGCATCCCGGCAACGCCCGATTGGCCGGAACATCGGGCGCTCGATTCCGCGCTCGTCACCGACCGGTCGTTATGGCCGGCTGCAACGCGCGAAAAGCTGCGCGCCATTTTGGAACGCTTCGATTAGGCCACGCCCGAAGTCGCCCACGCATCGGAACGCACCTTCCAACAAATGACCCCGGCTCTCTCTGGAGCAGGCAACTTGGGCTCAGGCTCCTGCGATATGTCCTTTTGAAACCTGACACCGGGCAGAAGTAACCGCTTGGCCCGGGTTGGAGGTGGAAAATGAAAACTAAAATTGCCCTCAGTTTGCTTCTGGCCGTGCCTCTTTTTGCCGGCTTGTATGACAACTAAAACCGCATCGACGACTGTCGACGACAAGAGCGCCCGTTACGCCAGCAATGCGGCGGAACCGGCACCACCCGCCGAACGCCCGGAGGCCGAAATTCCCGCTGATGGCCCGGCCAACACGGCCACTAATCCATCCTACATTCCGACGCCGCTCCTTCGCACCAGCGCCGCCTCCAGTCCCTAGGCGGCAGCTTTCGCCTGCCCAGCCAACCGCCCCAGCACATCGCCTAACGACGCGATCTGCAGGGCGGAATGAGCAGCGCTGATGGTGATCCGGAGGCGGGCCGCTCCTTTGGCCACGGTCGGGTAGCGGATTGCGGGAACGAAAAAGCCTTCCTGCTGCAAGGCACGGGCGAAATCCAGCGCTCGACGTTCGTCGCCCACCATCCATGGGATGATTGCGGCCGACGGCTGGCCGAAAGCGGCGCCGCCATCCGGGAGCAGTTTTCGGAACTGCACAATCCGGCGCCAGAGGAGTTTCCGGCGTGCGTCGCCCTCTTCCGAGTTGAGAAAACGAATCGCCGCCGTGGCCGCCGCGGCCAGCGCCGGCGGCGGCGCGGTGGAGAAAACGAAGGAGCGCGCGCGATTAATCAGCCAATCGATCAGGTTGCGCGAACCGCAAATATAGCCGCCGCTCACGCCTAACGATTTGCTGAGCGTGCCGAGCTGGACGTCGATTTCCTTTTCCAGACCGAGTTCGGCCGCCAGACCCCGGCCGTGCGGCCCGATCACGCCGATGGCATGCGCTTCGTCGAGCAGGAGTGTGGCGTCGAATCGTTTCTTCAACTCAACCAGCTCGCGGAGTGGCGCGCGATCTCCATCCATGCTGAAAACCGACTCGGTGACCACGACGACCCGCGCTTCCGGATGTTCGCGGCGCGCCCACTCGAGATGGCTCTCCAGTTTGCCGAGATGATTATGGGGAAAAACGCGGAGCGTCGCTCCGCTGAGGCGCGCCCCATCGGTGAGCGACGCGTGGCAAAGCTTATCGAGAATCACGACGTCCTGCTTCGAGGCGAGCGCCGGCAAGGTCCCAACCGCCGCTGCGTAGCCACTGCTGAAGCAAATTGCCGCGGGCGCCTGCTTCCATTTCGCGAGCGTGCTTTCGAGAATGACGTGAGGCGATTGCGTGCCGCTGACCAGGCGCGAAGCACCCGCGCCCACTCCGAATTCCTCGATCGCGGCGATCGCGGCCTTGCGGAGAATCGGATCAGCTGCCAGGCCAAGATAATCGTTGGAGGAAAAATTAAGCAGTTGCCGCCCGACAATCCGCACCTCCGCGCCCTGCGGAGTGCCGATCTCGCGCAGCTTGCGATGGAGGGCGCGCGCATGCAGCGCTTCCAATTGTTCCTCGAAAAGTTCGCTCATCCACGCGCCGCCGGGCGCGTGAATTACATCCGCTGGAGGCCCCAGGAAAGCAACGCCGAAGCATCCTGCCAGACGCCCGACTTGCTGTCGCCGAGAACGACGACGATGACGTCGCGCCCGGGAATGGTGCCGCTCGCGATCAGGCAATGGCCCGCCGCTTCCGTGTAGCCGGTCTTCATCCCATTACAGTATGGGAGCCTCTTTAGAATCTTGTTCGTGTTTTCCAACTCGCGGGTGCGGCCGTTGGCAAAACGAAAAACCAACTGCGGAAGGCAGACAATCGAACGAATCGTCGGATTCGTGTAAGCCGCGCGCGCGATCCGGGACAAGTCGCGCGCGGTCGAATATTGATCCGGAATCGGAAGACCGTTGGGGTTCACAAAGTTCGAATGCGTCGCGCCCAAAGCGCGTGCCTTGGCGTTCATCTTCTCGGCAAACAGCTCGATGCTGCCGGCGTTGTCGCGGGCCAGGCAACGCGCCACGTCGTTAGGGCTTTTTACCAGCAGCGCGCGCAGGAGGTCGATCCGCTGATACGAATCACCGGGCCTGATATTGAGCCGGACCGGCTCGGCCAAGGTATCGACCGTTTGCACCGTCACGCGCTTATCGAGGTAGCCCTCCTCCGCCACGATTAGCGCGGTGAGCAATTTCTGAGTGCTGGCGGCGGCGCGCGGCGCGTCGGCATTTTTTTCATAAAGGACCTCACCCGTGCGCGCGTCCTCGACCAGCACGGAGGTGGCCCGGGTGCGTGGCACGGCGAGGTCTCCGCCATCCAGATCGTGCGTTTCGTAGGCGACGGTCAGGTCGTCGTTTTCAACCGCCTTCGCCCGGCGGACTTCCGGCTTCTTCGCCTGCGCCGCGCCGAGACAAAGGAACGCGAGCACAATTGTCCCGGGCAAACGGCAAAACGCAACGGTTCGGCGAATCATGGCGCAAATATTACCAGCAGAAATCGGACGCGCGCAAGCCTAACGATCAGACCCGCGTTGGATCAACTCTACCTCGTAGCCCTCTGGTGCGTCAATAAAAGCAATCGCGCCGCCACGACCGTTTGGATGCGGACCGTCGGAGAGCGGGTAGCCTTTGGCCGCGGTCCGCTTCGCGAATTCCTCGATGTTGTCGACTTCGAAAGCGAGGTGCGTCAGATCACGGCCGACCACGACAGGACCGCTCTCGTCGAATTTGCAAAGCTCGATTTCTTCTTCGCTCCCGGGGGCTTTGAGGAAGACGAGCTGCGAGCCGCGACCCGAGGTATGGCGCCGGACTTCCTCCAGACCGAGGACGTCGCGGTAAAATGAAACGGTCTTTTCCAAGTCTTTCACGCGATAGCGTGTGTGCAGAAGCTTCGTGATCATCGCTATCCTATTGCGCCCAATGAGGCTTAATTTCAAATTCGCCTCCTCGCGGAAACCCAAACTTTATGCTTTGTCTCGGAATCGATAGCGGAACCAAGAGCACCAAAACGTTGGTGCTCGATATCGAGTCCGGTGAAGTTTTGGCCCTCGCCCAGCGGCCCTACGGCACGATCGAGGGCTTGCCTCCCGGACACGTTGAGCAGGACCCGAAGACCTGGGTCGACGCCGCTGCCGAGACGGTCGCCGAGTGCCTCGAGAAAGTGAGCGAGCGGCGCGGCGAGATCAAAGCGATTGGCGTCAGCGGCCAGCAGCATGGCCTGGTCGCGCTCGATGAAGCGAACGAGCCGCTGCGCCCGGCCAAGCTCTGGTGCGACGTGTCGACTGAGGAGCAATGCGAGGAATTGAACAAGGAATTCGGCGGCGCGGAAGGGCTCATCGAGCTGACCGGCAATCCCATACTGCCGGGTTACACTGCCCCAAAGCTCCTTTGGTTAAAACAAAATGAGCCCGCTAATTTTCGTCGCCTAACGAGTGCCCTGCTGCCCCACGATTACCTCAATCTCTGGCTGACCGGCGAGCGGCAAATGGAATATGGTGACGCTTCCGGCACCGGGCTGCTCGACGTGCGGACGCGCAAATGGTCGAAGCCGATCCTGAAATTCATCGACGCGAAATTGGAATCGAAGTTGGCGCCCCTTCGTTCTTCCAAACGTCCGGTTGGATTACTGCGCAGCACGCTGCGCGAAGAATGGGGCCTGGCTGAGGACGCCCTCGTCAGCGCCGGGAGCGGTGACAACATGATGAGCGCGATCGGCACCGGCAACATCAGACCCGGTATAGTGACGATGAGCCTTGGCACCTCCGGCACGATCTGCACCTTCGCGGAACAACCGGTGATCGATCCGAAAGGCGAAGTCGCGGCCTTTTGTGACGCGACCGATCACTGGCTGCCGCTCATCTGCACGATGAACGTGGCGGTCGCCACCGAGCAAATGCGCGAGCTGTTCGGTTGGGATATCCCAACGCTGGAGGAACGTGTTACGAAGATTCCAGCCGGCGCCGGCGGGCTGATTTTTCTGCCCTACCTGCAAGGCGAACGGACTCCGAACCTGCCGAAAGGCGTCGGAGTTTTCCACGGCCTAACGACCGATACGATGAAGCCGGACTACCTGGCGCGCGCGGTCGTCGAAGGAGTCACGCTCGGGCTCGCCTACGGTCTGCGGCGTTTCAAGGAACTCGGCATCGTCCCGGCGGAAATCCGGCTCACCGGCGGCGGTAGTAAGAGCGCGGTCTGGCGGCAGATTGCGGCTGACGTGCTCGGTTTTCCGACGGTCGCGATGCAGGTCTCGGAAGGGGCCGCATTGGGCGCGGCGATCCAGGCTGCCTACACTTATTGCCAGGTGAAAGGTAAATCGCTGACCCTGGAAAAGTTGGTCGATGATCTCGTGGTGGTGGACAAAAAGACCCGGGCGGAGCCCGACAAAGAAGTACGAACGTTTTACCGCGAGCTTCTCTTGCGCCAAATCGACCTAACGAAAAAGCTCACGACCGGCGGCTATCTGTAAGCCCTCGGCCCGCGGTCAATTTCCCAGTCGCCGTAAGTCCGTCGAGACATTGCGCCTCCGGGCCATGGCGCACGAGAGCGTGCCAATAGGCCGCCTGCCCCATTCGCTTTCGCAGGGATGGATCGTCAATCAGCGCCAATAGGGAGACACGCCACTCGGCCTCATCGCGCGCGATGCAGCCATTGATTCCTGACTGAATCGCCGCCGCGTAGGGCACGGTGGCCGAGGCTACCGTCGGGATCTGTAGAATGGCGGCTTCGAAATATTTCAGCTCACTCTTCGCTTCGCAGAAGGGATTGCCCGCCTCAAGGGGAGCGAGGTTAATATCGAAGCGCGCGTACTCCGCTCCGAGCTCGGGATGCGGGACTGGCGCGCGAGTTTCGATGCGGTCCGCGTGCTCTTCCAGTTCCGGAAATTCCGCAAGATCCAGGTAACCGACAATCGTTAGGCGAACCTCCGACCGCTCCACCAGAATCGAAGCGAGGACAGCGGAGATTTGCGCGAAGTCCCGCTGATGCGTTGGCGCGCCGGAGGCATAACCGATCCGAACGATCCCGCCGGGATCCGATTGCCGCGCGGCAAGACGGCGAGCGTCCTCGAGCATTCGCCAACTGATTCCGTTAGGCCAAACTACCGCGTGTTTACCCAGTTTTTCTGCGGCCGCGGCGAGCGGCGCGGTCGAAACGATGGCGCAATCGGCTTCCAGCAGACTTTGTCGCCAACCAAGAACTTTCCCGGCCCACTTTTCGCGTTCCACTGGATTGAGCAGGCGCACGTAATCGAAATAGGGCTCGCGCATGTACTCGGGTTCGAAGATGAGATCGTCGACGTCGAACGCAATTCTCACCCCGCGCCCACGACAGGCGGCGTAGAGCGCGGCTACCCGCGTCTCCCATGGGATGCGAAACAAGATCACTGCGGTGATCCCGGCGAGTTTGTCGTCATTGAAATCGTCAAGGAGGGACCAGTCGACCTGGAGGCCGCCGTCTCGCAGCGCGGATACGTGGTGCTCGACCCGATAGAGATGCCCGCGTGCCTCAGGGTTATCGGAAACAAAGAGCAGCCGCGCGTCATCGCACAGCGTCCCGCGTGCGCGGCCCAGCTCGAGCAGCGCGGAGCCGTAGGCGGTCGAGTAGGAATGAATCGGCTTTTCGTTAGGCGGCGCGACTGTGCGCTGGACCTCCTCGAACCCTTCGCGAAACCGGTCGACGGCTTCGCGATCGACTTCACCCTGTTGACCAATCTGCCCGGCCAAATCGAGGTAGAAGTCCGTCGCCACAGCGGGCCAGCCTAACGAGTCCGTTCCCTCGCTCTCCTGTCGCTTCAGTCCCCGCTCGAATCGGACCTCGGCCGCTTCGGTCTGGATCGGATATTCGAGGTCAAGGAGCCTGGCTATCGACGCTAGCTCGCGCGGACCATCGTTGAGCAATGATTCATAGGTCAGCAACGCGCGTCGCAGGCCGCGGCTTCCTTTTTCCGCCTCAAGGACGTAACGCAACCAAAGCCAGTGCGTCCGCGCGATCGAGAGCGGACCGCCGGGGCGGGTTAGTTCCGTCAGCACCCGAACCTGGAGCGATCGCGCCACTTCCCGCGGGTCGCGCAGAATCACGATGCACCCGCAGGAAACTTCCAAATCCGTTAGGCAAGAGCGCCAGAACGGAAGTAGCCGGCAAAGCCGCGGATCCTTGAGCACAATCATCGGCGACGTTGAGAGCGCTTTGTTTACGAATGCTTGGGCGCGTTTGCGAAAAGAGCGCGCCTCGGGCGTTTCAAACCAATCCTCCGCGATCGGCGCCGGATCATGCCAGGCGGTGCCCGCGGCGACAAGAATCTCTTCGTTCAACCGGGTCAGATCCCTGGACTCAAAGTAGCCGCCCGGATTATCCGGCGCAGGCGGGAGGAGATTCTCCGGCAAACCGAGGCCGAGAGCGTCGAGCGCGCCCGCCAGGGCAGACGTGCCGCTCCGATGCATCCCGAGCACGAGAACCACCCTGTGATCAACCTGGGCGCTCATGCCTTCTGCCGGAGGAATCGGCGTGCCTCTGGTGAGAGCCGGCCGAAATAGTGAGGAGAGAATTGAGGCGTCGCATACTCCTTTCCGCGCACGCGCACATACTCCGCGTGAAATTTCTCCCATGGGTGATCCCTCATCCCGACGTTGGTCGCGACTCCGCCGTGGAATTGATGAAACGTGCCTTCTCCAAGCAGCAGCACCGGCGTCAATTCAGACGCGCTGCAGGCGAGCGAAAAGAAATCAAGGTTCACCAGCCCGCCGCCGGGCTCCTGGAAGGCGCTACCGAAGCCACCCAGCCTAACGAACTCGGATTTGCGTAACGCGAAACAATTGCTCTCGGCAACCGGGGAAAACCATCCTTCGCGGCACGAGAGGGCAAGCGACGAGATGGAGAAAAGCGCATACCCATTGGCGCGCCAATCGACTGATTCGAGCAGACGATCTTCCGTGATTTCGTCATATCCGGTCGCGATCGAGATGTTCTGGACTTCCTCCCCCAGGTGCCAGCCAAGCGTGTGGATAAAAGGATTCTCGAAAGCCCGGAACGCCGCCAGCATGTAGTGAATCACCGCGGGCGAGAGAATCCGCGCGCCGTCCACGCAAATGGCCACGCGATCGCCGCGCGCGAGTTCCACGCCCAGGTTGACTGCTTCCACTGGCGACGAAGAGGAAGTTTCATGTCGATGATAACGAAAGTTTGGCGCCACCCTCTCGACTGCGCCTGCGTCAAGGGGAGCGGTCGAGCCGTTATCGATCACAAGGACTTCGTAGGCCTCCACAGCGGCGCCTTTCTGGTACACCGGGCTCAACGAAAAGAGTGTGCGCGGGGCCTCGCGCTGCATGTCATGCACAACCACGATGACTGACAGCTTTGGATTCATGCGCGAGCCAGTTTCACGGCTCTACTTCGCCGACCGCAACAACTTCAGCAAGAATCCCCGGATTTCGGTTGCTGGCGTGGTCATCATCCTTCTAGAGTGCGCGGAGGTTCTGTGGTTCTGTAGCGCGAATGAAACTCGTCATCGCCGCGACCGGCGCCAGCGGCACGGTTTATCTTCAGCGTTTGCTCGACCAGATCGATGCCTCGGCTAACGAAGTGCACCTGGTGATGAGCGCGCACGCCAGGCAGGTCGCCGCGACGGAGGTCGATCACCTCGAAATCCCGGCGGGCGTGCAGAGGCATGGCGAAAACGATTTGAACGTGCCCTTCGTCAGCGGCTCGGCACGTTTTGATGCGATGGTCATCGTTCCCTGCTCGATGGCGACGTTAGGCCGGCTCGCCGCCGGCACGAGTGACAGCGCTCTCCTCCGCGCGGCTGATGTTTTCCTAAAGGAGCGCCGCAAACTGATCCTCGTCCCGCGCGAGACGCCGTGGAGCCTGATCCATGCTCGTAATGTCGTGACCCTGCTGGAAGCCGGCGCGATCGTGCTTCCGGCGATCCCCTCTTTTTATAGTCGGCCCGAGTCGGTCAGCGCCGTGGTCGACACCGTTGTCTGGCGCATTCTCGATCAAATCGGCCTCCCGAATCCGCGCGCTTATCGCTGGAAGGACGAGGGCGGAGCGGCTCCCGAGCCTTGAAGATCGAAGGCTGGCGCGCACGGTGGCTGGTCGCTTTCGGTCATCGCCTTTTGCAAATCTGGGCGCTCACCCTGCGCTTCGAAATTGAAGACCGGGCCGGAGTGATTGGCACTCCGCCTAACGAGCGCTACATCGGCGCGCTCTGGCACAACCGGCTCCTTCTCCTTCCCTTCATCATCAAGCGTTACCTCCCGGAGCGACGCGGCGCGGCGCTGATCAGCGGCAGCCGCGACGGAGCGCTGCTCGCCGACCTCGTTGAGCGCTTTGATTTTGAAGTCGTGCGCGGATCCAGTTCCAAGAAAGGCGCGAGCGCCATTCGCCAACTGGCGGAGGTAATCGCGAGTGGAAAAGACGTGGTTATCACGCCGGACGGTCCGCGTGGACCGGCCTACGAACTCGGACAAGGTATCGTCTTTCTCGCGCAGCAATCCGGCGCGGAAGTTGTGCCGGTCAATTTGGAATACAGCAGCTATTGGCGGGTGAAGAGCTGGGACCGCTTCATTCTCCCCAAACCGTTCTCGCGCGTCCGCGTGATCTTTGGCGCGCCGCATCGGGTCGCGCAGACTTCGACGGACGAGGAATTCGAGCGCGAACGCCAGCGGTTGCAGGACGCGATGATGCAGCTAGTGGAGATGCGATGAAGCTGATCGACGGGAAGCAAACGGCCGAAAAAGTTTATGCGGAATTGCGAGGCGAAATTGAGTCGCTGAAAGCGAGCGGCACGACGCCCGGACTCGCGGTGGTTTTGGTTGGCGACGACCCGGCCTCTCGCGCTTACGTTCGCTCGAAAGACAAGATGTGCCGCGAGCTGGGTCTTCATTCCGTGAAGCTGGAATTACCGGCCGATACGACCCAGGAAGATGTGCTCGCGCGGGTCGAGGAGCTGAATCAAGACCCGGCGATTCACGGCATTCTCGTGCAGTCGCCGCCGCCGAAGCAGATCGACGAAGCGGCCATCATCCGCGCGCTCGATCCGGCCAAGGACGTTGATGGTTTTCACCCGATCAACATCGCCAAGCTCGCGCTCGGCGACTCGACCGGTTTTGTTCCCTGCACCCCGTTAGGCTGTTTGCGCTTGCTCCGGGAAAGCGGAGTCGAGATCAGCGGCGCGCATGTCGTCGTCCTCGGGCGGAGCATGATCGTGGGCAAACCCCTCGCCCTTCTCCTCATGCAAAAAGGCGTCGACGCGACGGTGACGGTGGTGCATTCGCGCACGAAAAATCTGCCCGCGATCACGCGCTCGGCGGACATCGTGATCGCAGCCATCGGCCAGGCCGGATTCGTTAGGGCGAATCATGTGCGCGATGGCGCAGTCGTGATCGACGTCGGGATCAACCGAGTCGACGATGCGGCCGTCGCCCGCGGCTACCGGCTGGTTGGCGACGTGGCCTTCGACGAAGTCGCGCCGAAAACCTCGGCGATCACGCCGGTTCCGGGCGGAGTCGGGCCGATGACGATCGCGATGCTGATGTCCAACACGGTCAAGGCCGCACGACTTTCTTCGTCAAAAAACCGAGAACTCGCTTCTCGTTAGGCAGAAAACGGAGCAGGCTGGTGGTGAGCCGGGGATGCTCGACGGCGTGGCGGGCGAGGGCGTTGACCCAGAGGCGGCCAGCGTAAAGTTTGCGGTGCTCGGCGGAATACTGCCGGTGGTCTCCCGCACGGATCGCCGCCGCCGCCAGTTCACCGGAACGGAGCGCGTAGTAAATCCCCTCGCCCGTGAATGGCTCGACCACCCGAGCGGCGTCGCCCACCAACAGCAATCCGGGCCGGCCGGCGGGCAGCGCGGCACGGGCCAGCGGCGCGATCGTGCGCCAGCCGTGTTCGGTAGAAATGTGGAACTCCTTTTCGGCCCAGCGCCGAATGGCGGCAAGATCGTTAGGCCGGCTGACCAGGCAAAGATTAAGCAGGCCCTCTCCGACTGGCGCCTGCCCGGAATAACCTTCGCGCAGCAGTTGCAGCACGATCCGGTCGCCGAAATTTTTCGGGAGCGGCACGTGCGCCTGGAGCGCGACGCGATCGCGGCCTTTGCGCGGCATGAGGTTGCAGAGCTGGGCCACGGTGGAGTTGCGTCCATCGGCCGCGACCAGGACTCGGGCGCGCTCCTCTCCCCGCTCGGTCCGCACGATCCAATGCCCGCTGTAAGCGACCGAGAGCAACGTTTCGTTCTCCCGGACCTCCGCGCCTAACGAACGGGCGCGGCGCAGAAGCACGTGATCAAGCACGCTGCGCCGGATCGCGATCTCCGCCCGCTCGCCGGTGGGGAGCGCCGACCTAATCGAGCGACCATCCACGCCGATGAACTCGACGAACGACAATTTCCCGTGCGTCGCCGCGCGCACTTCGGCCGCCACTCCAAGCCGCTCCAGAACCGGCCAGCAGCTCGGATTCAAACAGTCGCCGCAGACTTTTTCC
The DNA here is from genome assembly GCA_038198475.1 of Chthoniobacterales bacterium. GTDB lineage: Bacteria > Verrucomicrobiota > Verrucomicrobiia > Chthoniobacterales > UBA10450 > Palsa-1392. The sequence goes on along the minus strand of JBBPZW010000037.1, from coordinate 14,782 downwards.
CGAGGAAAAGTGGCGCGTTCCAGCACGATCGTGCGCATGCCATCTTGCGCGCAGAAGGCCGCGCAACTGGCTCCGGCCGGACCGCTCCCCACGATGGCGACATCCCACATTTTCGAGTACTCTCTCACGGTCGTGCCGCTGTCGAAGGAAAAGCCAGACCTGAACAAAAAAGTGCACGAGGTGCCACACAAGCCCGGCGTGTATCTGATGCGCGACCGGTTTGGCCGCGTCATCTACGTGGGCAAAGCGCGTGACCTGCGGAAACGGGTCGGCTCCTATTTCATGCCGTCGAAAATGGCGGTGGCCGACCTGAAGACGCGCGCGCTGCTCGACGCGGTCTGGGATTTTGAAACGCACACCGTTGCGAGCGAACCGGAGTCGCTTCTGCTCGAAGGGAAGCTGATCAAGGAATACCGGCCGCGTTACAACATCTCCTTCCGCGACGATAAGCGCTTCCTTGTCGTGAAATACGATCCGACGGAAGAATGGCCGCGCTTTCGTTTGGCGCGCTTCAAGAAGGATGATGGCGCGCGTTATTTTGGACCGTACGCGCATGCGGGAGCGTTGCGCCAGACGCTCAATTTCATGCGCAAAAAATTCGGTGTGCTCACTTTCGGACGCGGTTCACCGACGGAGCGCGAACTGAAATCTTCCACCTACCAGGTGCCGATGCGGTTGAGTGAAATCAACGCCGAGACCTATCGGCAACGCGTCGCGCAGGCGGCGGAATTTCTGGAAGGCCATTCGCGCGAAATGATGAACGTAGTCGAGGAGGAGATGCAGAAAGCAGCAGCCAAACTCGATTTCGAGAAAGCGGCCGAGTTGCGCAACATGCTCGAGGATTTGCGGCGCACGACCAAACCGATGCGGCGCTTCACCCGGCACAGCCTGCCGAGCACGATCGATCCGCAGGCCGATGTGCAGACGTTGGCCGACGCGCTGCAACTCCCGGACCTGCCAAGAGTGATGGAGTGCTTCGACATCTCGAACATTTCTACGACCCATGTCGTGGCCTCGATGGTTTCCTTCCGCGACGGCGTGCCGGATAAAAATAATTATCGGCGCTATCGGATTCGCACAGTGGAAGGGCAGGACGATTTTGCGAGCATGGCCGAGGTCGTTAGGCGACGCTATTCGCGTGTCCTCTTGCAAGCGCGCGCGGAGAATCCGGACGCGGCAGAGTTTTCTCAGGAAAACCCAGTGGACGCTTTGCGCCTCGCGCGGAACGACAATTTCGTCGCCGTTAGGCTGCCCGGCCTGATCATCGTCGATGGCGGCAAGGGACAGCTTTCTTCGGCCTGCCGCGAGCTGCAGCGGCTCGGGCTGCATGATCTCCCGATCATCGGCTTGGCGAAGGAGTTTGAGGAAATTTACCGGCCGGGTCGCGCCATGCCATTGCAGCTCCCACCGGACTCGGGCGCGCTTCGTTTATTGCAGCGGATTCGCGACGAAGCGCATCGATTCGCCAACGCCTATCACCAGCTGCTGATGAAAAAGAGGATCGGTGAGAGCATTCTCGACGATTGTCCAGGAGTGAGCCAGAACCGAAAAAACCTTCTCCTGCGCAAATTCGGTTCGGTCCAGCGGCTGCGCAAAGCGAGCGTGGAAGAAATTGCATCGACCGAAGGGATAGGCCAGAAGTTGGCGGAGGAAGTGCATCGCTTCCTGGAGCGGCATTGAGCACTCGACTGCAGAGAATTTGACCACGGATTGCACGGATCAGAATGCTTTGAATTCCAACCTCTTCTCCCATATCCGTACTCATCCGTGTAATCCGTGGTTCATTCTGCTTCTTCTAGCGTGGCCGGTCGCTGCTCTGGCGCAGGAGCCGGCGGCGACGCCTTTTGAGGAGACGATTAAACCGACTTTCGAGACGCAGAAACAGGCGCGCACTTACGTCCTCGATATTCCCGCACCGCGCGGCCAGATCACCGACCGGCACGGCAACCCGCTCGCGCAAAATAAACTAAGCTATAACCTAGCGATCGACTTCCCCACCCCGCTCGATTTCTCCGACGCGCAGGTGGTCGCTTTTGCCCGCGAGAAAATCCGCGCGGCAGAGAAGCGGCTCGGCCGTTCGTTTGAGGTGACCGACAACGCAATTCTCCGGCACTATCACAATCGCGGCTTTCTCCCTTTCGAGATTGCGCCAAACCTGGGCGAAGAGGAACGCGGCGAACTGAAAGACAACCTGCCGGCCGGGCTTTCGCTCAAGCCGATTTACCTGCGCGTTTATCCGCACAAGAGTGTGGCCGGCCAGGTTATCGGCTACACCGGCCGCACGAGCCGCAACGCCGACGGCATTATCCAAAACGGCCAGGTCCTTTGGCCCGAAACCGAAGGCCGCGAAGGATTGGAGCTCACCTTCAACAGCATGCTGACCGGTCGCCACGGGAAGTTCAAAGTGACCTTCGACCGCGACGGCCGGAAAACTTCCGAGCGCGTCGTGGAACCGCCCGTGCCCGGCTACAACGTCGTCACGACGATCGATCTCAAGCTGCAGGAAATGGCAGAGAAAGCGCTCGCGGCGAAGGCGAAACGCGGCGCCATCGTGATCATCGATCCGAACACGGGCGACATCCTCGCCCTGGCTTCGTGGCCGACCTACGACCCTAACGAATTCATTCCGTCGATCTCGACCGCGAAGTTCAAGAAGTTGCAGGACGACCCCAATATTCCGCTCCTGCCGCGCGCTTACCGCTCCGCCTATCCTCCGGGTTCCACCTTCAAGGTTGCGGTCGGGCTGGCGGCGTTTGAGAGCAACACCATCACTCCACACGATCAGTACGAATGCGTGCCGGCGATGGACGTTGGCAACACGACTTTCCACAACTGGAAAAAGAGCGATCGCGGCTCGCTCAACTTCATCCAGGCGCTGACCGAGTCATGCGACACCTGGTTCTACCAGGTCGGGATCCGGACCGGCGCGGGACCGATTCTCGATTGGGCGGCCAGGCTCGGCTACGGCATGAAGTGCGGTATCCCGTTGAAGGGCGAAGCAGATGGGCGTTTGCCTAACGACGAATACATGAAGGCGGCGCATGGTCGAAAAATTCTCAGCGGCGACATCGCGAATCTTTCGATCGGCCAGGGCGATATCCTCACGACGCCGCTGCAGATGGCGCAATCGATGGCGATCGTGGCCAATGGTGGGACGTTTTATCAGACCCGTCTTGTTGAACAGGTACAAACGGTGAGCAACGAAATTGTCGCGGCCTATTCGATCCGCGCGAAAAAGACGATCGACGCTTCGCCGATGGTGATGGAACAAATCCACACCGCAATGGTAGATGCGGTTAACGCCGGGGCCGGGACCGCGCACCAGGCGAGCCTGGATAAAGTTTCGGTGGCGGGAAAAACCGGCACCGCGCAATGGGGCCCGAAGGAAAAAGAGCGGACCGCGGCCTGGTTTGCGGGCTTCGTTCCGGCAGAGCACCCGCAATATGCCTTCGCCGCGCTCTACGAAGGAGATGTCGGCAGCAGGGCCCACGGCGGCTCGGCCGCGGCACCGATGATCGGACGTATCCTGCGACAGGTCTATGGCGAACAAGGTAACAAGGCGGAGTCCGAAGAAGATTCGTCGGACTGAACAGGTCCTTGACCCATTTCACCGGGTCGGTTCGCCGCCTCAGCGTTTCAGGGGTTCTCTCGATAAACCTGGATCCGGTCCTTGAAATTCAGGGCCGCCGTGCCCGGGACAAACGCGCCGACCGAATCGAAACCGAAGTTAAACCCCGGACTACCGGGAAAGGTCGCGAGCAGATCGAGCGAAGAAGAATCGTAGGCATAGGTGTCCTTATCGGAGTAGACCCAAAGCACGTTCCCCGTCAGGGCGGGAGTGCTCCCGTTGGCGAAGGGAAATGGGATACTCTTAATGGTGGAGCCGTCGTTAGGATCGATGATTGCAATTTCGCCGCTGCCCACCGCATAGAGATTGCCGTCGGAACCGATAGCCACCATTCCACCCGACTGATTGAAGGGCGTGACACGGGTCCAGAGCAGCTCGATCGATTCGTTGCTGTTGTAATGAAATGCGCGAACACGGGTCACTCGTTCGGTGTTGTAGTCGAGTTTGACGTAGAAATCTCCGCGGCGCGAGTTGGCCGAGGCTGGCGCAGACATGAGGCTGGGCCCGCCGTTGAAAAAGACGGATTTTGCTCCGCTCGTACGCACAAAAGCCGAGCCTGTGCCACCAGCCCCAAAGGTAATGACCGAATCTCCGACGATCGTCGCTTCGGACAGCCCGATGTCGCCCGTCTGGGTCCACAGAATAGTAGCCGCATCCTTTCCCACCTGCACCGCCGCGAGAGTGCCGCCATCCGTGCAATACGCGACAAATCCGCCTGGTTCCTTCACCAGATTTGGCTCGGAAAAGGAAAATTCGAGCGGCAGATCAATGCGGTAACGCTCTTGACCGGTCGCAGCGTCGAGCACGACGAAAACGTCGCTGGAGCCGCCGTTGTAATTAAAGCCCTCAAGGATGAGGAAATCTTTTGCGACCGCGAGGTTCCCGAAATAGACGCCATCTCCGAGCGTGCTCCACTTCTCCTGACCATCGGCAAGGGAGAAGGCAGCCACGCGCGTCGACAGGCTCTCCCTCTTCCGGGCGTAGAGTGTATCACCGAGGATCCGCGGCTCGATAAAACCCGTGGCTGACCAGACCGGTGCGAGGGCCGGCGGGTTGATACTGACGTTGGATTGGCCTCTGTGACCTCCGTCATGCTGATACTGGCGCCAGTGCTGCGCCAGCGTGTTGTCTGCCGAGAGACCGAGGAGAACAAGCGCGATGAGGCTGAGGATGGTTTTCATGGCCCCGCATTAGCAAAAAAAGTCGTTGGTGGACGAGAGTTTAGTTTGGGGCGGTGACAAATGATATTCCTGAGTTTAGCTACGAAGGTGACTATCTCATCAGCATCGAGCGCGCTTTTGATCGTCGGCCACGGCTCGACTGTGAACCCGGACTCGAGCGCGCCCAGCCTCGCGCAGGCCGCGGCGATTCGGGACCGGGGAGTTTTTCGGGAAGTGGCTTGTTGTTTCTGGAAAGAGGAACCGAGCCTGCGCGACGCGCTCTTTTTCTTTGCTGATCCCGAAATCCGCGAAGTCTATGTGGTCCCGAATTTCATCAGCGAAGGGTATTTTACCCAGACGGTGATCCCGCGCGAGCTGGAGCTGGACGGCCGCCTAACGACTCGGGCGAATGGACAGGCCTGGAAATATTGCGCCCCGGTCGGGAATCATCCGGGAGTGACCGAGTTGCTCCTGCAGCGTGCGCGGGAGATCGCGCCCGACGTTCCCGAGGCGGAGACGTCGCTTCTCATCGTGGGGCACGGGACGGCCTTGAACGACAACAGCGCGGTGGCGGCGAAACGCGAGGTGGAAAAGATCGACGCGCTCGGGCGTTACGGCTCGGTCCGGAACACCTACATGGAAGAAGCGCCGCTTATTTCCGACTGGGTCAGCCTAACGAACTGCCCGAACGTGGTAGTCGTGCCTTTTTTTATCTCCGACGGCCTGCACAGCTACCAGGACATCCCGGTTTTGCTCGGGATCGAGCCGGAGCCGACCGCGGCGGCGAGCCAGCGCGAGGTCTTCCGGCGCAATCCGCACCACCTCCAGGGCCGCAGTCTTTATTACGCAAGCGCGCTCGGTACCGAGCCGCAATTTGCCGAAATCATTCTCGCGCAGGCGGCAGCTTTTGACGGCGCGGCCCTTGATCTCAGCGCGATTGCGTAAACTGTTGTCCTTACCGGCATTTTGAAAACCGACTCAACTAAGCTCTTGCAGGATCTCGCGGCCTTCCTGTTGGCCGCGCCCAAGACACCCGACAGTGTGAAACGGGCCGCGGAAATGGTGCGAAAGGAGCGCGACTATCGTTGGATGGGCGTTTACAAAATCGAACGCGACGATTTCGTGATAGTCGCGGGAACCGGAGATCGTCCGCCGACTTACGCGCGGTTTCCGGTCACGCAGGGACTTTGCGGGGTGGTGGCCGAGACACAGGAGACCCTCCTCGTCGGCGACGTGCGCGAGGATCCGCGCTGGTTGCCCGCCTTTTGGACTACGCTCTCGGAGATCGTGGTGCCGATCCTGAGCGAAGCCAATGAAAAGGTCGTCGGGATCATCGACGTGGAAAGCGACAAGCTCAATGCCTTCAGCGAAGACGATCGCGATTTCCTCGAGCACGTGGCGGTGCTGATGGCGGGGAAACTGTGCAGCGCGAAAAAGAAAAAGCATGCCCCCGCGCATTGAGCGGGTGCTCGGGGAGTGGCTCGCTTCCGGTGCCCGCGGTATCGGGCAGGTCTTGATCGTAAAGAATGGCGAGGGCTTTGCCCTTTGCCATCGCGAGGATGAAGCCCGCCCCGAATTTGAAGTCTTTCATTCGCCTGACGACGCCGCGGCGATCGCCCGACTGGACGACACCGGACAGTATCGGCCCTTGAAAACGGCGCCCGACCTGCGCCACGGCTGGCTCCTGGAATTAGCAGACATAGCCGCGCTCCACCTTGCGTTGGAAGCGTTTTATCCCGGACGCCTGGCGATCCTTGCGGCCTGGGAAGCGAACCGCCTAACGACAACTCCGCTGCGGGCGACGCTCAATCGCCAGACCGGCATCTATCGCGTGGCCGCCCGCATTTCCGATGAGGAAGCAGACGCCGTGATCGGTCGGGTCTGCCGTTCGGAAGGGGGCGCGCCGGGATGTCTGCGGACGATTTTGTGGGCGCGCGATGAAAGCAAGGCGCGGCCTTCGTTGCGGTTGCCGCTGGATAAATACATCGCGCCCCTCGACCAGACCGGCCGCGGGGAAAATGTGATGCCGTTGCTCTGCCAGGAAGCGTGCAATCTGCTCGTGGCGGAGATGCGCAAGGCGGTGAAAGAAGATTCCTCCTCCGAAACGGAGTGAAGCGGCGCGGGAGGTGAACGGGAAATGATCTATCGCGCGAGAACCGTGGTGACGATGGACGGTGCGCGGATCGAAAATGGCGCGGTCGCGGTGGAGGGCGACCAAATCGTCGACGTCGGCCGCGGGGATAAAGTGCAGGCCGCCCGCAGCGGGCCGGTGACCGACCTGGGCGAGGTCGTCCTGCTGCCCGGGCTGATTAACGCGCATTGCCATCTCGATTTCACCGCGCTCCGGGGCGCGATCCAGCCGCAGCGCTCGTTCGCCGACTGGATTCTTCAGATCAATGGACTGCGCCGCGATCTGACGGACGACGATTATCTCAACTCGATTGCAGGCGGCTTCGTCGAGGCGCGGCTCTGGGGGACGACGACGATTGCCAATGTGGAATCGATGCCGGCGCTTCTCGCGCGGATGTCGCCCCCGCCGCTGCGGACCTGGTGGTTCGCGGAATTGATCGACGTGCGCCCGCGGTTGTCGCCCGCGGAGATGTTAGACGACGCGCTCGCCACTTTTCGGGGAAGAGAGAATTGGCGCGGCGGATTTGGGCTCAGCCCACACGCGCCTTACACGGTCTCGCCCGAGTTGATGCGCCTCACAAAGGAAGCCGCGACGCGGAACGGGGCGTTGCTCATGATGCACCTCGCCGAATCGACGGAAGAGATGGAAATGTTTAGCGAGGGAACCGGGCGGCTCTTTCAACTCCTCCAAAGCCTCGGCCGCCCGATGGATGATTGCGGCGATGGAAAAACACCCGTCGCGCTCATGCTCGACCGGGACGTGATCGACGAGCGCTGGATCGTCGTGCATTTGAACGAACTGACCGAGGAAGACTTCGCCCGGCTGGAGCGCGGGCCGCGTTTTCACATTGCGCATTGCCCGCGGAGCAGCCGGTATTTTCGGCACGCACCGTTTCCGCTTCGCCGCCTCGCCGGCCTCGGGTTCAACATTTCTCTCGGGACAGACAGTCTCGCCAGCAATTCGTCGCTCAGCCTTTTCTCGGAAATGCAAACTGTCCGCGACGCGCATCCGTGGCTCGCGCCTGAGCGCATCGTGGAGATGGTGACGACGAATCCCGCGCAAGCGCTGCATCAAGGGGAGTCGTTGGGGAAAATCCGCGCTGGTTTTCAGGCGGATCTGATTGCTTTGCCGATTGAGAATCCAGGCACTGGGCTTTGCGAAAAGATTATCGCTTGGAATGAACCGGTGCCGTGGATGCTGGTCGCCGGGGTCCCCCTGCCCCTTCCGTGACTCAACTGTTCTCATATTGCCTTTTCTTTTCTCATCCGTGAAATAGTCTCCGACCTGAGAATATGGCCAAGATCATCATAATCGATGACGAGCCAGCGATGGTAGAGGTGATCGTCACCCTCTGCCGGGAAAAAGGGCATCAGGTTTTCCCGTTCAACTCCGCCGCCAAGGCGGTCGAGCAGATGGAGGCGATCGAACCGCAGATCGTCATCACCGACGCGAAGATGGAGTCGATGAGCGGTTTCGACGTGCTCCGGCACGTGAAGGAGCATCACAAGCAGACGCTGGTCATTTTGATCACCGCTTACGCGTCGGTCGACACCGCGATCGAGGCGATGAAAATGGGTGCGCACGGCTACGTGCCGAAGCCGTTCAAGATCGACGAACTGCAAATGACGGTGCAGCGCGCACTCGAATTCCAGTCCGCCCGACAGGAAAACACCTACCTGCGGAAGGAGCTGAAGAATAAATACAAGTTCGAGAATATCATCGGCTCGAGCAGCAAAATGCAGATCGTCTATAACCTGATCAACAAGGTCGCCGACACCGACAGCACCGTTTTGATCCAGGGCGAAAGCGGCACCGGCAAGGCACTGGTCGCGCGCGGTCTGCATTTCAACAGCAACCGGCAGCATCATCCCTTTGTCGCGATCAACTGCAGCGCGCTGCCCGAGAATCTTCTCGAGTCGGAATTGTTCGGGCACAAAAAAGGCGCCTTCACCGGAGCGGTGTCGGACAAGCGCGGCCTTTTTGAGGAGGCGAACCTCGGCACCATTTTCCTCGACGAAGTGAACTCGATGGCAACCTCGCTCCAGACAAAATTGCTCCGCGTGCTGCAGGAGCGCGAAGTGCGTCGCGTGGGCGACAACAAGAGCGTGCCCGTGAACGTGCGCGTAGTCGGTGCGACCAACGAGCCTCTCCAGCCAAAAATCCGCGACGGTTCCTTCCGCGAAGATCTTTATTACCGGTTGGCCGTGATCCCGGTGGAAATCCCCGCCCTACGCGAACGGCTCGAAGATGTCCCGCTCCTCGTAAAACATTTTCTGGAAAAGCAAGCCGCCCAGACCGGGACCGGACTGAAGAAAATCGACGAAAAGGCCTTGGAGCTACTCTGCAACTACGACTATCCGGGCAACGTCCGGGAGTTGGAGAACGCCATCGAACGCGCCTGCGCACTCTGCGATGACAACACCATCACTGCGGGCGATCTACCGCCGCAGGTCACCGAGGCTGGATACGAAGAAGCAGCCCGCAGGGCCCGCGGGCTAAAGGCAGTCGGCAAGTCGCTCGATGAATTCATCCGGGAGCAGGAGCGCGAATACATCGAGGCGACGCTCGCGAAGTTCAAAGGCAACCGCGAAAAAGCCGCCGGCGCGCTCGGCATCAGCAGGGCCACGTTCTACCGCAAGCTCGAGATCAAGGGGAAGAAGTAACTCTCCCCTGTCAGGACGGGAATGAAAGGCCCAGCACGTGCTGATGAGCCGCGGCAAAGGCCAACTCTTTCTGCTTCGGCGCGCAGTCAGAGGGCGAAACTCCTGAAATCGACAGGACTAACAAGTCGCGCGCGCGCGATTCTTTAGGATGCTCTATACTCGCGGTTATTCTGCTCGTTCTCTTATTAAAAGGTGATGGGGCTGGTGTAGGCAAAACCGGAGTGCAGTCTGGTCCGGTTATAGAAGGTTTCGATGTAATCAAAGATGGCCGTGCGGGCCTCGGTGCGGGTGGCGAAGCGGTGGTGAAAAACCAACTCGTATTTGAGGCTACTTCAGAACGATTCGATAAAGGCGTTATCGTAACAGTTACCCGCTCGACTCATGGAAGCGAGCAGACCTTGCTCGGCCACGACCTGGCGGTAAGCGGCCCTGGCGAACTGACTGCCCCGGTCGGAGTGGGCGATGAGGGTACCTCCGGGCTGGCGTTGGCGCAGGGCCATGCGCCAACGCGGCGATCGTGAGTGGCGCGACGAGGATGGGACTCACGGCCGAGCCGACCACCCCGCCGGCTGCAGATATCCAAGACCGCGACCAGATAGAGCCAGCCCTGAGCGGTGAGGACGCCGGTGGCATCGGTCACCCAGACTTGGTTAGGATGTTGGACCCTGAGGCCTGGGAGGCGGTTGGGCGCGATGGGACCGCCATGACGGCTGTCGGTCGTGGCATGGCGATACTTGGACGCTGCCCGGGCAAAGAGGCGTTCGGCACGCATGAGACGGGCGATGCGATTGCGCCGGCCTGGACAACCCAGCACGCGCACCGCGAGGGCGCAACCTAAGTTCCCATGGAATGCCGAGATTCTAGGACCGACCCTATTTTTCTCCGCGCTGACCCCGTCTGCTCCTCCCGGCCCCAAGCCCACCACGAATTTCCTTGACCCGCCAATCTCGCTTTGCTCTTCTCGCAGCATGTTGAAGGTCGCCCTTTCTCTCTTGGTGGTCCTGAATTTCCTGGCCCTTGAAGCGGGCGCACAATTACCCCGGCCCGCCGTCACCATCCTGGACACGTTCGATTATCCTCTCCTTCCTTCAATCGGGACCCAGTGCAGCGGCATCAACAACGCCGGAGACGTGGTCGGCTTCTTCTACTATTATAACCTCACCTTCGACTTTGAGCGCGAGGCCGACGGCACCTTCCGGCAACCGATTACCGCGCCCGGGAGACTCAATACCATCGCTAAAGGGATCAACAACAGCTCGGACGTCTGCGGTTGGTTCAATGATACGACCGGGCAGCATGGCTTCTTCTTCAATGGCAGGCATTTTCATCCCTACGACTTTCCTGGGGCGGTGCTCACGAATGTGAACGGCATCAACGATGCGGGAGACTTTGTTGGCACCTACACGGTGAACGGGGTCGTCGCGGGCTTCGCCAGTATCGGAGGCGAGCGCGTCCTAATCTCAGTCCCCAGTGCCATCGCGGTGGTGCCGACAGGGATCAATAACCAGGGCGAGATCGTCGGGTTCTTCCTGACCAACAGGGAGGTAGGAGCGTTCGGTTTCTACCGCGACCCCCTGGGCAACGTGACCTTCCCCATTTCGGGTCCCCGCTCATCCTTCACTCTTTTGTCGGGCATCAACGACCAGGGAGATATTGCCGGGCAATGGGAGGACAAGGCAATCGACTACAATTGCCACGGCATGATCCTCCATCTCCCTCATCGCATCGTGACCTTCGATATCCCTGGTTCTTACAGCACCGCCGCGACCGGCATCAACAACTCCGGACAGATTTGCGGCTACTTCTTGGATTCCGTCGGCAGCGGCAAGCATGGCTTCACCGCGCAAATGACCGAGCCGTAAGACTGGCGAGAGTAGTAGCTCTTTTACGCCACCTTCACGCCATTCTCGAGGCGCTGCCTAACGCTCTTTTACGACTTCTGGCCCTGAGTCGTGCAGTCAGGTCGACTCGCTTCGTCTATGCCGGAGCACTCGTTAGTCTCGGATGCCGTGTTTCAATTCCCAGACGCGCAAGGCTGCCAAGATCAGTCGTTTGGTCCGCGCCATGGTACCAACGGCCGGCAGCGATGGCTCTTCTTTTCGTCCCGTGAGAGCTGCTTGCCGACGCTTCGGTTGACGGCGCACTTTGCCTTTGGAGAATCGCCGGAGAGATGGTTCGCTGAGATCGATAGTTACGTTCACTATTAGTGGCGGTTCTGGAAGGCCGTGGTCGAAAGTATGGACGCGGTCTGCGCGGGCGACGGATGTCTTGCCATATCCGGCGAGCCGACAGCAAGCGAACTATTGCGCATACCACGTATTCGTTGCTCGGCGTGATTCGGATGCAACAATGTTGGACGGAGACGATTGGAAGTCTTCGTCGGATCGGTCTGTGTCTTGAACCGTACATATCAGAGGGACAATATGGATGCAATGTCCGATAACGTACATTAATTTACATCCGTCGTGGTGTCGAAAACCGTTTCAATTGCGTGTCCAAAAAGCTGCGGCAAAAATGCGAGCGATTGCCGGAGGGTCTTAAGGCTGAAGCGTTGTCCGCGTCCGTGACCATATCGGTCGGACGCTCGTCGTTGCCCAAGAGGCGCCAAATTGCAGATGACGAGGCGGTGCAAGCGGATCGGCGGTTAATGCGACGCCTCGCGGACGGCGATCAATCAGCATTTGCTGCCTTCTACTGCCGCCAGGCTCCAATGCTTTTTTCGCTCCTCTGCCAAATGCTAAGGGACTCCAAAGAGGCGGAGGACGTTTTGCAAGAATCTTTTGTTCAAATTTGGAAGAAAGCCGCGGCGTTCGACGCTGCGAGAGGCAGCGTTTCCACTTGGTCTGTAATGATCGCGCGCCACAGAGCGATCGATGCATTACGCTCCCGAGAGAGACATTGTCGGACAGCTGAGGCGGCGGCGGCTGAGATCAAGTTTGAGAGAGGGGCAGCGCCGAGGCCGAACCCGCCATTTCTTTGCGCGGAGGAGCGAAACCATGTTCGAAACGCGCTGGAGGCGCTTGCCGTGCCGCAACGCGAAGCGATCAGGCTGGCATTCTTTGCCGGCCTCACCCAGGTTCAGATTGCACAGCGTTTGGATATTCCGCTTGGCACAGTGAAAGCGAGGATCCGGCGGGGTCTGCTTACCTTACGCCGGCACTTGGAGTTTCTTACGCACTCGGGCGGAGTGGCCACCCCGGCGACGTAGCAACGATCGCCGTCCCTTTATCAACAATAGCTGCTTTGCGTGTCTCGTGGAGGTGTGCACCTTGCGGCTCTGCGATTGGATCAGCCCAACAAACGTTTGTATTCCCCTCGGACGATGCCATAGCATTCACACGTTGTTCTCTCGAGGCCCTTCCGGTTCCGGATTCTAATGTGTCCCCGCCGGTAACGAATTAGTCCCTTTTCCTGCAGATTTCCGGCGATTTCCGTTACCCCAGCCCGCCGAGCGCCCAGTATCTGTGAAAGGAACTCGTGGGTGAGATCGAAATCATCGCCCGCGACGCGGTCGTGTGTCATCAGGAGCCAGAAGCAACAGCGCTCCTCCATGGTGTGAAATCGATTGCAGGTGGCTAGTTGCGCGAGCTGAGTAAACAGCGCCAACGCGTAGAGGTGGAGCGTCTCAGCAAGCGGCCCTCCCCATCGGGTCTCCCGACGCAGCGCCGCCGCTTCCATTCGAAAGGCAGTGCCCGGCAATTGCCAAAAAGCTCTGCGAGCGCTGGTCTTTGCACCCAGGAAAACCGGCAAACCGATCATCCCTTCGCAGCCCACCGTCACGACTTCTGTTTGGCTACCATCCTTCAGCACGGTCACGATCGAAGCCATGCCCGTTTCCGGAAAGTAAACGTATTTAGCGGGTTTTTTTAACTCATAGAGCGGATCTCCGTAGACCAGCTCCACCTTCTTTAATTCCGGCTGAAATCTTCGCAGGACAGAAGGGGGTAGATGGCCCAAAATGCGGTTTCGAAAGCCTCTTCTTAATGTCGTGTTCGCCTTCACTTAGAGCAATCCCAGATCCACAAGATGAGCCTCAATTTGAAGTAATCAACCGCACACTCGCAGGCTTCTCTCAGCTACTGGCCTAGCAGGCTTTCGTCGAGAGATCGCCCGTTGGCCGACGGCCACAAGAGTCACTCACGCCAGGAGTTCGGCCGAATCCGGAGCTCGGCACTCGCTGCTTGTTGCGCAAGCCTTGTCTAGAGACGTTGGGCAGCAGCCAGCAACTCGGCCGATCCTCCAACAAGCGGGTGATCGCCAAGCTGCGACTGCTCCCGGACTGACTCTCTCCTCGGAAAATGGAGCGGTTAATCTCGCCGGTTACGAGATGACGCCATTTAGGCCACTGGGGAAAAACAGGCCGCTCGACGCACCTACTGCTCCATAAACGATATTGAGCACCTGCCGCGTGGTCCGCGCGAACACGAGCGAGTTCTCATCTGTGGGCGCAATGTTCCCCATGTCATCTTTCATCAGACCCTGATCATCATCCTTCACCCCATCCAGCGAATCTCGCAGGTTGGAAATTCTTTGCGCCGTATCAATAACTGACTGGTCATTGAGGCCGAGAAGGTAAGCGCGATCACCCGCGGCGTGATACGCCTCAGTCCCGAGAACACCAGCAGCGGCGAAGATCAAGCTGTTGCTTCTGATCACCTTGGCGCCACCGCGATAGGCGGTCACCCCCACATCCTCAAATATGAAGGCGCCAAGAAGGAAGTTTACCTCGTTTTCGAAAGGATCGAATGAGTCTCCGATGCCGGCGGCTTGCGCGAGAGTGTTGAAGCTGTTGAGCAAATCAAGCGGCGGCCGCGCCACCGGTGTCACGCCAAGGGATTGCAGCGTCTTTCGTAGGTACTCGACGTGGTTCTGTTCGTCGTCTGCTAGTTCGTTCGCGAAGTCGGCGAAGAGTTGGGTGTTGAAAGGCACTACCGGATTCGCCTTAACAATCGTCGTTCCGAGCGTCCCGGTGCCGGTGATGTCATTTGCAGGCAATCCCTGGCCTGTGGTGGCGTAGAGATAATATTCAGCCTCGAGGTACTCGAGGTTGAGCGCGAACTGGAGCACATCAGCGTCGCTGACGGCGCTGCTGGCTGCCCGGGCAGAGCCGGTAAGCATGCGCAGGCCCGCGAGACCGACCGCGCCCGCGCCCAGTGTTTTCAATACCTGCCGACGGGATGTGCCGTGGGGCACCGTGAGT
>JBBPZW010000036.1:0-12504 GCA_038198475.1 Chthoniobacterales bacterium | reverse complement strand
GTCGAAAAGACCACGACCCTGCGCAATTCCGATCTCGAGCTCCTCCTGACGAATCGCGGCGGTGGCATTGCCGAGGCGATCCTGCCGAAACACAAGGGCGAAAATGGCGCGCCGGTGAAGTTGAATGCGCACCAGGATCTCCCGATCGGCGCGATCATCGACAAGCCTTCCGCCCCGACGCTGGAAGAATTTTCGGTCGTGCCAGGGGAGGGAGGCGTCCAATTTGAGCGCGCCCTGCCGAATAACATAAAGCTGCGCAAGAAGTTCTCTCTCAGCTCCGCGCCTAACGAGAAGGACAACTACGTCGCGCAGATGGAGATCGATTTCCAGAACGGCGGCGCGGCGGCCTATATCAATCCCGGCTATTACATCGCGCTCGGCTCCGCCGCGCCGATTCATCACAACGACCTGCCGAACTACACCCGCGTCACCTGGTGCATCGACGGCAAGACGAAGACGACCGACGTGGCCTGGTTTGCGGAGCAGAATTATCCGTTTGTCGGAGTGCAGAAGCGCGCTGCGATGCAGTTCTTCGACGAGAAGATCGGCAATGCCGAGTGGCTCGGGGTGAGCAATCAATTTTTCGCCACGCTCATTACTCCGCTCGGCGCGAAGGCGACCGGCGTTTGGGCGGAGCGCTTCGAGTCGTTCAAAAAACCGGACGGCTCACTCGAGTATGGAATCGAAGGCGCGATGGGGATGCCGGGTTTCAAGGTCCAACCCGGCCAGACCGCGACCGCGCAATTCCAGCTCTACCTCGGCCCGAAATTATACAACCGCCTCGCGCAACTGACGCACGACGAAGCCGAGATTATGGACTTCGGTCTTTGGAAATTGGTCAGCCAGACGCTGCTCAACCTGATGAATCTGATTCATCGGTTTGTCGGCAACTACGCCGTCGCGATCCTCATCCTGACCGCCATCATCAAGCTCATCCTCTGGCCGCTCCAGACGAAGGCGAACAAGTCGATGCGCCGGATGTCGGCCCTCTCGCCCAAAATGCAGGAGCTGAAGGAAAAGTACAAGGACGACCCGACGAAGATGAACGCCGAGGTCATGAAGATGTACAAAGAATATGGGATCAACCCGGTCAGCGGCTGCCTGCCGATGATGATCCAAATCCCGATTTTCTTTGGCCTCTTCACCATGCTGCGCCAGGCGGTCGAGCTGCGCAACGCCAGCTTCCTCTGGGTGCATGATCTCTCCCAACCGGACACCATCGGGCATATCCCGGGCCTCGGCTGGCCGATCAACATCCTGCCCTTGATCATGGCCGGGACGAGTTTCTGGATGACGCATGTCACGCCGAAAAGTGGCGACGCTACCCAGCAGCGGGTCATGATGTTCATGCCGCTGATTTTCGTCGTTTTTTGCTACAATTTTGCCGCCGCCCTTGCTTTGTATTATACAACTCAGAACCTGTTTACGATTCTGCAGCTGTATCAGAATCGGAGCCAGCCAGTGCCGAAATTGGAGAAAGTGAATCAGCCGACAAAGAGAAAAGGAAAAGGACGCTGATGAGCACCGAAGCCGAATCGACCGTAAACGCGAAGGAGTTGCTCGACACGATGCTGGGCTACCTGGGTTTCGTGGTGGAGATCGAGGAGACGAAAAGCGAGAGCGGTAATCCGACGCTCCAGATTTACACCGAAGAAGCCGATCGCCTGATCGGTCGTGAAGGCGAGACGCTCGACGCCGTTCAGTTTCTTCTCAACCGGGTTGTGCAGGCGAAGGATTCGGACGCGCCCAAATGGATCGTGGATTGCGAAATGTATCGCTCGATGCGCCAGGACAAGATCGTGCACCACGTTCGCCAGCTGGCGGAGCGCGTCCGGCTTTCCGGCCGGCCGCTCCAGCTCGAGCCGATGAATTCCTACGAGCGCCGCATCGTGCACGAAGCTTTCAAGGACGATCCCGAGATCGCGACCTGGAGCCCCTCTGATTCTTCCCGGATCAAGCAAATCACACTCCTCCGCCGGCCGGCGAAAAAAGACGCGACTCCGGAGTAGCGACCGCCGCATGCGACAGGCCAGTGGGCTGTGCTCCCCAGAACCTTGAATCCGGCGTTTCCCCGGTGCACGATTTCTTTTCGTGAAGCTGGAGGAATGGGAACGCGCCCTGCCGGATCGAGAGAACTATTGGCTAACGCGCTTCCTTATCCTGCGGCTCGTCGGCCTCACCTACGCGATCGCCTTTCTCGTCGCGGCCAACCAAATCCTTCCGCTTATCGGCTCGGATGGTCTGCTGCCGCTCGGGAACTTCGTGACCAGCATTCGGGCCGTGCTTGGCGGTTCGTTAGGCGCGTTTCTCCGACTGCCTTCGCTTTTTTGGTTTAATCATTCCGACACGGCGCTCGTCGCCACCGCCTGGATCGGCTTCGCGCTCTCTTGCGTCGTCGCCTGCGGCTACGCCAACGCCATCCTGCTCGCGATCCTCTGGATGCTCTACATGTCGTTCGTCCACCTCGGACAGGATTGGTACGGCTACGGCTGGGAGACACAGCTGCTCGAGACCGGCTTCCTCGCCATTTTTCTCTGCCCGCTGCTCGATGGGCGACCTTTTCCGAAACGGCCGCCGCCGCGCGTCATCCTCTGGCTTTTTCGCTGGCTTATTTTCCGAATCATGTTCGGCGCCGGAATGATCAAGATTCGCGGCGACGAAAGCTGGCGAAATCTCACCACGCTCTATTATTACTATGAGACGCAGCCGATCCCAAATGGGCTCAGCCGCTGGTTGCATTTCCTGCCGCGCGTCATTTTACGGAGTGGCGTTCTCTTTAATCACCTCGCGGAATTGGTCGCGCCCTGGTTCGTTTTCTGGCCGCGGCTCGCGCGTCTCATCGCTGGCAGCGTGACTGTCGCCTTTCAAATCTCGATCGCGCTCGGCGGCAACCTTTCCTTTCTTAACCTGCTCACGATCATTCCCGCCGTCGCCTGCTTCGACGATCGCGCCCTGGCGAAAATCCTGCCGCGCAGCCTAACGAATCAGGCCAGCGCGGCCCAGGAGCGCGCGGTGGTTTCGCGACCGATGCTCGGAGCTGGCTGGACGGTCGCAGCGCTCGTCGCCGTGCTCAGCATTCAACCGGTGCTCAACATCATCTCCCCACACCAGATCATGAACACCTCCTTCGACCCGCTCGATCTGGTGAACACCTACGGCGCCTTTGGTTCAGTTGGACACGAGCGTTTCAATGTCGTCTTCGAGGGGACGAACGACCGCCAGCCTAACGACAACGCCGATTGGAAACCGTATCCCTACAAAGGTCTGCCCGTTGCACTCGGCGAACGTCCGCCGCAGATCGCGCCCTATCAGTTACGGTTCGACTGGCAGATGTGGTTCGCCGCCATGGGTTCGCCTAACCAATATCCGTGGACCTTGAACTTAATCTGGAAACTGCTGCAAAACGATCGCGGTGCGGCGGGATTGTTTCGCTCCAATCCGTTCCCGGAAAAACCGCCGCGCTACGTTCGCGCGGTCCTTTACCGGTATTCCTTCGTCAGGCCAAATCGGCCGGGTGTCTGGTGGAAACGAGAGCGCCTCGGGCTCTGGCTGCCCCCGCTGGCGGCGGACGATCCGGAGTTCAAACAACTCCTGCGGCGCGCCGGCTGGTTAGACGACTATTGAGCCGTATCCGACTCGGCTTTTTCTCTTCGGCAGGCACTCGCGGTGGTCCGGGCAAACTCTTTGACCCGTGCTTCGATTTTTCCGGCACAGCAATGTTGCGTGAAGAGCACGGAAATGGCCCCGCTTCACTCGACGTTTATAATTACTGGAATCTTTTTTTCTTGCTGTCGAAGGCCGAATATCCCATACTTGGTCTTCCATGTCCGGACGTTCCAGGCTTTTTGCGACCCTCACAGTTTGGCTGGCTCTCACCGCGATTTGCGCCGCAGCCGCTGATTGGAAAATCGTCAAGGTCAGCGGCCGCGAATACCTCTCGGTCGACAACATCGCCCAGTTCTACGGGCTTCCGACCGGAGTGGCGCCGACCGAAAGACACATCCGTCTCGATAACGGCAAGAATTCTCTCGAAGTCCAGCTCGACAGCCGCGAGATCCTGATCAACGGCGCGCGCAGCTGGCTCTGCTTCCCGGTTACGGAAAAAGACGGCCAATACCTCGTCTCACGGGTCGACCTCGCGAAGACCCTCGAACCGCAACTGCGTCCGCAGATGATCACCAACCTTGGTCAATTCAAGACCGTCATCCTCGATCCCGGCCACGGTGGCTCCGACCGGGGCGCGATCAGCAGCTACGGTTACGAAAAAGATTTCGCGCTCGACGTCGCGCGCAACGTCAAGCCGCTCCTGGAAGCGAAGGGCCTGAACGTGAAAATGACCCGCGACAGCGACGTCTTCGTGCCTCTCGAGCTGCGCGCCCGGATCGCCAACGTGACCAAAGACGCCATCTTCGTCAGCATTCATTTCAACGCGACCGATTTCAACCCGTCCGCCAATGGTTTTGAAATTTTCTCACTGACACCGCGCGGCGCGCCGTCCACAGCTGATGACGCGCTGGCGCTACGGTTTATGAACATGGAGGCCGGCAGCCCAGTCGACGCGCCGAGCCTGGCGCTGTCGATGAGTGTCTACCATTCGGTCCTCGGCCATTTCTCGGAATGCGACCGCGGGATCAAGCGGGCGCGTTTCGCGGTCCTGCGCCTGACGAAGATCCCAGCCGTCCTTGTTGAAGGCGGATTCCTGACCGAGCGCGGCGAAAGCCGCCTCATCGCCCAGAGCACCTGGCGCGCGAAGCTCGCGCAGTCGATCGCCACCGGGATCATCAATTACAAGGGATTGGTCGATAACAAAACCCGGCCGATGATGGTGGCGGACTACCGCCGCGAATTCGAAGGCCAGCTTGTCTTGAAGGATGCCAAGACGCCGGTGAAGCCCGAGGCATCGCTAGCCCCTGCCGTTATCCCGACGAGCAACTAGGCGTCTCGCCGCTCTCTCGCCTTGTAGCGTCCGCTGTCTCAGCGGATTTTCCGGACCGCGACCTCAATCCTGCGCTGAGACAGTGCACGCTACAATTCATGGCTGCTCCACGTCCGATACCAAGACGCAGCGGAAGCCGTAAATCACATCGCGCTCGCTGCGATCGATCACGTTCCGATAGGACGTAAGCAGCTCGGACCGCTGCTTGTGGCCCACGATCCGCCGCGCAGCACGCCCCAGCGGCTGCCGGGTTTATAAAGATCGGAACACCATTCCCAAACGTTGCCGCCGAGGTCGTATATGCCGAGTGTACTAGGCGAAAAGCTTTCGGCGGCGGCCATTGGCTGCCCCACGGAAACTGGTCGCGCACCCTCCCGTCTCGTTCTTCCGGCGTATCTCCGCTCTCGTTAGGCAGGTCCGTGGCCTGGCTCCACTCCTTGTCGCTCGGCAGCCGGTAGCTCTCGGTTTCGTCGAGGAAATTTTCGCGCCGCTCCTTCTCGGTCAGCCATTGGCAGAACTGCGTTGCGTCGTCCCAGTTCACCTTGACCACCGGGTCATTCTCGCTCTGGGCAAAGTCCGGCTTGCTCGGCGCACGATTCGTCGCCGCGCAAAAGGCGGCCCAGTCGCGCACCCGCGTTTCCCACGCGCTGATGTGCCAGTCGCCGATCGGCACGAAGCGCATCCCGAGAGAGTTTTGCCAAACCTCGCCGCGCACCGGGCTCAGTTTCTTGTCCAGACGCGTCGCCAGGAAAATCTGATCGAGGCCGAACCTTGCCCTCGACTTTGGCGGCTTTGAAGCCAGTCAGTTGCAGCTCATAGCTCACGTCGCCCGGCTTGACATCGTCCAGCAGCAGCGGGGTTCGTCCAAGTGTCCGTCCGCCTAACGAAACCGTGGCCCCGACCGGCGCGCTGATGATCTTCACGCTCCCGTTGGCGAACTGAAACGTTTTCAACGTGACCCCTCCGCGCTTAATCTCGATCTGGTCTTTCATTTCCCAGTCCGACCGTTTCGCCACCACATCGTAGAGTCCTGTTGGCAGGTCGTGCAGTAACGTTGGTGTCTTTCCCCGGCGAGTGGGTTCGCCTTCGCGCCGCAATTCGAATTCCGCTCCCGTCGGATTCGACGCCAGTTGGGCTGAGCCTTTGCTCCGCGCCAGCTTCACCACGGGCGGTTGCCAACTCTGCGCCGCTGCGATGGTCACCTCCATTTCGATCGGGTCGTAGTCCGGCAGCATGACGCGCAACTTGTGTTTACCGGGCTCGACATTGTGAAAGGTCGCTGGGCTGCGTTCCATTCGATCGTCGAGCACGATCATCGCGCCGGAAGGTTCGGTCGAGACGGTTGCCGTCGCGGGGCCGGTCGGGAGTTCTTTTCGGAAAGCAAAATGGTGAACCGACCAAAACGCGACTCCCGCGATCAGCATGACAGCAATGGCAATAGGAATCACGATCATCATCCGGGAACGGCGTCGCACGGACTTACCGGCCTCGATCTGCTTCAGGTCGCGCCGCATTTCGTCCGCGTTTTCGTAGCGTTTGGCCGGACTGTTCGCGCACGCGCGAAGGAGGACTTCATTGAGCTGCAGCAACCGCTCCTTGTCCTCGCGCTCATCGAGGTTGCTGCTCAACTCCGGGAAATCGAGCCGGTCTTTCCCCATACTGATTTCGTAGAGCACCTTCCCCAGGCTGTAGATATCGGCCTGCGGCGTGCCCGGGCCTTCCGGCGGCACGTAGCCTTCCGTCCCGACAAACGACTGTTGCCCGCTCACCGCCCCCAGCCCGATGTCAGCCAGCTTCGGCACGCCCTGCACAAAGATGATGTTCGACGGTTTGATGTCGCGGTGCGCCAAGCCCGTCCGGTGCAAGGCGCCGAGCGCGTCCACGACGAGGAGTCCGATCCGCAGGCACTCATCGGCTGGTAAAGTGTGCGCCAGCTCCGCCTTCAACGTCTTCGGGGCGTAGCGCGTGATCTCGATCTCCGCGCCGCTGACCTGATCATCCGCCAGCTCCATCACGTAATAAAAGAACCGCCGGAAACGCTTCGACCGACATGCAGAATATCGACGAACCCCTCATGGGCGCGCGAGATCGGCTCGAAAGCAGCCATTCCCTCAAACTCGCGATTGAAAGCGCGCTCGCTCTCAAAGGTGTCGCGAGAGACCACCTTCACCGCTCGCAAGGCGCCCGTCAGACTGCGTGCCAGCCAGATCTCGCCGTAGCCGCCACGCCCGATCACGCCGAGCATTTCATGGTCGGGAATCGGCGGAATGCGCACTTGTTCTCGTTATAGCGTCAACTGTCGCGCCGGTCTACGCCACGCGTCATTCTTCCGCTTTCGGAAGTCAGGCATCCTGCCTGACTCGGCCGACGGGCTTCCAGCCGGTCGGTTCATCGGGGCAGGCTGGAAGCCCGCCCGCCGAGTCAGTCGAGATGACTGACTTCCAGTTAATTCACGACTTCCCCCTAACGAGCCCGTTCCACCTTCGTCAGTTCCTTTTTCAAGAGTGCGGTCAAGCGATGCTTGGCCAGATAAACCTGTGCCATGCTCACCCGCAATTCCTGCGCGACTTTCCGCACCGGCCATTCCTTCAACACGTAGCAATCGAAAATCTGATATTGCTTTGCGCTCACCATTTTCTTCACCTGCTGGGTCGCCGCCTGGAGCAGATTGCGATGCCATTCCTCGTCCCAGGCCGCGTCCAGATCGAACCCTGCCGGGTCGGCGATCCGCTCGATGGTCGAGGTCCCCCGGCTCTCCTCGCCGCGCCGCGTTTTTGCATTTTGCTCACCGGCTTTCTTTCGCTTTCGGAACTGATCCGCAATCCGCCACCGCGTGATGTTGAGCAGCCAGCCCTTGAACGAGCCAAGCTTCGGATCGTAAGCCAGGCGATCGATCTTCTTCGCCACCGTGATGAGTGTTTCCTGCACCACCTCCTGCGCCTCGCTTTCCGTTAGGCCGGCTTTGCGCGCCGTGCGGTGGATCAGTTTCCAATAGGAATCGAAAACTGCTGCCAGCGTTTCCCGTCGTTCCAATCGCCCAGCCGGTCGACAAAGCTGCGGCGGGTGACGAGAAATTCGCTGCGAGTCACGGGCATGCCCTTCTTATCGCATGCCCGAAGTTTTTTTTAAAATTCCCTGAAAGAATCTCGCCTCGTCCTCCGTATTCCCTTCAACATCCAACACTCTATGTTCAAACGCCTCCTCGCCTTCCTCTTCGGCAGTTTCACTTGGACCGCTCCTCCCTGGCTCGCCAACACCGGCGGCACGGTCCGCCGTCACCGCGGACGTAGCCTCCTGCTTTTGCTCATGCTCCTGCTCCTCGCCGGCGGAGGCTGGTGGGGCTGGCGTTGGTATCAGGCGCGGCCGAAACCGGTCACCGTCGCGGTCATCGCCGATCCGATCCCGGTGACGAAGCTGGAACAGGAATTGAAACCCGCGCCGTTGGTCGTGCACTTCAGTGCTTCGGTGGCGCGTCTCGAACAGGTTGGTAAACCCGTCGCCAGCGGCGTCCATCTCGAGCCGCCCGCGGAGGGCGAGTGGAAATGGACGACCGATGCGCAACTCACGTTCAAGCCCAAACATGATTGGCCAGCCGGCCAGAAATATCGCGTCACCTTCGAGAAAAACTTCTTCCCGAAACGCATCCTGCTCGAGCGCGACGAAGTTTCCCTAACGACCCCGGTGTTTTCCGATGTCGTCCAGGAAATCGATTTCTACCAGAACCCGAAAGACCCTGCGATCCGGCAAGTGGTCGCGACTTTGGCCTTTACCCACAGCGTCGATCGGAAAGATCTCGAGCAGCACATCGGGCTTTCCATGATCGGCGATTCAGATGTTTTTGCCGGCAAATCTGCACCGCTTTTTAATGTCACCTACGGCCTGCACGACCGGCTCGCTTACGTTCGTAGCGTCCCGCTGATCCTGCCCGAGCATGAGGACTTCATGAAGCTCGTCGTTAGCGACGGCGTCCGGACCACGCAAGGCGGCGCGAAGACCGCGAGCGCAGCGGAAGACAAGGTGCGTGTGCCCGACGCCTCCAGTTTTTTCAAAGTCGAAGAGAGCAGCGGCAGCATCGTGCGCACGGCCGATGGCGACCCGGAGCAAGTCCTGATCGTGAGCACTTCGGCCGCGGCGAAGTCGGATGAAATTCGCAAGGCGCTCCACGTTTACCTCTTGCCCCGGAAAACCGCGCCTAACGACAGCGAAGCTGCTCCAGAAAACGACGGAGAGGAAGATGAGGACGACTCGTCCGAGTCGAGTGCCAGCGGAGCTTCCACCACTACGTGGCAAAGCCCGCGCGAAGTGACCGACGAAATCTTGAAAAATGCGAAACCCGTCGCTATCACGGTGATTCCATCCGAGCACGAGCAGACTCAGACTCACGCCTTCAAGTTCAGCATCGAAGAGGAAGGCAGCCTCTACGTCCGCATCGATAAAGGCGTAAAAGCCGTTGGCGGTTTCCCTTTGCCCGCGATTTACGACGCGATTGTCGCTGTGCCCAAGCTCCCACGCGAAATCCAGATCCAGGGCAACGGTGGCATCCTCGCCCTTAACGGCGAGCGCAAACTCTCGATCAAGTCGCGCGGCATCGGCGAGATCGAATACGAAATCGCGCGGGTCGCCTCGAATCAGATCAACCATCTCGTCACCCAGACCAACGGCGCGTTCGAGAATCCGGAATTCTTCGGCGAGTTCGACGAGGAAAACATCTCGCGCATCGGCGTCGAGCATCAACCGCTCAACGTGACGAACCCCTTCAAGGCGAACTACTCCGCCTTCGATTTCTCCAGCCACCTGCAATTGCCTGACGACGGCGGGAGCGAACGCGGCCTCTTCTTCATCCGCGCGCGGGAATGGGACCCGGTGAAGAAGAAAACCGTACGCGGCCCGAGCGATCGCCGCTTCATCCTCGTCACTGACCTTGGCCTGCTGGTGAAGAAAAACACCGACGGCAGCAGCGACGTCTTCGTCATGTCGATCAAAACGGGCGCGCCTCTCGCTGGCGTCGCCGTTCAAATCCTGGGCAAAAACGGCGTCCCTCTCGTCGGCGGGACGAGCAGTGCCGACGGCCGGGTGAATTTCCCATCGTTAGGCAATCCCACCCGCGAGAAGCGGCCGGTCGCCTTCCTCGCGCGTCTCGGTGAAGACATTTCCTTCATGCCCTACGCCCGCTCCGATCGGGCGCTCGATTTCTCCCGCTTCGCTATCGACGGGGTCGAGAACGTCTCGCCCGAGCAGCTCGAAGCCTTCGTCTTCACCGAGCGCGGCGTCTATCGACCGGGCGACGAAGTGCATATCGGCTGCATCGTGAAACAGCGCGCGTGGCAGGGGAACCTCGAAGGTATGCCGGTGGAAGTGGAAGTCTTCGACGCGCGTGACGCCCGCGCGCAAGTCCGCCAGTTGCGCCTGCCTGCGAAGGGTTTTGCGGAGCTGAATTTTCAAACGGCGAACGAATCGCCGACCGGCGCCTACCGGGTCGAAGTCTATCTCGTGCGCAACGGCAAGCGCGACGCGCTCCTCGGTTCGGACAATTTTCACGTCGAAGAATTCCTCCCCGACCGGATGAAAATCGAGTCGCACCTTTCCCAGGAACCGGGGCGCGGCTGGATCGATCCGAAGGATGTGCAGGCTTTCGTGACCCTGCGCAATCTCTACGGCACCCCCGCGAGCGCCCGCCGCATCGCGAGCAAGCTCGAGCTGTCACCGGCGAATTTTTCCTTCGACGAATTCAAGGGCTACGTTTTCCACGATCCCTTGCGTGACGGGAAGGAAGAGCGCTCCCCCCAGACGATCGACCTCGGCGATCAGACGAGTAACGACGAAGGCAAGGTCACCGTTTCGCTCAACCTCGAACGCTTCGCCGACGCGACCTATAAGCTGAACTTCTCCGCCGAAGGCTTCGAAGCCGAGGGCGGCCGCAGCGTGCACGCTTACAACTCGCTTCTCGTTTCGGCTCTGCCGCGCGTCATCGGCTACAAGCCTGATGCGCCGCTCGATTACCTGCCGAAAGGGAGCGCGCACGCGATCGAGTTCATCGCCGTCGATCGCGGCCTGAACAAAGTCGCGACCGAGAAATTGCAGTTCGATCTCATCGAGCAGACCTACGTCTCGATCCTCGCGAAGAAGGAAAACGGCAACTACGCCTACGAATCAGTCCTGAAAGAGCGGCCCGTAAAATCGGAGTCGATCAGCATCGACGCGGCCGGTTTGCAATATCCGGTCCCGACCGGCGCACCCGGGAATTTCGTCCTTCAGATTCACGACGAGAGCGGTCGGCTCTGGAACAAGCTCTCCTTCTCCGTCGTTGGCCTCGGTGAAGTTTCGCGCGCGCTCGACAAAAATTCCGAGCTCCAGGTGAAACTCAACCGCGCCAGCTACAACGCTGGCGATGAGATCGAGATCGCGATCACCGCGCCCTACACCGGCAGCGGCCTGATCACGATTGAGAGCGACAAGGTCTATGCGCATCAGTGGTTCGCCAGCGCCAGCACGAGCAGCCTGCAACACATTCGCGTGCCGGAGGGTTTCGACGGTACCGGCTACGTCAACGTCTCTTTCGTCCGCGCGCTCGACTCGAAGGAAGTCTTCATGAGCCCGCTCAGCTACGCGGTCGTGCCGCTGACCGTGAACAAGGAGAAGCGCCGATTGCAAGTCAACCTAACGAGTGCCGAGTTGGCCAAACCGGGCGAACCGCTCGCCATCCATTACCGGACCGATCGGCCGGCGAAAATCGTCCTCTTCGCGGTGGACAAGGGCATCCTTCAGGTGACCGATTTCAAAACGCCCGATCCGTTGGATTATTTCTTCCGCAAGACTTCGCTCGGGGTCGAAACCTCGCAAATCGTCGACCTTATCCTGCCGGAATTTTCCATCCTGCGCGCGGCCTCCGCCGCTGGAGGTGACGGCGACGCCGAGATGCGTTTGAATCCTTTCAAGCGCGTGACCGACAAGCCGGTCGTCTTTTGGTCGGGCATCGTCGACGCCGACAGCACCGAGCGCGAAGTCATCTACAACGTGCCCGACTATTTCGACGGCACCCTCACCATCATGGCGGTCGCATTCGCCGGGGACTCCGCCGGCGCGGCTGAAAAAGACGCGACGATTCGCGGGCCCTTTGTCATCACGCCGAGTGTGCCGACGATGGTCGCGCCTAACGACCAGTTCGAAGTCGGCGTTACGGTGGCGAACAATATTGCCGGCTCCGGACCGAACGCGGCGGTCAACCTCACGATCGAACCCTCTGCGCAGCTCGAGGTTGTGAAGGGTCCGGCGATGCCGCTGCCAGTTGCGGAAGGCCGTGAAAGCACGGTCACCTTCACCGTCCGCGTCAAGGATCAGCTCGGTGCGGCCAGCCTGGCGTTTCACGCCTCCGCGCCGGGTGGCGAGACGACGCGGCGCGCGACCTTAAGCGTCCGGCCAGCGGTTCCGTTCATGACCCAGGTGCGGAGCGGCAATTTCACCAAGGGCAGCACGCAATTGTCCATCGAGAGGCAGATGTACACCGAGTTTCGGCAACTGGATGCGACCGCCTCCGCGCTGCCGCTCGGTCTGGCGCGTGGCCTCGATTT
>JBBPZW010000035.1:0-24997 GCA_038198475.1 Chthoniobacterales bacterium | reverse complement strand
GCTCCCACATTAGGCAATCCACTCCATCGCTTTCGTCGCCAGTCGATCGAAAGCCCTCACCGCCAGCTCGAGATGCTCTTCTTTGGTATCCTCGATCTTATTGTGACTAATCCCGTGCAGGCTCTGGACAAACATCATCACAGTCGGGATGCCGGCCCGGGCCACTTCGGCTGCGTCATGCAGCGGACCGGAAGGAAGACGATGTGATCGGCCGCAAGTCTCGCGGATCGCCTCGTCGCAAAAACCGATCAGCTCGTCGTTGAAGGGCAGCGGCACAATTTGCCAAAGGCGTTCCCAGGAGACAGTCACATTTCCTTCCTGCGCGAAGCGTTCACTCGCCTCCCGTGCCTCGCGGAGCATGGCGGCCAGCGCGGCCCCGTCGAGATGGCGTTGATCGAGCGTGATTCGGCATTCCTCCACCACGCTGGTCACGATTCCCGGTTTCGTTAGGCATGAGCCGATCGTACAGACGCCGCCGTGCCGATCCGTGATCCGATAAATCTCCGGGCTCATCTTTGCGGCGGCGAGGAAGGCGTCCTTGCGCCGGTTCATCGGTGTGCTCCCGGAATGCGCCGCCTGCCCATGGAAAGTGATGGCGTGCCGCTCGACCCCAAAGGTTCCCAGCACCGCGCCTAACGGCAGCCCCAGATCGAGCAGCACCGGACCCTGCTCGATGTGCAGCTCGATGTAAGCCGCGGCGTTAGCGAGCTGACAGTTCGATTCCTTGACGTTCTCAAAATCAATCCCCTGCCCATCCAGCGCCTCCGGCAACGTGATTCCGTCCTTGTCTATCAGCCCGCGTGCTTCGGTCATGTCGAGATTGCCCGAGCAGGCGGAAGACCCGAAGAGGCTCTTTCCAAAACGCGCGCCCTCTTCATCGGCCCAATCGACCAGCCGCACCGTGACCGGAGGTTGACCGCCGAATTCGGACTGGACTCGCCGCAGGATTTCCAATCCGGCCAGGGTGTTGAGACAACCGTCGAGCCAGCCGCCGTTAGGCACGGAGTCGATGTGCCCGCCGATCAGAAGCGCCTTGTCCGACCTGCCACGCAGCGTCATCCAAAGATTCCCCGCTGCATCGCGCTCGACCTCGGCGCCGGCTTTCTTCGCTTTCTCCCCGAGCCAGTCCCGCGCCTTTGCCCATGTCCCGGTGAAAGCGACCCTTTGCGCGCCGTTTTTGTCACTCGTCAGGGCTCGCAGGTCTTTCAGCTCGTCGATCGTTCTTCTTGGGTCAGGTGCGTTCACAGGTTCTATCCTAAAAGCCATCGTGAAACTGACAAGCCGCGATGGAAGTCAGGCATCTTGCCTGACTCGGCGGGTAGGCTTCTAGCCTGCCCGGGGGGGAGCCGACCGGCTGGAAGCCCGTCGGCCGAGTCAGGCAAGATGCCTGACTTCCGGTCACAAATCCGTAAACGGATCGAGCTTTACAATCGTCCCGCGGCTCCCTTGCTGCTGAATGAGCTTCGCCACCAAACCGGTCCAGCCAGTCTGGTGATTCGCTCCCAGGCCGGCGCCACTGTCGCCATGGAAATATTCGTGGAAGAGGTAACGCTCGTGATCGCCCACCCCGCCTAACGACTCGCCGGAAGCACGCGCAAAAGGCCGCTCCCCTTTTTCGTCCGGGAGCCAGAGCTTGATCAGGCGATTGGAAAGTTCATTCGCGACCTGGTCGAGCGTCAGGAACTGCCCGGAACCGGTCGGGCATTCGACCCTGAAATCGTCCCCGTAGTAATGATGAAACTTCTGGAGCGACTCGATGAGCAGGAAATTGATCGGAAACCAGACCGGCCCGCGCCAATTGGAATTCCCGCCAAAAATGTTGGTCTGCGATTCCGCCGGTTCGTAGCCAACCACTTTCTGCTCGCCGCGCACATCCAGGACATAGGGATTATCCCGGTGAAATTTGCTCAACGAACGCACGCCGTAGTCGCTCAGGAATTCGTTAGGATCGAGCATCCGGCGAAGGAGACTTTTCATCCGGTGCCCGCGGGTCAGGGCAATCAGCCGCCGCTGGCCCGCGCCCGGGACCGTCCAATGCGAGATGAGCCCGGCCAGGTCGGGGCGGTTGGCCAGGTACCATTCGAGGCGCTCCGCAAAACCCGGCATCGCTGCGAGCAGCGCGGGCTCGATCGTCTCGACCGCGAGCAGTGGCATGAGCCCGACTAACGAACGCACCCGCAGTGGAACAAAACGGTTCCCCGGTGTGTGCAGGACATCGTAGAAAAATTCGTCGGCCTCGTCCCAGAGGCCGATCCCCTGCCCGCCGGCGTTGTTCATGGCCGCGGCAATCCCGAGGAAGTGCTCAAAGAACTTGGTTGCGATGTTTTCGTAAACCGGATTTTCCCGCGCCAGCTCAAGGGCGGTTCGCATCATCGTTAGGCAAAACATTCCCATCCAGCTCGTCCCGTCGCTCTGCTCGAGCCGGCTGCCGTCGGAAAACGATGCGCTCCGGTCGAAAACCCCGATGTTGTCGAGGCCGAGAAAGCCGCCCTCAAAAATATTGCGGCCGCCCGAGTCCTTCCGGTTGACCCACCAGGTGAAATTGATCAGCAGCTTGTGGAAAACCGTCTCGAGGAAAGCGCGATCGCCCTTCCCGCTGGCGCGCTCCTCAATTTTATAAACCCGCCAGGCAGCCCAGCCGATGACCGGCGGATTCACGTCACTGAAATTCCACTCGTAGGCCGGGATCTGACCGTTTGGATGCTGGTACCATTCGCGTAGAATGATATCGAGCTGGCTTTTGGCGAACTTCGGATCGACCAGCGCGAGCGGAATGCAATGGAAAGCAAGGTCCCAGGCCGCATACCAGGGATATTCCCAGGCGTCGGGCATCGACATGACGCGCTCGTTGTAGAGATGGGTCCACGCTGCATTTCGTCCTGTCTTACGTTCGTTAGGCGGAGGCGGCTGCGCGGGATCGCCTTCCAGCCACTCTTCGACCACGTAATGATAAAACTGCTTCGTCCAAAGCATCCCGGCGAGGGCCTGGCGCTGGATTGCGCAATGTTCCGCGCTCAGGCAACCGGGCGCGAGAGCGCGGTAAAATTCGTCCGCTTCCTCGCGGCGCAGGGCGAAGATGCAGTCGAAATCCGCGAACGCGTCTGTCGCCGCAGTAGCCAGGGGCGCCGCTGTAGCCGGGGTCGCCGACCTCGGCCGGGCCGGCGCGTGGCTGCGCTGATCGACTCCGGGGTCAGCGACCCCGGCTACAGGGTGCGCTTGCAGACGCAATCGGATGGCGCGCGTCTCGGAGGAGCCGAGTGTCATTTGGTAATGGACCGCGGCTTTCGTCCCCATCCGATCCTGATTGACTGCCGTGGAATTCCCCCTAACGACCGCTTCGTGAAAGCCGTCCTTCACATGTCTGGATATGTTCGGCACGCCGTAGAGCAGCTGCAGGTTCGTCTCATTTTCGGTGAAGAGGAGCGGCCCCGCCGAGTCGGCGACGAGCCGATATTCCCCGAGCGTATCGTGACTCGCCTCGATCACTCCCACCGTGTCGGAATGGTCGCGTCCGACGCGCAGGTTGGGTCGCGGGACGTCAGGCATCCAACTCCAGGTATTGCGAAACCAAAGCGTGGGCAGGACGTGCAGCGTGGCCAGCTCCGGCCCGCGGTTCGTGACCGTGACGCGGATAAGCAGGTCATCGGGAGCGGCCTTCGCATACTCGAGCGTGATGTCGAAGTAGCGGTTCTCGCGGAGCACTCCCGTCTCCCAAAGCTCAAACTCCGGTTCCAGCCGCGAGCGCCTGGCATTTCGCCTGACGAGTTCTTCGTAAGGAAAAGCCGCCTGTGGATAACGATAGGTCATCCGCATGTAGGAATGGGTCGGGGTATTATCCTCGAAGAAGAAAATCTCCTTCACATCCTCACCGTGATTTCCCTGCGGACCCGTCAGGCCAAAAAGTCGCTCTTTCAGAAACGGGTCGCGCCCATTCCAGAAAGCGAGGGCGAAGCAAAGGCGCTGCTTATAATCGCAAATCCCACCGATCCCGTCCTCGCCCCAGCGATAGGCACGCGAGCGAGCGTGCTCATGCGAAAAATAATTCCAGGCGTCGCCATTCGCGCTGTAATCCTCGCGCACTGTCCCCCATTGACGCTCGCTCAGGTAAGGCCCCCACCAATGCCAGCGCTCTTCGCGATGGTTGTTCTGCTCGAGGCGACGCTGCTCGGCGTTCATTACCGGATGGTAGCGCAAGCTTCCAGCTTGCGGGTTGCAAAAAATTGCAAACTGGAAGCTTGCGCTACCCTTCCTGCGATCACCGGTGAAGATATTTCGCGAACCAGCCGAGATAACGCTGGTAACGATCGAGGAGGTAACTCGGTTTCTTGATCCCGTGGAACTGTCCGGGGTAAATCACCAGTTCGCTCGGCACGCCTAACGTTCGCAGGGCCTGATACATCTGCTCGCTGTTCAGCACTGGCACGTTGTAGTCGCTCTCCCCGCAGAGGAAAAGGGTGGGCGTCTTGATTTTATCAGCGTGCAGAAAGGGATAGGAAATCTTCGCCCAGACTTCGGGGTGTGCCCACGGGGAACCTAGTTCGTATTCGTAATCACGGATGTATTGATCGGTGCCATAACCGGCGAGGACGTTGGAAATCGACGCGCCGCTGACTGCGGCCTGAAAGCGAGTGCTCGACGCGATCAGATAGTTGGTCGACATCCCTCCGTAGCTCCAACCGCCGACACCCAGCCGATTCGGATCGGCCAAGCCCCGCGCGATGGCGTCATCGACCGCGGCGAGATCGTCCTGCACATCGACGCTCCCCCACGCCGCGTAGATGCCCATCGCATAATCGGTACCGCGGCCGGTCGAGCCGCGCGGATTCGGAAGCACGACGAGGTAGCCGTTGGCGGCGAAAAGTTGCTTTTCGAAATCGAACTCGTTCGCGAACTGTGATTGCGGACCGCCATGCGGGCGCAGAATGGCGGGCAGCTTGCTTTCCCCCTTTCCGTTAGGCGGATGAACGAGGAAACCGTGGACCTCGGTCCCATCCGGGCTCTTGAATTTTGTTTCCTCCACCCGCCCAAGCTGCACCTGGGTCAGGAGCGGGTCATTTTGCTTCGTTAGGCAACGCAGCGCTCCACTCTCGGCCGCGAAGATTTCAAAGGGCGGATCCGGCGTGCTCGCCCTGACGATAACTTTGCCTTCGTTGCTGACATCGTAGGCTGTCACGCTGCGGCGGCCGCCAACGATTGGCTCCGGCTGGCCGCCTTCTGCCGGAACGCGCACGAGGGTATTCGTACCATCGTCTTCCAAAACCGTGAAGATGGATTTGCCATCGGGCGCCCAATGCGGCTGGACGAAATTGCGGTCGAGCGCCGCGGTCAGGAATTTCGGCTCGCCGCCGACAGCCGGGATGATCGCGAGTGAATGGGTCGCGTAGCCGATCTTCTTCGGGTCGCCGCCGTGGATGTAGGCGATCGTTTTTCCATCCGGGCTCCAGGCAGGCGCGCTCTCCCAATCGGGATGTGCATCTGCCTCAGGGTTCTTCGTCAGTTGCCGCTCCTTCGCACCGGGCTCCGGCGTGATCAGGAAAATATCCCAGTTCTCCGTGCGATCGGGATCATCGCCACGCTTGCTGACGAAGGCGATTTGTTGTCCATCTGGCGACCAGGACGGCAGGCCGTCGTCGTGTCGGCCACTCGTTAGGCCTGCAACCTTGCGATCGGCCAGGTCGAGCAGCTTGAGATGCGACCAGCGGTCAGTCAGATAACCGTCGATATCCTTTTTGAACTGGAACCGATCGATCACGATCGGCGGGACGGTCTTTTTCTCCTTCTCCTTCGCTTCCGGTTCGCGCGGGTCGGGATCATGCACCACGAACACGATCCGTTTCGAATCCGGAGACCAGGCGAAGTCGTTCACGCTTCCTTTTTCAGTCGTCAGCTTTTCTGCTTCCCCACCGGCGCTGGCGAGAATCCAGAGCTGATCGTTATCGCTTTCATCCGTGCGACTGGAAAGGAAGGCGATCCATTTCCCGTCCGGGCTCCAGCGCGGATGAGTCTGCGCGTCGTCGCCAAAAGTGAGAGCGCGGTTTTCCGAGCCGTCCCATTTCGCGAGCCAGAGATTTTTCGGCTGCTTGTCTTTCTTCAGGTCGACCGTCCCGACGACGTAGGCAATGCTCCGGCCGTCGGGCGAGAGATTAGGCTCGTCGACGTCGCGGATGGCCGCGAAATCGTCCGGCTTTAGCGACCGGCGAGTTTCCGCCCCTAACGAAAGAGCGGCACAGAAAAAGGAGAGAAAAAGGAAGAAGCGCGCGAGCATGCTGCGAAGTAGTAGACTTTTCCCAGCGCGAAACGCCAGCGAAATGGACGAAAGAGCGGTCCGATCGCGGTGCGAAATCGCCGCCAGCTCAATCCGGCCCGGGCTTGTCGTAGAAGAGAATATTGATCAGAAGCGCGATCCCGCCGCCGGCCGCGGCGAGGAAGAAAATGATCGCAAGCCCGGGATAACCCCAGATGCGGAAGGAGGTGTCGACCCGCATGAGGAGGCCGCGCCCACGATGAGCGACGCCAGGATCAAGCCGACCGTGATGCGATTGGCGACTTTCTGAAAACCGTCGATCAAGGTACGCTCGTCGATCGCGTCGACCGTCACCTTCAGTTCGTTGTTCGAAATCGCATCGAGGATCTTGTTCAGACGCGCCGGCAATCGCTGCACCAGATCCTTCAGCTCGAGCATGCCACTGAAAAGGTTTCCCGGGGAAAGACTGCGCACGAGACGCTGCTGCATGATCTGCGCGGCGTTACGGCGGATTGAGGCGTTGGGATCGAACTCCGGTGCGATCGCGCGACCGACCTGATCGAGGTTCAGCAACGTCTTACCGAGCATGGGTCAGCTCCGGTGGAACACGGATACCGCTCTCGGCCGAAACCTGCGTTACCTCCAGGACTAAGCGGCCGATCTGCATCTGTTCGACCGTGGGCGGTCTTTTGCTGAGCCACGATATCGCCGATGCGCCGGGTGAAATCCTTGCTCGCAAACTCTTTCTTTTTCTCGCCAATCTTGATCGCGATGTTGGCCGCCTCGTCGCCGTGACCTTCCGCGACCGCGAGCAGGAGCTGGAGCAAATCCTCCTGCAACTTTGGAAGGATGCGCCCGACCATTCCCAGATCGAGGAGCGCGATCCGGTGATCGGGCGTGATGAAAACATTCCCGGGATGCGGATCGGCGTGGAAAAAACCGTGCACCAAAATCTGCTCGAGATAGGCGCGGAAAGGGTCTTCGGCGAGCGCGGCGCCATCGAAGTCCATCCGCACGAGCGGGCTCAGGTCGGTGATTTTTTTCCCGGGCACAAACTCCATCGTGAGGACGCGGGAAGTGGAGTAATCGGCGATCGGCGCGGGAAATGCCCCATGTGATGTTTGCGGAGCTTTCCTCGCCGGCATCTCTAAAAGGTAACTGGAAAGCAAAACGGCCCGTCACCGGGGCCGTCGCAAGTTTCTTTGCCTTGTAGAGTGCGCTGTCTCACAGCGGACGTTACAGCGCCAGCGTGCGGTCGTTAAGCAACGGCCTGATAACTGACTTCGTCGTCTTTTTCCAGCCAATCGAAGAGCGGCGTACTCGCGGCGTCGAGACCCAGCGGCTTGACCGAATCGATGTACCAATCGCGTTTTTCCGGGTTGTCATACGGATTCGCGGCCAGCATTTGTTCACACCAGGCAGCCTTTTCTTCGTCCGTCTTGGGCTGGCCGTGGCTGTCCACCCACTGCGCCATTTCCTCGTCGTTTTTACCTTTCGCGACCTCGGCCTTGAAATCGTCGCCCGTCACGTCTTTCCAGCCAAAGAGCATGTTATCGAGGGGGCAATCGAAATGATATTCGCCGATGTCGCCCGCCAGCAGCGCGCGGCATTTATCGAGCGTGCGGCCGAGGATCACATAACCGCCGACGCGGGTCTTGGGACTGCGCGGAGATTCTTTCGTCAGGTCTTTTCCGTTTACGTTTTGTTCCATAGGAGAGGATACGGTGGGCGGTTGCATCGGGCAACCCCGCGCACTTTTCGAAATCGCAGTGGGCGCAGTGGAGGGGTCGCATCCGATTCAGGTGCATGAGCCAACAAAAGGAAGTTATTTCGACACTGAACAACCTGATCGAAACTCTGAAAGACGGGCAGGAAGGATTTAAACAATCCGCCGGCGGAGTGGACGATCCGCAACTGAAAACGATTTTCGACACCCTCTCACTCCAGCGTTCCAAATTCGCCGGTGAACTGCAGAGCGAAGTCGTGAAACTGGGCGATCCCGATCCCGAAGACTCGAGCAGCGTAACCGGGTCGATGCATCGGGCGTGGATCAACGTCAAGAGTGCGGTCACGAGCCGCGACCGGCACGCCATCCTCGCCGAAGCCGAGCGCGGTGAAGATTCCGCCGTCGCCGCCTACAAAGACGCGATGGAACACGATCTGCCGGCACCAATCAAAGACATCGTCACCCGGCAATCCGCCGAAGTGAAAACCGCGCACGACAAGATTCGCAACCTGCGCGACAGCGCGGCGCAGAAGTAAAATCCGGCAATCCCAAAAAAATTACGGCAGGCGGGAGGCGCGAGCTTCCCGCCTGTCCTGTTTTGGCAGGGACCTTTTCCACAGATTCGAGGAAGGGGATACAATCGCCCCTTCCGAAGCCGCGCGCTTGACAGACAGAGTGGTGATCGAAATTCTGGCCATCCGATGAAAAAGGCCGACTTGGAAGCGATCACCAATGCTTTAAACCAAGCCGGAGTGCTCTTCCTCATCGTGGGCGGCATTGCGGTCATCGAGCACGGCTACGGCCGCAATACCTAGGATGTCGACATGGTCCTTCATCTGCGGGATGACTTGGTGAAAGAGGCTTTCGCCGCGCTGGCGGGTATCGGTTACCATCCTCGTGTGCCAATCACTGCGGAACAATTTGCCCATCCTGAGGTACGCCGGCAACTAATCGAGGAAAAGCGAATGGAAGTCCTGAATTTCTGGAGCGATCTCCATCGTGAAACTCCGCTCGCTATCTTCGTGACCGAGCCGTTTGATTTCATGGCGGAATATGAAAAAGCAGATGTTCGGGAGCTTGCACCGGGCCTCCCGGTGCGCATCGTGCGGTTGGAAACGCTCTTGCAGATGAAAAAAAACGCCGGACGCCCAAAAGACCTGGCCGACATCGATGAGTTGAGCCTCTTGCACGGATTGCCCTCCAGTTATGACCGACCCGAATAAAGAAAAAGAAATCGACTGGAGCCTGTGCACCTGGAAAGGCTCCCGACGGCGACAACACGAGGACTTTCACGCGCTGCCTTTCCGCCGCAAACTGGAGATCATCGAAGGAATGAACGCCTTCGTCGAAAGCCGACAGA
This sequence comes from Chthoniobacterales bacterium, assembly GCA_038198475.1. Taxonomy (GTDB): domain Bacteria; phylum Verrucomicrobiota; class Verrucomicrobiia; order Chthoniobacterales; family UBA10450; genus Palsa-1392. Next base: position 15,667 of record JBBPZW010000035.1, on the reverse strand, counting down.
ATGCGCCGCAAACCGCAAAGTCTGCCGTCGTGCAAGAGCAACCCGAGCAGCATTGATCCCCGATGACATCCAGCACCTGCGCTGGATTGAGGAGCAAAAAGGGGAAGTGAGCGAGCTCGATGATGGAATCGACTGGAGCCTAACGACGTGGGAAGGAAGCCGGCGCGCAACCCTGCGTGACTGGATGAAGCTCAGCCTGAGCGAGAAATGGGCAGCGGTGGAGGAATGGCCGATTTCGCCCGCTTCACCATCGACTGGCGGAGGCGCCAAGGCTTGCCGTACATCGATCCGCACACGGGAGAGCGAGTCTCTGGCGCAGCCGCCGTCCAAGAGGAGCCGCCGACCGATCCGTCCAACCCATCAACTCCACGCTAAGCAATGGTGTAGCGGCGGCCGTGTCGGCCGCCTCTTCGTTGTAGCCGGGGTCGGTGACCCCGGTAGCGCCGCTTTCCCTTCGTTGTAGCCGGCGGTCGGTGACCCCGGCAGTGCGGTGTTTCCGAAAGGAGTCGCAAGCTGTTGAAAAGCGCAGGTCGTCAAGGGCCTCTCAAAGCTTCCGAAAAAAACCTGAATTTTTTCTCGACGCTCAAAACGCCGGCGCACATTCTCTGATCAAAAGACATCACCGATGAGCACCAAGACCAAGGTCCTCAACGTCCACGCAGATTCTCCGGACCTGCGGGACAGGATTTACAACCCCACCTCCGGTATCTCGGGAAAGCCCACAATGCGCGACCCTTCGCCGATCGCGCATGGGCTTCCCGGATCAAGGACCAGGGCGAGACCTCGGCCTGCACCGGCTTTGCCCTCTCGGGCCTGGTCGAGGCGTTGGTTCATAACGCTCAGCGCGATGGGAAAGCGGCCCGGAACAAGAAATCGGACCCCATCTCCTCCTACATGCTCTATTTCTTTGCGCGCAAGTACGACGAGATTCCGGGCGACGCCGTAGACGAAGGCTCCACCGCCCGCGGCGCGATGAAGGCCTGGCACAAGCATGGCGTCTGCCGGCTCACCCTCTGGCCGCACATCGATACCACGATCAAGCGCGACGGCACCGAATGGATCGCCGACGCCTTTAAGACTCCCCTCGGTGCCTATTACCGGGTCGATCACACATCGATCCCCGATCTTCACGCCGCCCTCAACGAAACCGGCGTCATCTATGTCACCGCCCAAACGCACACCGGCTGGGACAAGGTCACTAGCGACGGCCACATTCCGTTCGACGAAAAATCCAAAAACGCCGGCGGGCACGCCTTTCTCCTCGTCGGTTACGATGAGAATGGCTTCTGGATCCACAACTCCTGGAGCAAAGACTGGGCGAACCGCGGTTTTGCCCGCATCACCTATACCGACTGGCAGAGCAACGGGATGGACGCCTGGATCGGGCAGCTCGGGGTCAACATCAGCCACCTTGTCGAGGACCTCCAGTTCGGCCTGAATTTTCGGCGCGTCGCCGGCAAAGCTTCCACCATGGCGGGCGACCAGAGCCTGCTCCTTTCTTCCAACGCCAACCTCAGCGCGCAGCAGATCAACCCCTACATCATTGACCTCGAGAATAACGGCACCCTTTCCGATGGCGGCCAGTTTTCCACCCAGCCGGATGATTTGCATGACCTGCTCTCCTTCTATCTGCCCAACGCGATCGAGCAATGGAAGCTGAGCGAGAGCAAGCCCATCGATGTCGCCATCTACGCTCATGGCGGTCTCGTGCCGGAAGATTCCGCGGCGCGAACCGCCCGCACCTGGGTGCCGGCCCTCTTCGCGAGAAAAATTTTCCCGATCTTCCTCATGTGGGAATCCGGCTGGGCCGATATTCTGAAAGCGATCGCCACGGACGCGTTCGAACGCGTGCAAGGCGCGGCCGGCGCCACCTCCTGGAGCAAGGCGACCGACTGGTGGAATCAGCGCATCGAAAATCCAGTCTCAGGCCTTGGCACCCTGGAATGGGACGAGATGAAGGAGAACGCCGAAGCCGCCTCCGGGAATTCCAAAGGCGGCCTGCAAATGCTCTACCAGGAACTCCTCCAACCCGAACACGCCGCCCTTCTGCCGCGGCTACGCTTTCATCTCATTGGCCACAGCGCCGGGGCCATCCTGCACGCCCACCTCGGTGCCGCGCTCGTCGAGGCGAGTCTGGATGTGGACGGCGTTTACTTCCTCGCGCCCGCCTGCCGCATCGATCTCTTCCAGGAAAAATTGCTGCCGCTCTATCAGGACGGCAGGATCAAGGCTTACACCCAGTTCCATCTCACGGACCAGGTGGAGCGACAGGATACCTGTATCAACATCTATCGCCGCTCGCTCCTCTACCTGGTTTCCAACGCCTTCGAGCACAGCCGGGGCACCGATTCTGGGGATGGAGACCTTCTTCGAGAAACGACCCAGTCTTACCCGACAACGTCCCCAGCGCGCCTCGGTCTGGGACTGGATCGCTGCGCCCACCACCTCCGCCGACATCACCCGGCGCACCAAAACTCCACCAGCCACGGCGGTTTCGACGACGACCAAGACACCCGCATCGCGGTCACCGAACGCATTGCGCGCCGGCAGGGCGCCGGCTCCTCAGTCAGAAGACGCAAACGCCGATGAAAACACGCCAAAGAGGCAAGCCTCATTTCAGCACCCGTGTAGAGTAGGCAGGAAGCGACGGATTGAGAGGCCGTAGCCAATGACCGTCTGCTTCCCGCCCCTCATCAAACCGGACGGGCGGTTTTCCCGCATCCGGCTTTCCGAGTTCCAAGTACGGATTGTGATCTCACTTTCCGATATAGCGTGATTTGCAGCTTCCGAACTTTATCCGGTGTTGCTAGTCCCGCAGTCGCGCGACCATCACCTCGTCCTTTGCCGCTCTTCCCCACTGCGGAACAAGTGGTCTCGCTTCGCTCCTCCGCGTTTTGTCCCGACCACCAAAGATCGGGCACGGTCTCTTCGCTACTACCAAGACCTCCGACTTCTGCTCCGGCACCTGCGGCCTTGTCCGTCCCCGGACTTGCGCCGCCGCTTGGCTTTTCGCCACCGGAGCAGATCTCCCCGCTTCTCTTCACCTCACTTCCCATCATGTCGTCCACGCAGACCCCGCCGGTCCATTGTAATGTCCACGGCTGTCCATTGTAATGTCCACGGCTGTTTCCGGGCATCACCTCTGCGGCCTTCGCCCAATCTTGAGGGGCTCGGCTGCCGGTTGTTTGTGCTTTCGAGGCTCATTCTTGTGGTTCATTCGCATTGCGACCTGACAGTTCGACTAAAGCGCCTGCTCCCCACCCCGCCTCACGGCGACGCAGTTGGCACGGTCTTCGGTGGTGAACAGCCTAATTCCACCGGCGGGACTCTCACCCGCGTTGACGCCACCTCCACGGGCGCACCAAGATTTGCATCCTGGCCCACATCCTGGCCCCTGTTCTTCCATCCCTGATGGCGAGCACCATTCGGTCGTGCGATCATTTGCCAAGGCTTGACTTTGGTTGCACGAAACAGGCATTGTGGGGCTAGTCGGCCAATGTCAACGAGTTTTCGATCCAGTGGCATTCGTGTCACAACGAGCGATGCAATTGTTGCGCTCGAGAGCGCGCCTGATCTGGGCCCGCAGCGGCGCGGACGCGGACGTTCCGGCCGGCTCTTTGGGCCGACGCCCATGCCCGGTGCCGCTGCTGCCCCGGTCGGCAGCGAACACGCGGATTTTCTCGCGGCGCTGGCCGCGCAGGAAATGACCATCGTCGATGAAGTCGAGTTGCAGGCCGGCGCGGAAACCGCCGCGGCCAGTCGTGGCCGCGCGGGCGTTCCACAGTCTGAAAGCGCAAAGATCGAGTTGGATTTGGCGCAAGACGAGGGCGCGGTGATTCTTTTGGAACAAGACGGGCTTTACTCTTGGCAGTTACCCTCCGAAATCGAGGAGGTTCCGAGTCCAACTGCTCGCGGCCGGCGCGGTTTGACGCCGGCCGCAAAAACTGCGCATTTCACCCTCGAATTCCAGCGCGAGCCCCAGCGCGCCCCCGCACTGCAGCGCCGCGGACTAATTAAAGATTTCCTGATCGCCAAGGCGCGCGCGGTTGTCTTGAAGTTCGTCGCTCAGTTTGCGGTCGGGAACGCGATGGAAGTTATGGAGCGCAATGTGCGGCGCGGCATTGTGATAATGGATAGCGGCGAGCCGCAGCGATGGCGCCTGGCGGAAAACATATCGGCGCTCGACCTTCCAAAAGATCGCCCGGCCCGGATCCTTCTTTTCGTGCATGGAACATTTAGCAGCACGATCGGAAGCTTCGGCGGACTGGGCGCGACACCGTGGGGTCGCGCTTTCCTGGAAGCCGCACTTGCGAATTACGACGCCGTCATCGGCTTCGATCATCCGACTTTGAGCGAAGATCCGCTCACCAACGCGAAGGATCTGATGCAACGGCTGCAACTCGGAGCAACTCTTCAAGAAGCGCGGATTGATGCGATCAGCTACAGCCGCGGAGGTCTGGTGTTGCGCAGTTTGTTTGAATATCTATTCCCGGGCTCAAGCGCAAAGATCGAAATCGGCCGAACGGTTTTTGTCGGCGTAGTGAATGCTGGCACGCTCCTGGCCAGAACGGAAAACTTTCAGACGTTCATCGATCTTTATACAAATCTCGCTGCCGGTGCATGCCGTGCCATCGCGCTCTTTCCACAGGTCACGTTCGCGGCGTTGCTCACGCGCGAGATCATTCAAACCATAGGTGCCTTTGCGAAATATCTCGCTGCCGACGCGGTCACAAGAGGAGGGATTCCCGGTCTCGCGGCGATGGACCCGGATGGAAAATTCGTTCGCGAGTTGAATGAAACTCAGCCCGGCCAGATCACCGCAACCGACAGCCAGTTCTACGCAATTCTTTCCGAATTTTCGCCGCGTCTTGCGCCGCAAAACGCGAACGAACTGCCGCGGCAACTGATTCTCGCTCTGACGAATGGATTGGTGGATCGTCTGATGGGCGAAGCGAACGACCTGGAAGTTTCATTAAGGACCGACTTGATTTCGGCGCCAACGGCGTGACCTATCACACCAACTATTTTCTTCAGCCGCAAACGGCCAATGCGCTCACGCGCTGGTTACAGTTGCAAGCGCCGGAAGTAGCCATGCCCGCGCGGCGTCGCAGTTCCATGCCAATCGGAACCACCAGCCGGTTAGATATCCCTGCGCAGGTGAATACCGATGTCCTTATTCTGGGAGCCGACGAATTAGTCGATGATGCGGCGTCTGCAATTCAGCGGGCCGAGCCGAGCTACGTCGTTCTCGAACGCGCGCACGCGGGCGAGACATTGCGTTACGCGTATCCCGCCGAGGAGCTGATCACGCGCGCGCAAGAATCGGTGCGACCCGGCGCACGAACTCCGACGCTTCTTGATGCTCTCAATCTCCACGAATACCAATCTTCCCCGGCTCATCCGCTGCGCAGCCTCCCGGTTTCGGTTGCGCCGAGCGCTCATCCGACAGCCGAGCGGATCGTTGCCATGGAGGACGACAGAGTCGTGGGAGTTGTACCTGAAAAGACAAAGCCGTTTACGACGCAGGAGCTTGTAGCTATGGCCATGCAGGCTTCGACTCCCGTCACCGATGCTGATCGAATCCTCCGGCGCCGCCGTTTGCCCACGTTTGCTCCTGAAACAGTCGGACCAATGGCTGCGCCGCTACCCGCCGCGCACCCGCGAATGGCACCTGCTCCAGCACCGCGAGAGGCAAAAGTTACCTGCCATTTCCGCGCCGAAATGGAGGAGGAAGTGGAGCTGGCGAAAGTCGCGACGGTTGAGGTGACAATTTCGCGGGAAGCGATCGAGAGATTGGGCGGACCCGCGGCAGCTGTCGGAAGTAGCGATGTCGATCCTGGCCGCAAGTTGATCCTGCAATTGCTACCCAAAGTGAATTTCGACGCGGCAGGCGAGAGTCGCGCCGAGCTTGAGGTTCCGGTGGCTGGTGAGCCGAAGCAGTGTTACTTCGATGTCCAACCGACCAATGAAGGTGATGGCGAAATTTGGGTCGTGATTCGGCAGGGGCAGGTCCCGTTGGTGAATTTGATTCTTCGTCCGCGCATTGTCAGGCAACGCCGCGGACCGGTGCGACGAATCAACGCGCCTGCAACTACAACGGAAGCTCCGACGCTGGCCGAGCCTCTGCATCAACTAAGCATCTTCGAAGCAAAAAAAGGCAACGACGTATGTTACCGGTTTGAATTCGATTCACCGCCCTTGGGCTTGAAATCTTTATACGAGTCCCGCGCGCTGCTCGGTGATCGCAACACCTACGTCAACAATCTGTATAAGGAGATTGAGAATCGCTGGGTGAGCAGTCAAGCAGACGTCGCCGCATTCAACGAAGACTTGCGCGCGTTCGGAGCACAACTTTGGGACGAGCTGATCCCGAGCGAGCTTCAGGCCGAACTTTGGCAATCCAGGAATAGCATCCGCAGCATCATGGTTTTTTCTGAGGAACCGTTTATTCCGTGGGAGCTAGTCCACATGAAAGAACCGGGCAGACCGCTCGGCGCCGAGCCGCTTTTTCTGGCGCAGAAAGGTATCGTGCGCTGGCTTCACAATTTCGGCTACCCCCCGCAGAAATTATCGCTTCGCTCCGGCAGATGCCGATACGTCATCCCCGATTATCCACACCCTGACTATCAATTGCCCGAAACACTGGAGGAAGCGCGATTTCTCCAGGAAAAATTCAAGGCGACCGCTGTCGAGCCGCAGTTGAATTCCGTGCGCAATTTATTGAACGATGGCGGCGCGTTCGATCTGCTTCATTTCGCCGGGCACGGCGTTGCAGAGCATGACAACATAGCCAACGCAATTCATGCTCCAAGGCCGCGTCGAGGCCGGCAATTATCTGCCGTCGTATCTGAGCGCGACTACAGTCGAACAATTTGCGCGCCTGGAGAGCGCCGACGGTACGCGGCCAATGGTTGTGCTTAATGCCTGTCAGGCTGGCCGTGCCGGTTACCGGCTCAGCGGCACCGGCGGTTTCGCCCGCGCATTTCTCACCGGCAAAGCGGGCGTATTTGTCGGCGCGCTCTGGTCAGTAGGCGACCAGCCTGCGCGGAGTTTTACCGAGCAACTCTACAAACAGCTGTTAGCTGGCGATCGTCTGGCCGAAGCAGCGATTGCCGCGCGAGAATCAGCCCGAAATGCCGGCGAAGCGACCTGGCTGGCCTATGTGATTTACGGTCATCCGCACGCAGTGTGCACATTGAAGCCCTAAATCGATTTAAGTAACACTTTAGCCGCCGCAGAAACCACATTTGTGGTTGTAGCGTCCGCTGTCCTCAGCGGATTGGGGCGTGCCGCGTCCTGGAACTATGCGCTCAGGTGTGGAGGCGCAGTCGCTGAAAGTGTGCGAGCATGCACGGGCTGCCGAGAGCGCGGCCGGGACTGTGATGAGACGAGACCAGTGGTTTTCCCATCTGTGCAGCTCGGCGCTGCGGTTGCTCCCCGGCGTCGCCGCGCGTGCGCTGCGGACCCTCCCGGATCTCGACACGCCGGCCGACCCGTGGCGCACGCCGGACCTCGGACCGGCGGTGGTGGCGAGCGAGGTTGCCCGCCGCTACGCCGCAGGGGAGCATCCCGATGACATTGTCGCCTGGTTCGGCCGAGCCCGACTCCACCCTCCGGATCATGCGGCGACGGATATAATCGTCGCGATCTGCGAGAGCTATCGGATGGGCAACCTGCCGTTTCCTCGCTGGTGGAGGCCTGACGAGCTCACTGGCACGTTGCTGCGTTGGTACACGCGCTGGCGCATTGCGGCGGCCGGCATCGAGGCGGGGATTCCCGAACTCGTCGACCGCTGGGAACTGTCCGACGAGGACGCGTCCGAGATACTCGTCAACGCGACGGCCGAGATCGTGGACGCTCCCGGAGTCTTCACCGAACCCGGTCACGACCCGCCGTCGCGGTGGCTGCGCAAGGTCGCAGTCTCCAAGGAAACTCGCAAGCTGGTGGACGCTGCACTCGCACGGTATCCGGCGACGCTGCACGTTCGCGACGACCTGCTGGCCATGGCATGCTACCGCGAGACGCATGCTGCCGTCGCGAGCTGCCTCAACGCCACCGGCGGCTGTCGCGACCCCGTCGTGATCGGAGCCGTCGAGCGGCTGAACGTCGCGATGGACGCCTCGACCTCAGTCCTCCTGTCTCTCGGCCCGTACGAGCGGCGGCTGCTCGAGCCTCAGGGCGAGCTCGAGTCGAAGTTTGCACAGGCGATGGAGATCCGTCGCCACACGTTCCATCTCGACGCGTTGGGCGGGGCCAACGCGCTGCCGGATCGTGTGGACGGGTCCTGGCGGGCAACCGACGGGCTCAACGACTACGTGTACCAGCAGGGCGGTCGCATCGTGCGCCGCTCGGCGGGGCCGATCGCACACTGGACGCTCGTTCTCGAGGACGTCGGCGAGGCGCTGGTGATTGCGAATCTGCTCGCCGACCCCCGCTACATGCCTCGTGGAGGGTTGGGGGAGACATCCGATCATCTCGCGGCGTTCCACCTGGAGCTGGACGACGACCCGTCGGACCCGCTATACACCGAGTTCGTCTACCACGACATGCCGGACGGGCTGCTCGATCTTGTGGTGCTCATGCAGACGCGCGTCGTCCGGCTCGACGTGTTCGCGCTGTGCGACGGCGCGCTGGCGGGGGTCGGGACACGGGCGATCTGGATATCCGACGCAACCGTCGCAAGGCTGCTCGACCGGATGCTCCCGAAGCTCGACGCCCTGCTCGCCAATGCCGACGCCACGGCACGAGCCCGCGTTGGCGTCGAACGTGCAGACGACTGGGCGATCGTGGCGGCGGTCGATGCCGCCAAGTCGACGGATCTCCTTGCGGCACTCGATCCCGAGCTAATCATCGGCGTCGCGCGACCGGATGCGAAGCGTCGCGACGACTTCCGTGCAGTTCGAAGCGCGCTCCTGGACGCGCTCGCCGCGCGTGCGGCTGCAGCTGCTGCGGGCGAGGCGGTTGACGTCGAGGCCATCGATCGCGCGCGACGGCAGTACGCACGCACCATCCAGCAGTTGCGTGCGCCTCGTGGAGCCGCTCCCTCAATGCCAGAAGGCCGGGACGGCAGGGCACGAGTGAATCAGCTGGTCGAGGGCCTCGTGAACGATCGCCGTGCGGTATTGACGCTCACGCTCGGACGAACTCCAATCGACGGCTCGACCCGCCTTGGCGCGTACTGGGTCTCGGGCGACGGCCGCCGGCGCGCCGTCGGCAAGATCGAGGACAGCGCCATCTCGCTCGAACAACTCCAGGGAGCGGCCCGGCTTCCGGTCCAAGAGGCATCGGATCTCGATGCCCTCATTGCTGCCTCACCGACGCTCGGTCGTGATCTCGTGGCGCCGCTGCTCGCACGTGGCGTCCGTGAACTTACAATAGTCCCAATCTCGTTCTGCACGCGCTGCCACTCCATCTCTGGCCCGCAACCGACGATCCGCGGGGCGCCCGGCTGTGCGACGCGTTCGACACGATCTCCTATGCGCCGTCCTTGGCACTGCTCCAGCATCTCGCGCGTCTTCCCGTCCCATCGGACAGGAGGGTTGTCGCGGTCGCCTACGCACCCGACCTCGTTTTCGTGGAGAGCGAAGTCAAGATCCTGTCGATCCTCGCAGGCGGGCGAGCGCGAGTGCCGACCACGGCCACCAAACAGGCGCTCGCTACGGAGGTGGCCGGCGCCGGGCTGCTCCATCTGGCGTGCCATGGGAAATGGATCATAGGAGATTATTGGGATCCGGGCTGGCGCTCGACGGGAACAACAATGCCCAGCGATGGTTTTCCGTGCGGAGATCCAGAAAACTCTCAACCTGACAGGCGCAGCCCTCGTCTGCCTGTCCGCGTGCGACTCCGGCGTTAGCGCGTCGGATCTCTGGCGCGTGGACGAGTACCTGGGGATCGATGGCGCCTTCCTCGCCTGCGGAGCCCGCGCGGTCGTCTCGTCGCTGTGGGAAGTGACGGATATCGTCTCGCTCCTATTTACCGCGACCATGTATCACGCCCTGTCGGTCGGCGCGACGCTCGCAGAGGCCCATCGAGTGGCCATCTCGATATTCGCAAGCGGCGAGTATCACACCATTGACATCGCCCATCCGATCGGCGCGCTGCTGAAGCAAGTCGGCGTCGACTGGCGGAGCAAACTCCGCGAGCTTGACGCGATTGGCGCTGATCTCACCCACCCGTTCTACTGGGGGGTGTTCAAGCTGAGCGGATTGGTGAGTGAGCCGGTCATCGCGCTGCGTAACGCCGCCACCTGACGAGTCGGGAAGCTTGGGTGGGGGTAAAGTGAAAATGCACCTGGGGGCTGCTTGCCAACGATCCTACGGTAAATTCGCGAGTTGGGGCGTGTCGGCGAGATGCAAGCGGGTGCGCAATCGATTAGCTCGGAGCGGGCGAACCGGAGGAGCGGCGAGTGTGAGAATTTGGTGTAAGTGTGCAAATCTTGACAGAACGCTGACCCCGGCGGGCTCGAAGCGGCGAGATTTCGCGAATCGTGCCAATGCCTTATGCCGCTTGAGGCACCTCATCGTAGGTCCTGCCGCCGAGCGATCGACCAGTCGTATGCTTCCGAACGCCACCCCATTGCTTAAAAATGAAAGAGACCTTCTCTCGTCGACACGCCCGGAAAATCTCGCGCACCCACTGGATGTTCTGCGGCCGCGCGTGCGGACTCGATTCTCCCCGACGATCACCCAATGAATTCATCAGCTGTGACACGCGCGACCTGACAGGGGTTTGGAAGACTTGACCGCTTAAAGCGGTCGTCTGTTCGTCAATCTCGTTAACATCACGGATCCAATCGCACGTCAGATGCGCGCGCGCCCGCCGAATTGTTCGCCCCCCGCTCGGCTTTTTCCGCCACAAACACATCCCTTGCTTCCGTCCTTATCTTGACCGCTTAAAGCGGTCGAGTCATCAAGTGTGGTAATATCCAGGACAGCCCGTGAGACTTGTGACCTTGACTCTTGATCGCCGGCCCATCCCTTCAGTTCGCTTCGCCGCATATACGTGATTCACGTATATCAATGGTTCTCACGGCAACCCAAACCGTGAATCTCCATCCCTTCAGTTCGCTTCGCCGCATATACGTGATTCAAGTATATCAGTGGCGTTCGCGGCAACCGCGGTAGGCCAAACCGTGAATCTTCAAGAGTCGTCCCCGCAATAAATAAACTCCCGAAGCATTTCCAACATATACGTAAATCACGTATATCATGGAGCTGCCTCGGCTGTTCTCTTACTGGAATATTCATCGGTCGCGCCCTGGCCTCTCGCACGAGGCTGTGGCTGCCGGCGCAAAACGATCGAGACAGCGCTAAAACTGGATTTTAAGTTGACCGCTTAATGCGGGTCGAGTAGTCGAGCGCAACCGACCGAATAAAAGTTTCTGCGGGCCGCTGGTCGTGGTCGGCATCGGCTTCATCGCGACGCACTCTTCGCGCGGCAGCATCGTGGCAAGTCGAGCACATCTTCGTGCAGCGGCACGCGAAATCCCCGCGATCATCGGTAAACTTCCCGCCGATGACGGATTCGCTGCACCCGCACAACTCGAATCACATCCGCGATCTCGTAGATGATGCGGTAGTCTCCGACTCGAACGCGCCAATCATGTTTCGTTCCAACAAGCTTGCGGCTCCCGGTCGGGCGCGGATTTGTCGCCAGCGCTCGGAGTGCAGTAGCAACGCGGGATCGAGTCTCGGGGGAGAGGCGCTTTAGGTCTTTCTCGGCCGAGCGCTCGACGACGACCTGATACATTCCTCAACTCTTTGCCAGATCGGCGAGCACATCTTCCAGCGGCCGATAATGAAGCTTCTTGCGTCGGGCCTTCTTCAACCACGCGACATCTTCCGCGTCCTCCAGTCGCTCGAGCATCTCCTGATATTGTTTGATCGGCAGGATCACAGAGACGGGCTTGCCCCTCTTGGTGACGATCTCGGGCTTAGGGAGCGCAGCTTTCATGAGAGGAATGTATCAGCTTACGCCGTTGAGTAAATCTCGGCGCCGGCTTCGGCAATCTCCTGGGAGAATTTGGGGGTTTAGGGTGCTTGACATAACGCAGAGCGGCGGGCTCGAAGCGGCGAAATTGCGCGAATCGTCCAGATGCTCGATGCCGCTTGAGGCATCTCGTCGTAGGTCTTGCCGCCGAGCGATCGACCAGTCGTATGCTCCGAACGCCACCCCATTGCTTGAAAAAGAAAGGGGCTTTTTCTCGTCGGCACGTACGGAAAATCTCCATTCGCGCATTGCTGATTTCGACTGCACGTCAGATGTGGCATTGTTCGTTCGCCCCGCGCTTAGCTTTTCCGGTCGCAAAGATACACCCCTTGCATCCGTCTTTATCTTGACCGCTTAAAGCGGTCGAGTAGTCGAGCGCTTCGCCCAAGTCGTTGGCCGGCGCATCCGAAGAGAGACCGACATGTCGATCCCCAGTAGTTAGCAGGCGTAAGCGTGTTCGTTTGGAGAAACTTGAATGCTTAAAGCAGTCGAGCTTGATTATGTGAAGCCAGACGTTAGGATCTTGAAGGCAGAAAGAACTCGACCGCTTAAAGCGGTCATCTTGTCTTCACCTGACTGAAACATCGACAGCCAAAATTCACTCCGTCCGCTTCACAGAAAGCCTCGATGATCTCCAACGGGGGTCCGGGTGCAAATCTTGACGGAACGCTGAGCGGCGAGGTCGAAGCAGCGGGATTTCGCGAATCGTGCAAAAATGCTTCATGCGGCTTGAGGCATCTCATCGTAGGTCCTGCCGCCGAGCGATCGACCAATCGTATGCCTCCGAACGCCGCCCCATTGCTTGAAAAAGAAAGGCACCTTTTCCCGTCGGCACGCCGGTAAATCTCCATGCGGACATCACCGAAGGCGAGATGTCGCATTGTTTGTGCCCCCGCGCTTGGCTTTTCCCGCCACAAACACATCCCCTACTTCCGTCTTTATCTTGACCGCTTAAAGCGGTCGTCTGGTCTTCCGCCCATTCGAGCCTCGGCAATTTCGACCGTACATCAGACGCCGAGTTATTCGCTTGTCCCACTTTCGGCATTTCCCGCTGCAAAACACATCCCATCCTTTCGTCTTCCTGTTGACCGCTTAAAGCGGTCGAGTTATCAGGTGTGAAAATGCCCAAGACGCTCTTACACGGATTGTTTCCTCTGGTGCGCGCGGAAACGCTTCGGCTCTTGTTCACGAACCCGGGCCAGGAGTTGTATGTGCGCGAGCTCGCGCGATTGAGTCGTCTGTCGCTTCAGACCGTGCAAGATGAGCTGGCCAAGCTCGAGGCGGCGAAGCTGATTTCGAGTCGGAGCAACGGCTATCACCGTTTTTACCGCGCTGACTCAAAGCACCCGCTGTATGCGACATTGCAAAAGCTTGTCGTGCGCGCGGCTTTTCACCGGCAGCCGCAGCCTCGTGCGAGAGGCGATCGACGAGCGAAACGGCGCTGATTATAAGTTGACCGCTTAATGCTGTCGAGACGTCGAACGCAACCAACCTGATACGTTCCGGGGCGAATACATTATCTCCGTCAATCCGTACGGGCAAGGGCAGTGAAGTTTGACTAAATTTCGCGTGACTGGAACGATCGCGCGGAAGGAAGCGGAGGTCAGGAAGCCGCTTTTCCGTAAAAACCCGCGACCGATCAACCCTTTTCTTCGAACGCATTTCGTGCGGGTTTGTCTCAAGATGCCTATGAGATCAACGCAGGAAATTACCCAGCAGGTGCAGGAGCTGGGACAATGGATTCCGCCTCTGCGCGAGCAGGTCGGCCACGTCGTTATCGGCCAGAAATATCTGGTCGACCGGCTTTTGCTCGGTTTGCTCGCCAACGGCCACATCCTCCTCGAAGGCGTCCCGGGCCTCGCGAAAACACTCACCGTCAAGACGATGGCCGCCTGTATCCAGACGGGATTCCAGCGCTTGCAATTCACGCCGGATTTATTGCCTGCCGATCTGATCGGCACGCTCATCTACAATCCGCGGAGCGGGGAGTTTACGACCAAACTCGGGCCGATTTTTTCCAACCTGATCCTGGCCGATGAAATCAATCGGGCCCCGGCCAAGGTGCAGAGCGCGCTCCTCGAAGCGATGCAGGAACGCCAGGTCACGATCGGCGACAAAACTTATCCGCTGCCTGATCCGTTCCTTGTCCTTGCGACTGAAAATCCGCTCGAGCAGGAAGGCACCTACCAGCTTCCGGAAGCGCAACTCGATCGGTTCATGCTCAAGCTCAATGTCGGCTACCCGGCGAAAGCGGAAGAGCGTCGTATCCTCGATCTCATGGCAACCTCCGCGCCGGATTTGCATGTCGATGCCGTCGTCGCGCCGGAGCAGATTATCGCGGCGCGCGACCTCGTGAACCAGATTTACATCGACGATCGGGTGAAGGCTTACATCGTGGACGTCGTCTGGGCGACGCGCGAACCCGCTTCTTATCGGTTGGAACTCGATGGCTTGATCCGCTACGGCGCATCGCCGCGTGCGACAATCTATCTCGCCCTCGCCGCTCGCGCTTACGCTTTCCTGAACGGTCGCGGTTACGTCACGCCGCAGGACATCAAGAGCATCGGACCGGACGTGCTGCGTCATCGCATCATCGTGAGCTACGAAGCCGAGGCCGAGAGCATGACGAGCGAGATCATCATCGACAAGATCTTCGCAGGGTTGCCGGTACCGTGAGGTGAAGAAGTGAATGGTGATCAGTGACTGGTGAATGGTATGGCTGGGGCGAGATCGTTTCGTGAGTTGAAGGTTTATGGCGCCGCCCGTGAAGCGGCGCAGCGCATCTTCGCCGTTAGCGGGCATTTCCCGAGGGAAGAGCGTTACGCGTTGACCGACCAGATTCGCCGTAGCTCGCGCGCAGTGAAAGCGATGCTGGCGGAAGCCTGGGCGCGGCGCCGTTACAAGGCCGCGTTCATCAATAAAATCGATGAGGCGTTAGGCGAAGCGAATGAGACGCAATCGTGGCTGGATGACGCGTCCGATTCCGCTTACTTATCGAAGGCTGATTTCAACGAATTGGATGGTCGCTACCAGGCGATCGGCGGCATGCTTTCCCGCATGATCGACCGGGCCGACGATTTCTGTAAGCATGCCCCCTCCACGGACTATCGGAACATCACTCCACGCGTCGAAGAAGAATCTCCATTCACTGATCACTGATCACCATTCACTCGTGGAACCCGCAGAAATCCTAAAGAAAATCAGAACGCTCGAGATCAAGACCAAGGGTCTCGTTCAATCCGCCTTCGCCGGCGATTACCACAGCGTTTTTAAGGGCCGCGGAATGAATTTCGAAGACGTCCGCGAATACCAGCCGGGCGACGAAATTCGCGCGATCGATTGGAACGTGACGGCGCGACTCGGAACCGCGTTCGTCAAGAAGTTTACCGAGGAACGCGAGCTGACCGTGATGCTCGTCGTCGACGTCAGCGCTTCGGGAAATTTCGGCAGCGTTGCTCTCTCCAAGCGCGAGTTGGCGGCGGAAGTGGCCTGCCTCCTCGCCTTCAGCGCGATCCGGAACAACGACAAGGTCGGCCTCATTCTTTTCTCCGACCAGGTTGAGCTTTTCATTCCCCCAAAAAAGGGCCGCTCCCACACCCTGCGGGTCATCCGTGAGATTCTTTTCTTCGAACCGAAGGGCCGCGGCACCTTGCCCAGCCTCGCGCTCGATTACCTGAAT
>JBBPZW010000034.1:0-6366 GCA_038198475.1 Chthoniobacterales bacterium | reverse complement strand
TTTGCAAAGGAGTCAGGTCCGCACAGCCGGTCCCGAGAATCGAGAGGGCCGCCAACAGCGAAGTAGTTCTCAGCATCGGAATATTCATGAGGGGCTGAGTCTGAGCAGGCAGCTTGGCCGCTGACAAGATTTTTATTTGGCTCGCCAGAGATTGTTAGGGGGCGGCGCTGGAATCGAAGTCGACCTGGTGCTGCCGGCACCAATCCTGGGCCGGCCGATTGCCCGCCTCCGCCGCGCGCCGATACCAATCGATCGCCTCGCTTGGGTTCGCCTCGACTCCGGTACCCCCTTCAAAGCAGCGCGCATAGAGATTCATGCAAAACGCGTTGCTCTGTTTCGCACCATCGCGGAAAAGATTGAGCGCCTTCTCCGTCCGGGCGGGCAGGTTTCTTCCCAGGTCGGTCGCATCACTCGTTAGGTAAAGGACCCCGAGATTCCCGGCCGAGTCGAGGTAATTTAACTTCGCGGCGGCGCTGTAAAAGCGGAACGCTTCGCGGTCGTCGCGCGCCACCCCGATCCCCTTGTGATAACAGGTCCCGAGCTGGTCCATCGCGCGCGGATCGTTCGCGGCTGCGGCGTCCTGGAAGAGCGCGATCGCTTTCGATTCGTTTTTGGTCACGCCTTTGCCGTAGAGGTAACACTCGCCCAGCAAAGTGCGCGCGCCGACATCACCCGCGGACCGCGCTTTCTCGAACCACTGCGCGGCTTTTACGAGATCGCGCTCCACTCCGGCGCCGTTGGAGTAACGCAGGCCGACCTCCGCCATGGCGTGCGCCCGTCCGCGGGCGGACGCCGCGCTCAGCCATCCAAAGGAAGCTTTCGGGTCGCGCTTGCGCAGGAATTCTCCCAGGATCTCCATCGCGCTGACCACTTCGAGCTTCGCCGCCTCGGCCAGCGGCTCGTGCAACGCGTCGAAGTTCTCGTCCCGCAGCGCGCCCTTCTCTGACTGCAGTTTGCTCAGCATCAACTCGAGGCGCACCCGTCCGACCTCGTTTTGCGGAAACTTCTTTTGCAGATCGACGTAAGCCATGATGGCGCGCGGCCAGTCCCGCGCCGCTTCATATTTCTCCGCCTCCGCAATCGCCTCTCTCGTTAGGCCGGGTGATTCGGCTAACGACGCGGCAGGTGATGGCGAGGCCGCGACGGGAGTGGGGGTGGCTTGGACAATCGCCGGCGTCGCCGTGGCGGCTACGGGAGCGGTGGGCGACGGACTCGCGGTGACGGCCGCCGGTTGGCGCATTTTCCAAAAGACAAACCCGCCAGCTCCGACGAGCGCGATCGCGACCAGCGCCAGGATGATTCCGAGCGAAGAGGATTTCGGCGGCGGGACCTGCGGTGGAAGCGGCGGCGGATGAAGTTCCGCCGTCGACTCCGGCGCCTCGGCCATGGTCGGAAAATCCTGTTCGTCGACAGCCGGCGCCGACGTAATCCGCGCGATGCAGCTTTCCAACTCCACCCGCAACGCAGACGGCGTCTGCGGCCGCAGGGCGGGATCCTTTTCGATCATGTGCCCGACCGCGGCGCGGACGCACTCGGGAAGATTCTGCAGCTTCTCGAGCGGCGGCGGTTTGTGCAGATGCTGGCTCATTACCTGCGCGAGCGATCCGCCAAAGGGCGCCTCCCCCGCGAGCATGTACCAGAGCGTCACCCCTAACGAATAGATATCTGACCGGACATCGATCTCCTTTTCCTCCAGCTGTTCCGGGCTGGCGAAGTGCGCCGTCCCGACAAACCCGCCCATCGAGAGCGTCGCCAGGTCGTCGCCCTCATCGTGCTTGATCGACTTGGCGAGGCCGAAATCGATCACCTTGACCAGAAAATCATCGTCTTCCCTAACGAGCATGAGGTTGGCCGGCTTGATGTCGCGATGCACGAGATGCACCTTCTCCGCCGCCGCCAGCGCCCGCGCCACCTGCAGCGTGATCCGCAACGCCACCACTGGATCGATCGAGCCCTGGCGTTTGATGAAAGACTCGACGGTCTCCCCATCGACAAACTCCATCGCGTAGAAAAACGCGTCCGCGCTCGTCCCGAGATGATAGACCGACGCCACATTCGGATGCCGCAGTTGCGCCGCCGCCCGCGCCTCGCGCAGGAAACGCTGCTGCGCGATCTCGTTCTCGAGAAACTTGGCGTTGATCACCTTAAGCGCGACGTTCACCCGCAGGTTGGTATCGAACGCCTTGTAGGTGATCCCCATCGCCCCGCGGCCGAGTTCAAAAAGCGAGCCGTCCTCACGGGTCAGCACCTCGTAGTGATCGAACGTCAGTTTCTCAGCCATCGGCAAAGACCGGACTATATCGTCGAATCGGTTGGTTGCGCCATCGGATAAGGTTGTAGCGTGCGCTGTCTCGCGCACCTCGCGAGGTGGCTCTCGTTTCGCCGGTCCGCTGGGGACAGCGGACGCTACAGCGCACTGCGCTTGTCGCGCGCCGCCTGCTGTCAGATACTCCCAGCCGTGCCTGTCAAACTCCGGATCACGCCGCTCGCGGGCGAACCCTTCGAACTCACCATCGGCAACACTGCCACCATCGGGCGGACGAGCGACAACACCGTTTGCCTGAGCGGTAGCCCCCTCGTCTCTCGACAACACGCGCTCATCCGCTGTCACGACGGCTACCAGTACCAGATCATCGACCTCGGCAGCCGCAACGGCACATTGGTCAACGGCCAGCGCGTCGTCATGCCGATGACCCTCGCCCCGGGCGCGCGAATCGAGGTGGCGAAAAACGAAATCGTTTTCGACTTCATCGAGGAAGATATTTCCACCGCGCACCTCGAAGTGACCATGGCCGGCTCGATGGCCGGCATCGCCTCCGCCATTCGGCCGGTGGCATTGCTGGTCTGCGACATTCGCGGCTTCAGCACGATGGCCGAGAAAATCTCCAGCTCCCATCTCGCGCAACAGCTCGGAGTCTGGTTTCGCGAAGCCGGCAACCTGGTCACCAAAAGCGGCGGCACCGTCGATAAATTTATCGGCGACGCCGTCCTTGCTTACTGGAGTGAATGCGAAGGCGCGACCGTCGATTGCGCCGCCACCCTGCGGATCGCGCGCGACATGCTCGCCCTCGCAGGCAAAACAAAATGGGCCAATGGCGATCCGTTCCTGATTGGCATCTCGCTCCATTATGGGAGCGTCACCTGCGGCAACGTCGGGATCGACGCCCAGCGCGACGCCACCATCATCGGCGACCCGGTCAACACCGTCTTCCGGCTCGAGGGCGTGATGAAGGAACTCAACCAGCAGGTCCTGCTCTCCGCCGATTTCCGAGAACACCTGCCGGAAAGCGAGAAGCTGGTCGACCTCGGCGAACGGAAGCTGAAAGGCAAACAACAGCTCGTTAGGATTTACGGCCTGTCCTGATTGGTCACGGAGCCGCATGCTCGGAACGATCCCAGACGGCTGGGGTACCGCTGGGACGACGATCGATCAAAACACGCTCACTTTGTTGCGGGCGCACGGCAACACCTCGCGGGTCGAGGCGCCACAACGCTTCATCCGCTTGCAGGTGAGCCGGGCTGGGCGGCGTCAGTTGCGGCGAGCAACTATCCAGTTGCGTTGCGCTCACTCGCAGCCGCATATTGGCGACCCGCTAGGCGCGGGTCCTCTATGGCTCTTGATTTACCTGAAACGACCTCCAAGATCGGCGGCCCGCTGGTCAGGCAGTTTTCCATTTTCATGCCGAACAAGGTGGGCGCGATGCTCGATATCGTGAAGCTGCTCAGCACTCGCAACACTCACGTGGTCGCGCTCAGCATCGCGGAGCAGACCGACTCCGCTATTGCCCGCATCGTGGTGAGCGATCCGGAGCAGGTGGAGAATATTTTCCACGAGCACGATGTGGCGTTTGGGGTCTGCGACATGGTGGTGGTGGAGCTGCAGGAGGTGGCGACGGAGCTGGCCAAGCTGCTCGCGGCGCTCCTCATGGCGGAGGTGAACATGCATTTCAGTTATCCGCTGCTGACGCGTCCGCACGGCCGGGCCGCGCTCGCCATGCATGTGGACGACACGGAGTGCGCCTGTTCGGTCTTGCAGGGCGAAGGGTTCAAGCTGCTCAGCCAGGCGGATATTTCTCGTTAGGGGGATTTGCTTTTAACCGCAAAGGTCGCGGAGGTCGCAGAGGATTTTTTTGGGTTGCTGTTCTGTCCTCTCCTCTCTGCGGTTAATTATCTGGCTCTCCGCTGGCGGCGCGGGGATTTGACACCTCCCGGCCACTCCGATAGACACGGTCGTCCCGATGAGCGCGCTTAGTTTTCCCAGTGTCAATCGCGCGCAAAAGACGTATGTGGTCGCGCTCGCGCTCCTCGGCGCGGTCGGTCTGGCGCAGGTGTTGACGGCGCTCTACCTCCACACTCGCCAGCCGAAGACCGCGGAGGTGCTCCCGCCGGCAAAGAAGGCCGCGGCTGAGGAACGTCTCTTTCGCGCGCCGAAGTTGCGGACGACGGCGTCGACGAAGCCAGTGAAGGTGCCGGCGGTGGCCGGTGTGCCCTCCGCCACGGTGACGCGCGCCCCAGCCAAGCCGACCGGTGTGGCCGACGCGCTGCTTCATCTCGCGAAAAGTTTCCGGGAACGAGGCGACACGACGAATGCGATCGCGAAGCTGCAGCAGGCGACCGCGCTCGATCCGGGGAACGCCGAGATCCTGGCGGAGCTGGCGTTGACCTACGAATCGATGCAGCTCTACGATCGCTCGAACGAGGTTTGGCGGCGGTTGCAGTCGCTCGGGCCGGCGGCCGGGCCGCTCTTTGCGCTGGCGGATCTGAAATTGCAGGTGGGAGTGCCGACGCAGAGTGCGATGACGGCGAGCGGGTCGCCCGCCGCGGGCGCGACGCAACCGGGCGATGCCGCTGGCATTCCCGATGGATCGACTGTTGGCATCTCGGAAGTGACGTTAAAGAATGAGCCGGACCCGGAGGCGCAGACGCGGCTCCTTCTGCGCGTCGGGGTGAAGGTGCGGCCGGATACGCCGATCGATCACACGAAGGTGAAGATCCAGGTGTTCTTCTACGACGTGGTGAACAACGACCAGGTGGTCTTGACCGATGGGGAAGTGAGTTATGAATGGGTCACGCCCGGCCATGATTGGGCGGAGACGGGGACCGAGGTGCTGGAAGTGACGTATCTGCGCCGCAAGCAAAGCGAAGAGGCGCCGGGTGGCGCGATCGGCAACCAGCCGGAGGATGTGCCGGACTCGGTTGAGAAGGCCAAGCTGGCCGCGCGTAAACCGGCCAAGGCGGCGGAACTGTTGCCGACAAGCGAGAGCGGGCCGCGGCAGTATCTCGGCTATATCGTGCGCGTTTATTACAAGGACCAGTTGCAGGCAGTCCGGGCCGACCCGACGCGGCTGCTCAATCTTTTCCCACCGCCCTTCACCGCGCCGCCGCAATAATGCATCTGCTCATCGTTCATCACGAACCGGAAATCGGCCAGGCCCTCCAGGCGATGATCCAGGAATACACCGCGCACACCGCGGATTGCGTCACGACGGACGAAGCCGCGCTTGAGTGGGCGCGGCAGGCGCCGAGCTGCGACCTGCTGGTGACGCAACTGGAAAGCGAAGGAGTCGATGGCCTGACGATGGCCGGGTCGTTAGGCGAACGCTTCCCGGGACTTTATACTTTTTTCCTCCCCGCCTATCCGCTCGACGCGCAGCGGCTGGAGGTCGCAAGCACGAAGATTTTCCCGGAACCGATCGACGGTGAGCGTCTCCTCCAGGCGATCGAACGGACTGCGTCGGCGCTCCTCGGGCCGGATTTGTTTCACATCATCGACTTGCTCCAGATGTGTTGTCTGAGCGGGAAAAGCGGCGGCGTGCAAGTGGTCGTGGGATCGGATGCGGGGCGTGGTCTATTTGCGTAACGGCGAACTGCGCCATGCCGAGACGCAACGTTCGCGCGGGCTGGAAGCGATCTACGAAATGCTGCGTTGGGGTCACGCGGAGTTCGCCTACGACCGCCGGCCCGGCCGAGCAATCGATCGACATCGGCTGGGACGCAGCCCTGATCGAGGTCGTGATGCGCGACCGCGAAGAACAAGCGCTGCAACCGGGCGCATCGGAGTCGGAAATTTCGGCCGCGATTTTACCGCCGGAACCGGATCTGACCGGGCAACAGTTTGG
The DNA here is from genome assembly GCA_038198475.1 of Chthoniobacterales bacterium. Classification (GTDB taxonomy): domain Bacteria; phylum Verrucomicrobiota; class Verrucomicrobiia; order Chthoniobacterales; family UBA10450; genus Palsa-1392. The sequence goes on along the minus strand of JBBPZW010000034.1, from coordinate 247 downwards.
CACGTATGCGGTCGGGCCGAAGTTGACGGAAAGTTTCTGGGACAAGGTTTACCAGGCGGAGCAGACGTCGATCGGGCGTTCCGTCGCGCTCCACGTCTTGCGGAGGAGCCTGCGCGAGAATCCGGAACGCGCGCAGGAATTTCTCGATGTCGCCAGCGCCAACGCCAACATCCGGCACCCGGCGATCCTGCCGGTCTACGAAGCGGGAGAATTCGAGGGCACCTATTTTTATGCGCGGGAGTTTGTC
>JBBPZW010000033.1:0-9877 GCA_038198475.1 Chthoniobacterales bacterium | reverse complement strand
GTTTTCGTTCGCATCGCCTGGGTTTTTCCCGCGACCTACCTCCCGCGCTGGCTCAGCCCGAAGATGCGGGCGCGCGATCCGATTCCGCCCTGGCAGCACAGCGTCCTCATTGCCTGGGCGGGAATGCGTGGCGTCGTCTCGCTCGCCGCCGCTTTCGCGCTCCCGATCGTCCTCGCCAATCGTCAGCCGTTTCCCGGCCGGAGCTACATCCTGTTTCACTTTTTGCGTCATCCTGGTCACGCTCGTTTTCCAGGGTCTCACGCTCCCCATTCTCATTCGAAAGCTCGGGATAAAGGATGACGGTCTGATCGACAACGAAGAGCGCGAAGCCCGGTTGAAAGCGAACGAAGCGGCGGTCGATTTCATCGAACAAAAAGCGCTCGAGGAAAATTTTCCCGAGGAGGTGATGGTGCGCGTTCGGGCCGAGTATTGCGACCGGATCGAGCAGCTCAATGCCTGTTGTGAAGAGAGCGGGAATCCCGGCGGCGAGGTCGCGACACCCATCTATCAGCGCCTGCAGCGCGGCGCGCTTCAGATCGAGCGCCAGACGATCATTAGCTTGCGAAATTCTCGCGCGATCAACGACGAAGCGCTCCGTCATATCCAGCGCGATCTCGATTTGGCGGAAGCGCGGCTCACGGGGAACTAAATTTTAGCTTGCCATCTTATGAGAAAGAGGAGCAAACAATAGAGCATGAAAACCAAACTCCTCAGAGTGGCCGCAGCGCTGGGCGCGATCATCTGCTGCCTTGTTGTCGCGTCATGCATCTGCAGGTTTCCCAGCCCTTGGGGCAACGAAATTTGCTTCGAGAAGGACCGTATTCGCATCCCCGGCAATCCGATTTCAGCAGCGGATCAGGAAGCCATGAACAGGATTTTGAGTGAATACGATACGTCGCTTTACCGAATACAGCCTTTTAGAGGAGGCTTCCCCTGCAAGAAGGGCGACAAGGGTTGTAAACCAATCGGCACGCTTAGTTCCGAATTTTTGCCCCAGGCTGTAGTCCGGGAAATATTTGAAAATGCGCAAACGCATTCTTTGACTGGCACTGCCATCCAGGCCGGACGCGGGTTTGGTCACAGGTTCCATCAAAATTCACCGGTGGCACAGTCCGACGAGGTGGATGGAAATCCAGGCAGCAGTCTCTCGACTCCCGATAAGGTTGTGGCGCGTATCGGAACCCATTTCCACCAGATTGCACCATCTAACGACGAGGAGCTGGTGAAGCGGCTCCGGCCAATCCTGGAGAAGTACAACAAAAAATAGCTATCAGTCACGCGGAGGCGCAAGATGACCGCACGGCACAGGCGGATTTATCTGAGTTGCTTCGTTTCCCATTTCCTTTTGATTCTTCTGGCCGCGACGCAAGACCTTGTGTCCATCCTGAGCGAGGGCGAGAACATTTTTCCCCCCGCCTTCGTGCGCGTCTGGCGGCAGGCCGACATAATCACCTCCACGGCCTTAGGAAATCGGCTGCCTGACGCCAACCCGGTGCGGCAGGTCCTGACTGCTTACCTGCACGACGCCGGGATTGAATCGGGTTATGGATTTTTCGCGCCGAACGTTCCCAACAGTTACAAGCTGGTCTTTGAGGTCCGGTACCGTGATGGCCGGATCGAGTATGAACTCCCGGAAGTGGCCGGAAGTGCCGCCGGTATCCGCGTCGTCGCCTTGCTCGATAACATTGAAAGCATGCGCTACGAGCTCTTGCGCCGCACGACGCTCAAGATGCTGTCTTTCGCCATTTGGCGAGAACACCCGGACGCAACGGCGATTCGCGCTGTTTTCGGGAGAGTCACCCAGCCGCCGATCGAAGGATTCTTGCAGGGGAAACAGGAAACCTACGAGTTCACGTCGGCTTACGAATTTAGTTTCCCTTCTCCCGGCGAGCGCCAAACGGCTCCCTGATGTGAAGGACCGCCTGGAGACCCGAGCGTGGGCTTTCTTGTTCCAGCCCGAAACGGACCGATGGCTGAGTATTCTGCGGATCGGTCTTGGCCTACAGCTGGCGCTCTATTGCCTGACCCTCCGGCCCGATTGGCTGGCCCTCTACGCGGGCGACGGCAGCGGTCTAATCAGTCGTGATCTGGCGGAAGCGATCCTCGATCTCAGGAGCTTCTTTATTCCAAGATTGGGCTGGTTGGTGGTCTCAGGCAGTTTGGTTCATCTCAGTGAGGGGACCGTCCTTTATCTGGTCTGGGCTTGTTTGTTAGGCGCGAGCGTCTGCCTCATCGCCGGCCTGTTTTGCCGGCCGGCCGCGATCGTCGCCTGGTTCCTTTATCTCGCGGCGGCCAAGAGCGGCAATCTTTTCTCTTACGGAGTCGATAACTTCACCGTCATCGGGCTGTTCTATCTCATGATCGCGCCGCTGCCTGATCGGTGGGCGCTAGATTGGAAACGGAGCCCGAGGAGCAGCGCGCTTCCGGCCCGGCTGGGATTCCATCTCCGCGTCCTGCAGATTCATCTTTGCGTCATCTATTTCTTCGGAGGCATCAGCAAAGCAACCGGTGGGAGCTGGTGGAATGGCACGAGTATCTGGCGCGCGCTAAGTGGCCCGCCGTTCGATCTTGTTCCCCTCCATCTTCTCATTTCCCTGCGCGTTCTTTTGCCGCTAGCCGGAGTTCTCGTTTGTTTGCTCGAGACTGGATATCCCATCTTTATCTGGTGGAGAAAAACCAGAACGCTCTGGTTTTGCAGCGTGATCGGGATGCACCTTGCCATTGGCATAACGATGGGTCTCTACCTCTTTTCGCTCGTTATGATTATTTTGAACCTGGCGGCTTTCGGTCCCAGCCTCCGCTGGCGCGGAAGACAAGGAGGCGTGCGCCCCGACCCGGAAGGCGCCGCAATTGTGTTCGACCAATCCCCCGCAGACAGGCATAGTAACCCCGCGTAATGAGGCAGGATGGCTGCTGCAACCAACAAGGAAGTTCACCTCGAGATCGCCCACATTCTGTTTGTCGATACGGTGGGTTACTCGAAGTTATCTACCGGCGAACAGAGCTATCTCCTTGAGACTCTCAGCAAAGTCGTGCGCGCGACCGACCGATTTCGCGCTGCGGAAGCCGCCGGCCAGCTCATTCGATTGCCAACCGGAGATGGCGTCGCGCTGGTCTTCTGCGACGATCCGGAGTCTCCCATCCAGTGCGCTTTGGAAATTTGCACGGCGCTCCGCCAGCATCCGCAACTCAGTTTGCGAATGGGCATCCACAGCGGCCCGGTCAGTCGCGTCGTTGATGTAAACGATCACTGCAACGTCGCGGGAGCCGGGGTCAACGTCGCCGAGCGCATCATGACTTGCGGCGATGCCGGACACATTCTGCTCTCGCAACGGGCGGCCGCGGACCTGGCCGAATTCCCTCGCTGGCGTCCCCACTTGCATCCGCTGGGCGAGTGCGCGGGCAAGCACGGCGCCAAGTTCGAAATCGTTAGCTTTTTCAGCGAAGAGTTCGGCAACGCTGAGCTGCCGACAATCTTCAAGCGCGAGGGACAACCGCCTCCGCGAAAATTTCGCGCTCTCGGCTCTCGCTGGCCCTGGCTCGTCGCGGGAGCTCTGCTCTTGGCGGCTCTGGCCGTCTTCTGCTTCCACCTTTTTCCCTCCCGCGCCGTAGGCCCCACCACTGCCGGCCACCCGGTCCCGCCCGCCGCGACGACGCCGACAGCGGCCATTCCGGAAAAGAGCATCGCGGTTCTGCCTTTTGAAAATCTGAGCGACGAAAAAGAAAACGAATATTTCGCGGATGGCGTCCAGGACGAAATCCGCAATGAGCTGGCCAAGGTAGCCGACCTCAAAGTGATCAGCCGGACTTCGGTGATGCAGTACCGGACGAGCGTGAAACGCGATCTCCGCGATATCGCCCGCAGCCTCGGCGTGGCGCATGTGTTGGAGGGAAGTGTGCAACGCGCAGGCGGGCAGGTCCGGGTGAGCGCCCGGCTGGTCGACGCCCGGGCAGACAGAAACCTGTGGGCCCAGCATTACGACCGCAAGATGACGGACGTTTTCGCCATCCAGAGTGAGATAGCTGAAGAGATTGTGATCCAGCTCCAGGCAAGACTTTCGCCGGATGAGAAAGCCGCCATCGAGGAACCACCGACCGCGGATTTAACCGCTTACGATCTTTACGTGCAGGCGAAGGCGCTCGGCGCCACACTCACCTACTCGTCTCGGAGCAAAGAGAATCTTTTCAAGGCCGTCTCGCTCCTAAAAGAAGCAGTCAAGCTCGACCCGCATTTCCTGCTCGCCTGGTGCCTGCTCGCCCGGACGCACGACCAGATTTATCTGATCGGCGTGGACCATTCTTCGGAACGCCTGGCCCTGGCCGGTAAAGCCGTCGATACGGCCCTCCGCCTGCGGCCCGATTCGGGGCCGGCCCATCTCGCCGCCGCTTTCCACTTTTATAGCGGCCTGCGTGATTACGACCGGGCTCGGGCGGAGCTGGCCATCGCGCGGAAAGTCTTGCCTAACGAACCGCTTATTTTCGAGATCGAAGGTTATATCCATCGTCGGGAAGGCCGATATGCTGAATCAATCGCCGCCATGCAGCGCGCCCTGGAATTGGATCCGCAAAATCTCATTTTGCTCCAGCAAATCGCGACCAGTTACGAGAGCTTGCGACGCTATCCGGAAATGGCCGCCATCCTCGATCGCGCGCTCGCGCTCGCCCCGGATGATAACGGCACTCGCCTCGCGCGCGCCGTCATCGAGTTGGTATGGCGCGCCGATCCCCTCCCAGCGCGTGATTTGATCAATGACATCCTCCTCCGGCAGCCGGAGGCCGCAACCGATCTGGCGGAGGGTTGGTTTTTAGTTGCGCTCTGCGAGCGGGATCCGGCTGCGGTGCGTCGCGCTCTCGCCGCCCTGCCCCCCGGCGGATGCCGGGAAGACGGGCTCCCCTTCCCTGATGCCTGGTGCAAGGGCGTCGCGGCCCGTCTGCAGGGCGATACCGAAGCGGCCCGGGGGGCGATGAAAGAAGCCTACGCCGAAGTTGAAAAAATCGTCGCCGAAAATCCAAATTATCCCGAAGCGCTCGGGGTCTTGGGAGTTATCGATGCGGGCCTCGGTCGCAAAGAAGAAGCCATCCGCAAAGGCCGGCGAGCCGCCGAGTTACTACCGGTGAGCAAGGATTCCATCAATGGCGAGTTGCTGATCGAGTATCTCGCAGTCATTTACGCCTGGACCGGCGAAAAGGACCTGGCGGTGGAGCAATTGGCAATTGCCGCGAGCATGCCCGGTGAGCTCTCCTATGGTTATCTCCGCCTTCACCCCTATTGGGATCCGCTGCGGGGCGACCCTGGGTTTGAGAAGGTCGTTGCCTCGCTCGCGCCGCTCCCAAGCACCACGCCACCCCCCAGGAAGTGAATCGTTAGGCAATCCCCTGCGAAGAGCAAGTTGAGCGATTGCTTGAAAAGCGGCATCAGCGTCGTTATCAAGTTGGCAATCCGATGGAATCCGCTGAATTTTCGCTTCCCCGTCGATCCTTTGGCCAAACAATGCGCGCCGATGTTTGGTGGGCGCAGCCGCTGGTCGTTTTTCTTGGGCTGGGCGCGTTCGTGGTTTACTCGACTTGGGCGGCGTTTCAGGGGCAGCATTATTATTATGGCCCTTACCTGTCGCCCTTCTATTCGCCGGAAATTTTTGGCGCTTCGCCGCACAGTTGGTTCGGACCGAAGCCGGGCTGGTGGCCGGCCTGGATGCTCTTCTCGCCCGCGCTGCTCGTGCTCTGGGCGCCGGGCGGATTCCGGCTCACCTGTTACTATTACCGCGGCGCTTACTACAAATCTTTTTGGGCCGATCCGCCTGCCTGCACTGTAGGCGAACCGCGCAAAACCTACCTCGGCGAGCGTTCCTTCCCGCTCATCATGCAGAATGTGCATCGCTATTTTCTCTACCTCGCCCTGCTCTTCATCCTCGTCCTCGCGAGTGATGTCTGGAAGGCGCTGTGGTTTGTGAATCCTGCGACCAGGACAACGTCGTTCGGAATGGGCGTCGGCACACTCGTGCTGGCGGTGAACGTGGTTCTGCTCGGCGGTTACACATTTGGCTGTCATTCCCTGCGCCATCTGGTCGGCGGTTTTCTCGATCAGTTCTCGAAGTCGCCAACTGCCTTTCGCGCCTACGCCTGCGTCGGTTGCCTGAACGGACGACACGGGCTCTGGGCCTGGATGAGTCTGTGCTGGGTCGCCTTTTCCGATATCTACGTGCGCCTCTGCGCGGTCGGCATCTGGCACGACTTTCGGTTTTTCTAGCAGCGGGATCAGCGCGGGCTTAAGGGAAGAGCCAATCAAGCGCTTCGTGCTCCTTCGTTAGGTCATGTTCATCGGCGTGCCAGATTTTTACTTCGCCTCCGGAAAACGGGACGACCTTGCGCGTCGTTCCGCCAAATTCTTGCCTGAAGCGAGCGGCGCCGGCGAAAGTTAGGCGTTGCACATCGTCCGCTCCGACGCTTTAACGAAGCACGCTCTCCATGTCCGATTACGAAACTTTCACTCACGATGTGCTGGTCATCGGCGCCGGCGGCGCGGGCCTGCGCGCGGCGATCGAAGCTTCCGCAACCGCCCTGAAGGTCGGGATGGTCTGCAAGTCATTGTTAGGCAAAGCACACACCGTGATGGCGGAAGGCGGGATCGCGGCCGCGCTCGCCAACGTCGACGATCGCGACAACTGGCAAGTCCATTTCTCCGACACCATGCGGGGCGGGCAATACGTCAACAACTGGCGGATGGCCGAGCTGCACGCGAAGGAGGCGCCGGCGCGGGTGCGCGAACTCGAGGCCTGGGGCGCGGTCTTCGATCGGACGAAGGACGGGCGGATCTTGCAGCGGAATTTTGGCGGCCACAAATATCCGCGCCTCGCGCATGTCGGCGATCGCACCGGCTTGGAAATGATCCGCACCCTGCAGGATCACGGCGTGCATCAGGGGATTGACGTCCACATGGAGCATACCATCCTCGCCCTCCTCAAGCGCGACGGCCGGGTGATCGGCGCGTTCGGTTACGATCGCGAGCGCGGCCGCTTCAAGGTTTTCCGCGCCAAGGCGATCGTGCTCGCGACCGGCGGCATCGGACGCGCCTTCAAAATCACGAGCAACAGCTGGGAGTACACCGGCGACGGTCATTCGTTAGGCTACAACGCCGGGGCGGAGCTGATCGATATGGAGTTCATCCAGTTTCATCCCACCGGGATGGTCTGGCCGCCGAGCGTGCGCGGCATTCTCGTGACCGAAGGCGTGCGCGGCGAAGGCGGCATCCTGACGAACAAGGAAGGGCGCCGCTTCATGTTCGACGACATCCCAGAGAACTACAAAGCGCAGACCGCCGACAGCGAGGAGGAAGGCTGGCGTTATTGCCAGGGCGACAAGAACGCCCGCCGCCCGCCCGAGCTGCTGACGCGCGATCACGTCGCGCGCTGCATCGTGCGCGAGATCAAGGCCGGGCGCGGCAGCCCGCATGGCGGCGTCTTTCTCGATATCGCGTGGATCAAGAGCAAGCTTTCGAACGGCGAGGAATACATTAAAAAGAAACTCCCGAGCATGTATCATCAGTTCAAACAACTGGCCGATATCGATATCACGAAGGAACCGATGGAGGTCGGGCCGACGACGCATTACGTGATGGGCGGCATCCGGGTCGACTCCGACACCCAAATGTCGGGCGTGCCGGGATTATTCGCGGCGGGAGAATGCGCGGCCGGAATCAACGGCGCCAATCGCCTCGGCGGCAACTCGCTTTCCGATCTGCTCGTTTTCGGAAAGCGCGCCGGGGAACACGCGGCGAAATTCGCCCAAGAAAACTCGTTAGGCGAGATCGACCCGGGCGACGTGGACGCAACCGCCCGCCGCGCGCTCGAGCCATTCGAGCGCGGCTTTACTCAGGCCGACGGCGCTTACCAAGTGCAAAAGGATTTGCAGGAAATGATGCAGGACAAAGTCGGAATCGTTAGGCACGAAGACGAGATGCAGCAGGCTCTGGAAGGGATTCGCGCGCTCTGGGAACGCGCAGCCAAAGTCGGCGTGGACGGCAACCGCGAGTTCAATCCCGGCTGGCACACCGCGCTCGACTTGAGCAACCTGCTTACCGTCTCCGAAGCCGTGACCCGCGCCGCGCTCGAGCGCAAGGAAAGTCGCGGCGCGCAATTCCGCGAGGATTACCCGGAGAAGAGCGCGGAGTTCGCCAAGGTGAACACAATCGTTTGGAAAGACGAGGAGGGCCGAATGCAGATTCGGCGGGACTCCATCCCGGCGATGCGAGAAGATCTGCAGAAGGTAATCGAGGAGATGAAATGAAAACTGAAAGCTCGCCCATCAAGGCAGGAATGGATCGACGTCGTTTTCTCTTCGGGACCGGCCTGACCTTCGCCGGCATGGCGTTGGCCCGCCGTTCTCTGGCCGAGGCAAAGAGTCCGGCACCCGTGCCTAACGATCTCAGCACTTGGGAAAACGTGCGCGCGCAATTCGCGATCTCTCCTGACTACATCAACCTGAGCGGGTTCTTCCTCGCTTCCCATCCTCGTCCAGTGCGCGAAGCGATCGAAAACTACCGGCGCGCGCTCGACGACGATCCTTTCGCCACCGTGGAGAAGGAGGAATTTGGCAGCCGCCTCCGGGTCGAAAAGCTCGTCGCCGAATACCTGGGTGGAAAACCGGAAGAGGTCGCGCTGACCGACAGCACGACGATGGGCCTCGCGCTCATCTATCACGGGCTGACCTTCAGGAAGGGCGACGAAATTCTCACCACCGCGCACGATCATTACGCGCAACACGAATCGATTCGGCTCGCCGCCGCGCGCTCCGGCGCGGTGGTCCGCAAGATCAAACTGTTCGACGACTATCCATCGATCTCGGGCGACGAGATCGTGGATCGAATTCGCAAGGGGATCAGCCCGGCCACGCGCGTCGTTGGTGTGACCTGGGTTCATTCCAGCAGCGGGTTGCGTTTGCCGATCCGCCGCATCGCCGACGCGATCGCCGAGGTGAATCGGAAACGCGGCGAATCCGATCGCGTTTTGCTGGTGGTCGACGGCGTGCACGGCATCGGCGCAGTCGATGAAACCGTCGCGCAACTGGGCGCCGATTTTTTCTCCGCTGGGACGCACAAGTGGATCTTTGGCCCGCGCGGCACCGGGCTCATCTGGGCGAAAGCCGAGAACTGGAAACTGTTGCAGCCGGTCATTCCCTCTTTCGCCGAAGGGCCGTATGGCGCATGGATGCAAGAACGGACGCCCGGCGCAACCGAAGCGCAATGGGTTTCACCCGGCGGGTTTCATTCCTTCGAGCATCGGTGGGCCTTGCCGGCGGCGTTTGCGTTTCATCGTCAGATCGGTCGTGCCCGGGTGGCGAAGCGCATTCAAGACTTGAACAGCATGGCCAAGGAAGAGCTCGCGAAAATGTCGCATGTCCAGGTGCACACCCCGCGCGATCCTGGACTCTCTGCCGGGCTGATTTGTTTCGACGTTAACGGCATGAAACCGGCCGAGGTGGTCGAGAAGCTCCTCGCAAAACGTGTGATCGCTTCCGAATCCCCTTACGCCGCTTCGCATGCGCGCCTTTCGCCGAGTCTTTTGAACAACGAAAAAGCAGTCGAGCAGGCACTCGGCCACATTCGCGCGATGGCATGAACGCGACCTTCCGGATCTGGCGCGGCGATGCGAGCGGGGGCGAGTTCCGCGATTACACCACCGAAGTCTCCGAAGGCATGGTTGTGCTCGACGCGGTCCACGACATCCAGGCGACGCAGGCCAACGACCTCGCCTGCCGCTGGAATTGCAAGGCCGGCAAATGCGGCTCGTGTTCGGCGGAGGTAAACGGCATGCCGAAGCTCATGTGCATGACGCGCCTGAACGATCTCCCGCTCGAGCGCCCGGTTACGATCGAACCGATG
>JBBPZW010000032.1:0-12911 GCA_038198475.1 Chthoniobacterales bacterium | reverse complement strand
CTGGAATTTCACGTAGTCGTTCAGATTTCCGACCGCGGCCATGCTCGAGCGTTTATCGATTGCCTTCTCGACCTCCTCGGGAACGGAGACGTTTTCGAGAACGAAACTGGCCAGCTCGATTCCGTATTTTCCCTGGATGATCGGGTTGATCAGCGGAAGGAGCGCTTCGCCCACTTCCTGGTAACGCGTCGCGACTTCGAGCACCGGGATTTTCGCGCTCGCGAGGGCGTCGCTGAAGATGCTGACGATGCGCGAACGCATCGTCTCGGCGAATTCTTCGAGCCGGAAATTGCGGTCCGACCCGGCGACTTCCTTGAGCATCAGTTTCGGGTCGCTCACCCGGAAATCGTAGGTCCCGAAAGCGCGCACCCTAACGATCCCGAAATCCTGGTCGCGCATCATGATCGGGTTTGAGGTGCCCCATTTGTTGCCGGTGAAGAGGCGCGTGGTAACGAAATAGACGTCGGCCTTGAAAGGCGACTCGAAGCCGTATTTCCATGACTTGAGGGTGGTCAGGATCGGGATGTTATCGGTCGTTAGGGTGGACTTGCCCGGCCCGAAGGTGTCGCCGAACTCGCCCAGGTAAACGAACTGCGCGACCTGCGATTCGCGCACGATCAGCTGCGCGCCGCGTTTGATCTCGGCGTCGTTGTCTTCGAAACGGAAGGAGATCGTGTCGCGCGAATCGTCGGTCCATTGGATGATCTCGATCAGTTGACCGCGGATGAAATTCATAATGCCCATGGTGATATTCCTTGTTGGTTGCTGCTGAAAATTTAACCACTCTCCGCGAAACGGAAAGTTCCCCTCAGTCGAGGAAACGCTGCTCGATGCCCGCGTAGGCGTCGATTCGTCGATCGCGCAGGAAGGGCCAGTGGGTGCGGTGTTCGTTGACCCGCTTCCATTCGACGTCGGCGAAGATGATTTCTTCGCGGTCGACGCTTGCCTTGGCCAGAATCTCTCCGCTCGGCGCGACGATAAAGCTCTGGCCCCAGAACTCGATTCCGTCACCGCCGACGGGCGCTTCGTGGCCGACGCGGTTGACCGCGGCGACGAAGCAGCCGTTGGCGATTGCGTGGCTGCGCTGCATCGTTTCCCAGGCGGAATGCTGGGCGTAACCATATTTCGCTTTCTCCGACGGATGCCAGCCGATTGCCGTCGGATAGAATAAAATCTCGGCGCCGCGTAAAGTCGTTAGGCGAGCGGCTTCCGGGTACCATTGGTCCCAGCAAACGCAGACGCCGATGTTGCCGTGCTTGGTCGGCCAGTTGCGAAAACCGAGATCGCCGGGAGTGAAATAGAACTTCTCGTAATACGACGGGTCGTCCGGGATGTGCATCTTGCGATACTTCCCGAGAAGTTCGCCATCGGGGCCGATGATGGCGGCGGTGTTGTGGTAGAGACCGGCGGTGCGTTTCTCGAAAAGCGACGCGACCACGACCGCACCGGTCTCGCGCGCCACTTTGCCCAGCGCTTCGGTCGACGGACCGGGAATGGGTTCCGCGAGCTCGAAATTAGCGTGGTCTTCGGACTGGCAGAAATATTGGGAACGGAAAAGCTCCGGCAGGCAGATGATCTGCCCGCCCTGCTCGGCCGCTTCGCGCACACGCGTGACGGCTTTCTCGAGATTGGCCTCCGGCTCCGGGCCGCACTGCATCTGGATGAGTGCGACCCTGGTTGTAGCGGCGGTCTGCGACCGCCGAACTTCTTCCGGTTGTGCCATGCCTAACGACGAGGATCGGCGGTCATCGACCGCCGTTACAATTACTTAACGGAATCAGCCGGGACAATTTTCACGCTCTCGAGCGCGACGCGCGTGGTCGGTTTGCTTGCTTCGCCCATCGGGCTGCGGGTCACCGGAGTGGCGCCGATCTTGTCGAGGACGTCGAGGCCTTTGATCACTTTGCCGAAAGCCGTGTATTGATGATCGAGTGAGCTGGCCGTGCCAAGACAGACGAAAAACTGGCTGCCAGCCGAGTTCGGATCGGCCGAGCGGGCCATGGAGAGGACGCCGCGCAGGTGCGGGCGGTCATTGAATTCCGCCGGGATTTTGTAACCGGGTCCGCCGGTGCCGTAGCTGCTTTCCTTCAACGGATCCTTGGTGGTGGGATCGCCGCCTTGGATCATGAAGCCGCGAATGATGCGATGAAACGCCGTCCCATCGTAAAAGCCTTCACGGGCCAGCTTCTTGAAATTCTCGACCGTCTTCGGCGCCACTTCGGGCCAAAATTCGACCACCATTTCGCCGTCCGTCGTTTTAAGTACGGCCACTTCCTTTTGATTTGTATCCATTGGTTTTTTATTTTCGGTTTTGCTGGCGTCCTGGCCGCGAACATTCGCCAGGCCAAGAGAGCAGACGAGGAGGCAGCCGAACAACAATTGTTTCATGCCAGACCAGTGGCATGGATGGCCGCGAGTTGCATTCGATTTTTCCGCTGTTTCATCCTGCTCCTGCTCCAGTGATAGACGTCGATTGGGATTAAGAGCAGGAGTAGGAGTCAGAGCTTCAGGTAGAGCGTGCGATTCCCGAAATCGATGATCGCGTTGTTGCGCCGGAGAAATTCCGAGCCTAACAATCCCGCGACAGGCGGCTGACCCTGCAACAGGTCGCCGTGGATCAAACCAGCGAGGTTCATGACGCCGACTTCCTTACCCTTGACGAGGTACGGCCCAATCGCGAAACGCTGGATGACCGCCAACTGCAAGCCGCGCTCATCGAGGTTAACCGCACCGGAGGTGTAAGGCGTGTCGCGCGTCTTGAGACGCATCTCCCTAACGAAAGGTCGGTGGATCAGCGTGGTAAAGGCACCGGTGTCGATCATGAGCTGTGCCGGTTTTCCATTCAGCTTGCTGTCGACGTACAGATTCCAGCCTTTCGTCACGCGGATCGGCATGGTTTTCCAACCGCGCCGATCGATTCCCGGCACCGTGCCATGCGCGTCGGGATCGATTTTCATGAACAAGACCTGCTTTCTGCAATCGAGAACTGCCTCTGTCGGAAAGAGAATGTCGGCCCCGAGAATGCCATCGAGTTCCTGTTCGTGAAATTCGTGCGCGGCACGCGCCGGCCCGCTCAGGTCGACCACGACCATCGGCTCGTCGACGAGGGTGAGCGCGCCGAGCCGCAAGTGATGCGCAATCGTGACGCGATTAAAGCCGCCGTTGATCCGCAGACGCGGCGGAAGTTTGGAAGAACCAGGGAGAGCGGTGAGGCCAAAGTGCGCCCGCCGCGAAGCGGAGATCGCGCTGACCGGTGCGCCGGTATCGACGCCGAGGAGGGCCCGCTTGCCGTTAATCTCGGCCCGGATCAGGAGATGATTTTGCTGGGAACGTTCCAGCGGCAAAGCCTGGAATTGCGAACTCTCCAAGGCGGGCTGCGTGCGTTTCGCGCTCGCGCTGCAAATGGGGGCTGCGCTGAGAAGCGCGCCGAAAACGAGCAGCGCCGCGAATCTTTTTTCTTGATGAAAGCGCCCAGGTTTTTGCACGCGCCAGATTAGCACGTCGGCGGAAATGGGGAAATCCGTCCCGGGTGGATCAGTGTCCGGTGTGAACAGGAGCCACTCTTTGCTTGTGCGACGCGTCGGGATGCCAATCCCACACTGTGAGCATGACGAAAAATGCGATGACGTAAGCCAGGATGATCACCCAGCCATGGCGAATCCAAAGCCCGACGGAACGCGCTTCGGGATAAAGGTTCGTTAGGGCAACGCCCGCCGACGAGCCGAACCAGACCATGGAGCCGCCAAACCCAACCGTGTAAGCGAGGAAACCCCAGTCGTACCCGCCCTGTTTCAGGGCCAAGGCAGTAAGCGGAATGTTATCAAAAACCGAAGAGAGAAATCCGAGCCCGAGTGCGGTGTGCCAGGAGGCGGCAGGCAGTTTCTCCACCGGCATCATGGAGGCGCAAAGCACGAGGGAGAGAAGGAAGACTGAGCCTTTGATGGTTTCGGGCAGCACTTCCCAGTCGGGCCGCCGGACAAAGACGGAAAGGAGAATCGCCACCCAGACAGCGACACCAATGAACGGGAAGTGGTCCGCGTAACGCGGGAACTTCAGGTTCACCGTCACGTTGGTGCCGATCGCGAGGACCAGGATCAGGAGGACGATTGAGACTCGCGTCCAATCGATCCGGGTATGCTCGTGAGAGTGCTTCAGGATCGGGGAATATTTTTGCTGCGCGATCGCTGCCGGGATTCCAAAAATGAAGAGCGCGACTGAAGCCGCGATGATCGCTTCGAAAACCACGAGGGGCGAGATGCCATCGATCCACATCATTGTCGTCGTGGTGTCGCCGACTACGCTGTAGGCGCCGCCCGCATTGGAGGCGGCGACGATCGCGGCCAGATAACCGATGTGCACCTTGGCGCGGAAAAGCTGGTGCGCCATTGCCCCGCCGATCAACGCGGCCGCGATGTTGTCGAGAAAGCCGGACAGGATCCAAACCATCACGAGGAGCAGAAATGCACCCTTCCAGTCGCCCGGCATGAACTTCGGGAGCACAACCGGGACGTGGCTTTTCTCGAAGTGACGCGAGAGGAGCGCGAAGCCGGTGAGGAGGCAAAACAGGTTGAGGAGAATGACCCACTCGTGCTCGAGATGAAAAATAAACCCAAGCGCGCCCGGGCCGGTCTTGAAACCGGTGAAGACGACCTTGTAGAGCGAAATTGTCACCAGGCCGGTCAGCGCGACCCGCAAGGTGTGGTGATGAAACAGCGCGACGCCGAGCAGGGTCAGCCCGAAAAGAATGAAGTCGAGCGGCACCCCGAACACACTCGGGCCTTCAACGTAAGCAAGCATGCGCCGACAGTTCCCGCCGCTCGGCCGATCCTACTCTTTCCCGTCCTCGCGAGGCGCGCTCAACAAACGACAATAGGCCCAGATCGTGGTCACCCAGACGAGGGTGAGAGATATGAGCATGAAAACCCAGCCCCATGTATTCATCAGTTTAGTCCTTTCATGGATTCCGTCCGTCGATATCGAGCCCAGCCGCGCGCCAGCGCCGTTCGCCGATGGCCAGCACCACGACGAGCAGGAGCAGCGTCACGCCGATGATCACTACCGTCCAGAGCTCGATCGGATTACCCGCAATGTCGCGCAGTTTTCCAGGCAACTGGGAATAACTGAATCCGATCAGGACGACGAGCAGGTAGATCGGCGCCACCCATTTCATGATGAACAAGAAGATGCGCGGGACCTTGATTAGCGCGCCCTGGTCCAACTCGGCCATTCCCTTTTCCGTGCCCCAGACCCAGCCGAAGCAAATGATCTGCACCGTCGCGAGGAGGAAGATGCAGAAAGTTCCAACCCAGAAATCCATCGTGTCGAGAGCCATCGTATTTTTGCTGAACCAAATGACCCAGAACGAGCCAAGCCCGCAGATGACCGAAGTGAGCGCGATCGCTTTGCCGTGCGTAATCCCGAGCGCTTCTTCGAAAAATGTTTTCACCGGCTGCAGCATTGAGATCGAGCTGGTGATCGCGGCGAGGAAGAGAAGGAAAAACCAGGCGAACCCGATCCATGGCCCGGCTGCGCCCATTTGATGAAAAACGACCGGCAACGTCTGGAAGCCGAGCCCGAAAGTGCTCGTCCCGACGATCCCGCTAGCGCCCAGGAAAACGAAAGCGGCCGTGATCGTGATTAAGCCGCCAAAGCCGACTTCGAAGAGTTCGTTAGTCGCGCTCGCGGTTAACCCGGATAACGCGACGTCATCCTTCTTCTTCAAGTAGGAGGCATAATTCAGGATGACACCGAAGCCGACCGACAGACTGAAAAAGATCTGTCCCGCGGCGGCCAGCCAGGTTTCAAAATCGGTCAGCTTGGAAAAATCCGGGTTCCAGAGATAGCCGAGGCCGTTCAAGACATTCTGCCCGGGATGAGTCGGATCAGGCGTGCCAAGAGTCAGCACCCGGATCAAGACGACGACGGCCAGAATCGCCATCGCCGGGAGCGCGAATTGGCAGAACTTTTCGATCCCGCCTTTCAATCCGCGGTAAACGAGGGCGATGTTCAAGGCGACCACAAGCAGCCAAAAAACCACGCTCATATTCAGCACGCCATTGGTGCTCGTCCCGGTTGCTTCGCCGAAGAATATTCCCGCGGTCTTAACCTGGTCTCCGATGCTTCCGGTGAGTTGCACGCCGCCGGTCAGGTATTCCCAGGCATAACGAAGGCACCACGCCTCGATGTAAACGTAGTACATGTAGACAACCATCGGGATGAGGATCGAGAGGACGCCGAAATAGCGCGCGATCCGGCCGCGACCGGCGATGCCGAGAATCGCCGCCCCATTATGGAAGCCCTTCGTCCCGCCGTGTCGCGCCATCGCCCATTCCGCCCAGCCGATCGGCAGAGCGAGGAAGAGCAGCGCGCAGACGTAGGGGATCATGAAGGCGCCGCCACCGTGGGCCGCCGCCTGTCCGGGAAAGCGAAGGAAATTTCCCAAACCGACCGCCGACCCGGAAACGGCCAGGATGACTCCGACCCGCGTTCCCCATTCCACTGTTTTCTTTTCGTTACTCATAGTGCCGGATTTTCTGCGATCGTTAGGCTGGAAGCGTAATACTAAAACGAAGGATGCGACATCTTCGCATCCGTCCACTCATTAGCGGCAATCGAGTTCGGCTGGCAACGAGATTTATTCGCCACACCTCAGTTTTGGCGTAACCCGGCGAAATTTCTTCAGCCTGCGATTCGTTAGGCAGGACTGCTCCCGCCAAAGCCGCTGCCACTTGCCCCACCCCAGCTCGAGCCGCCCAACTCCTCCGAAAGTTTCGCCCAGCGCGCCTGCTCTTCGGGAGTTGGGGCGGCTGTCTCGAATCCCTGCGCGAGCGCTCTGAAATCCGCGCCGGCAGAACCATTGGCGCGGTTGCTGGACTGGCCCGCACCCGGCTCGATTCGTGCGCTTTCCTGCAGGGAAGCAACGGTGCGCGCGAGGGTTTGGCCTTCCGCCTGCGTCGTGCGCAGGATATCGAGCATGCGTTGGAAACTCAGATGCAGCGGAAGGGTGGCAAATTGCGCGGAGAGATCATCCGACATGCGGTCCGCCGGCGTCGCGGCCTTGCCGGAGCGGACGAGAGTGATCCATTCATCGCCTTCCAGACACCCGAGCTCGCAGTAATAGTCGGCGCCCGCGGCCGCCACGTCCGCATAGCAATGACCGACGAAGGGATTGATCTCGCGCGTGCCTTCGACCGATCCATCCTGTCGATAAATCCGGAGGTGCACCTGCCGCGCGGCAATCCCGGCGCGGGAGAAAATCCTCGTCCAGTTCAGATCCCAATAGACGAAAAGTGACTTCGGATCGCGCGCCATGACATAGAGCAGATCCGTGTCGTGCGATGATGGAAAAGCGCCATTTTCCGTGGTGGAACTGCCCCTCGAGCGCACCAGCGGCTCGTCCGAAATGCGGAATCCTTCGGCGGATTGCGGATCGGATTGTGCGGATGTCTCGGAATCGTTCACGCGATATTTTTCAGTGGAAGAAGCTGCATTAAATAGCTGCGGGCGCGAGGTCGACAAGCGGAAATCGACCGACTCCGGTTACCAGTTAACGAGGCCAGTCGAACTCGTTAGTCTCGCTTCAACTGGCGCGAAAGCGTTCCGTGGCTAAGTTCCGGCGATGCCAACCGAGACCATCGAGCTGCGCGGCCACATCATCGATTCCCTTATTCTTCCGAAGGTACTGGACGAGATCATCGCCTGCGGGAGCACCTTCAAGATCGGCGAAATCAGGATCGGTGAGAACCGCACGGATCAGAGTTTTGCCCGGATCGAGGTCGATGCGCCCAGTGCCGACGAACTCGACCAGCTCCTCCTGCGGATGCGGCAGCATGGAGCCGAGGTCACGGAAAAGAAAAGTGTGCGACTGGCTGAGGCACCGGCGGATGGGGTTTACCCGGAGAGATTCTACGTCACGACCAATCAGCAGACTTTTGTCCAGCTCGACGATGGTGAAGTGGAGGTAAAACCGGCCCTGATGGACAGCGCGATCGTGGTCGATCCCAAAGCGAAGACAGCGCAGCCGGTGAAGTTTTACGGCGTGAAGA
Organism: Chthoniobacterales bacterium; assembly: GCA_038198475.1. GTDB lineage: Bacteria > Verrucomicrobiota > Verrucomicrobiia > Chthoniobacterales > UBA10450 > Palsa-1392. Next base: position 4,866 of record JBBPZW010000032.1, on the reverse strand, counting down.
GAGGGATGCAGATCGTGGTCGGCCACCAGGGCATCCGGGTCGTCCCCTTGCAGCGTTCGACCGCCCGGGCCGATGTCTTTGGCTTCATGTCGAGCAACGTGTCGATCGAAAAACCGAAGAGCGCGGTCATCCGCGAGATGGCGCGCGAGTTCAAGCGCTCGCGGGAAGAAAACGGCCGCATTCTCGTGGTCGGCGGTCCCGCCATCGTCCATACTGGGGCGGCCGAGCATTTCGAGAAATTGATCGAATGGGGCTACATCCACCTCCTTTTCGCCGGCAACGCGCTGGCTGTGCACGACATCGAGAACGCGCTCTTTGAGACTTCGTTAGGCGTAAATCTCGAGCACGGTGCGCTGGCCGACCAGGGAACGCAGAACCACATGCGCGCGATCAACGCCGTCCGCGCCGTCGGCGGGATTAAACAGGCGGTCGAAAGTGGCCTCCTCACCCGCGGTATCATGTACACCTGCGTGAAGAACGGAGTCGACTTCGTCCTCGCCGGCTCGATCCGGGACGACGGACCGCTGCCCGACGTCATCACGGATGCGATCGAGGCGCAAAAGGCCATGCGCGCGAAAATTGAGGGAGTCACGATCGCGGTCATGATGGGCACGATGTTGCATTCGATCGCAGTCGGAAATTTACTCCCGGCCAACGTGAAAACACTCTGCGTCGACATCAATCCCGGGGTGGTGACGAAGCTGGCCGATCGCGGAAGCTTCCAGGCAGTTGGTCTCGTGACCGACATCGAGCCGTTCCTGCGCGAGCTGACCGATTTCATCGCAGCCGATCGTTAGGCCGAGGATTTATGCGCGACCTTTTGCTCTGTCCGCCGGATCACTACGGGATCGAATACGAGATCAACCCGTGGATGAGCCGCGCTCGCGGTGCCGACACGCCGCTCGTCCAGGCGCAGTGGCGTGGGCTGCATGAAAAACTCGTTAGTCTAGGTTGCAACGTGCAACTCGTTCCGCCCAAGCCGAAGCTGCCCGACATGGTCTTCACGGCCAACGCGGGCCTGACCGTGGGAAAGAAATTCATCCCCAGCAATTTTCGCCACAAGGAGCGGGCCGCGGAAGCGCCGCTCTTCGCTGACTGGATGGAGCAACACGGTTACGAAATCGTCTGGTTGCCGGAAGATCAATTTTTCGAAGGCGAAGGCGACGCTCTTTTTGCCGGTGATGCGCTCTTCTGCGGCTACAAATTCCGGACCGACGTCAGCGCGCATCGCACCGTCGGTGAGATCTTCAACTGCCTCGTCATCTCGGTGGAGCTGGTCGATCCGCGCTTCTACCACATCGACACCTGTTTCTGTCCGCTGACCGACGGCGGCGCGGTCTGGTTTCCGGCCGCTTTCGACGAATACGGCCAGCGCGCGATTCGCAATCACGTCCCGAACCTGATCGATGTCGTGGAGGAAGAAGCCGCGCATTTTTCCTGCAATGCCGTGGTGCTGGAGCGCGAGGTAGTTTTACCGGAGGGCGCTCCGCAACTGATGAAGTCGTTAGGCGAGCGCGGTTTCAACTGTCATCCACTGCCGATGACGGAGTTCCTGAAAGCCGGCGGAGCCTGCAAATGCCTGACCATGCTCATGCCGCAGCGGGAACGGGCCGATCTCCCCTGGACGACGCTTCCTGCGCCAGCCTAACGATTCCGCTTCTGCGCCATTTCGCGCTCGATTTTGCCTAACGACAGGCAATTCATGACGTCGTCTTTCGTGAGCCAGCCTTTGCGCGCGACGCCGACGCCAAACCAAAGCTCCTGTAATTTTTCGACCCCGTGGGCGTCGGGATTGATTACGCATTTCACTCCTTTTTCCTTCGCCAGCGGCCACCAGCGCCAGTCAAGATCGAGGCGTTTCGGGGCGGCGTTGATCTCGATCCAGGTGCCGGTTTCGGCCGCGGCGTCGAGGATCGCCGGGATGTCGACCGCATAGGCCTCGCGGCCCAAAAGAAGTCGGCCCGTCGGATGTGCGAGGAAAGTAACGTGCGGATTGCTGATCGCGCGGATGATCCTTGTCGTCATTTCCGCTTCCGGGAGTTGAAAAGCGGAATGGACCGAGGCCACGACATAATCGAGTTCGCCTAACGTTTCGTCGTCAAAATCGAGCGAACCGTCGCGCAGGATGTCGCACTCGACTCCGGCGAAGAGACGAAAGCCTTCGAACGTCTTGTTCAGTTGCCGGATCGCTGCCACTTGGGTGCGAAGCCGCGCGCGATCGAGGCCGCCGGCCTGGATGGAACTGCGGCTGTGATCGGCGATCCCGAGATATTGCAGACCGAGCTCCTGTGCGGCCTCAGCCATTTCCTCAAGCGAATTGCGCCCGTCGCTCGCCGTCGTGTGGCAATGAAACGTGCCGCGCAGATTTTCCGGCTCGATCAAGCGGGGCAGGCGTCCATTCGCGGCCGCTTCGATTTCGCCGCGGTTCTCGCGCAAGTCAGGCGGGATGAAATCGAGATCGAGCGCGCGGTAGAGTTCGGTCTCGTCGCGGACCGTCGGAATTTGCAGGACAGTTTTTTTCTTTTTCGTCTCGTTCGCGACCGGCGCGAGCCGGTACTCGTTCAAGGTCCAGCCGCGCTGCAGCGCGCGGTTGCGGAGAACGATGTTGTGCTCCTTGCTCCCGGTGAAATAGCCGAGGGCAAATGGGTATTCGGGCATGCTCACAACGCGCAAATCAGCCTGTATGCCGGAGTGCAATCGGACGCTGGTCTTGGTCGCACCGCGCGCGACTACGCTCGCGACGAGCGCGTGCCTAACGAAAAATTCAGTGACCTCTTCTGGTGCTTTGGTGGCGACGATGAAATCGAGATCGCGCACAATTTCTTTCCGGCGGCGATAACTTCCCGCGGTGCTGACCCGCGCCGCAGCGGGATGCTGGCGCAGATCGTCGAGCATTTGCTCCGCTTCCGCCGCGACCGCTCCGAGCTGGAAACTGCCGGTATGTTTGGCTCGGTTCGTGATCGTTAGGGCAAGTTTCTCCTGGGTTGTTTTGCCGAAGCCCGGCAGTTCTGCGACCCGGCCGTCAGCGCACGCCTTTTTCAAGTCCGAGATGGAACCGACCTGCAGTTTTTCGTAGAGCGCCTTGATCTTTTTTGCCCCGAGTCCCGGGAGACCGAAAAGCTCGAGAATCCCCGGAGGGAATTTGGCCCGCAGTTCGTCGAAGAATTTCGATTCGCCTGTCAGGACGAGTTCCGAAATTTTCCCCGCGATGGCCTTGCCGACTCCCGGGATTTCCTGAAGCCGGTCCTGCTCGGCCAGCTCGCGCAGGCTGCCGCCCCAGGTCTCAATCGAACGCGCCGCGTTAGTGTAGGCGCGGATCTTGAACGGGTTTTCTTCCTGCAATTCGAGCAGGGTCGCGATCGTCTCGAGCACGTCGACGATCTGCTCTTTCTTAATTTCCGGCACAGGAAATTGTTGCGCGGAAAATTCGATGCGTCGATATCGATACTCGAAATGCGCCGCGCCGGGCGTTTTTTGGCACGCCCGCAGCTCTTTTCTACGTCTTAATGTTTACCGGTTTTCGCTGCGCGCTTTTCCTCGGCAGTCTCGTGCTGAGCATCCTTCCGCGCGGATTCGGGAATTCTTTCCCGACACATGGCCCGGTCGTTCCAGGGCACAGGAACTGACTCGTTTCGGAAACCGCGGTCGCGGAAACTGGATTATGGTGTATGCGCGCAATAGCCACGCTTTTGCCGTCATTGCCGGCTTGCGACTCGACACCACCCGCCCGGAATCAACGAAGTGATCGTGAAGCACCGCGCTGGCAAACGACTGTTCGGCCGCCGCGCGGATTTGCGCCACGCCATCCGGACGGGCTCTAGCATTTCGGAAAACGAGACAACCGGCCCGAGTGGACCGGTTGCATCCTAACCTACCGAGATTGGAACCGCCTGGCGGGATCGGACCGCGAGGTGATTTGTCCGTTGAAGGACCTGGGGTCAGCCAAACTCCGAAAGATCAGTCGCGCCGCTTTACACGGACGCGACCGATATCCCGGCGGCGTTATTGAAGGGTCCGGCCGGCCGTCGTCGAGCGATTGGTCGCGTTGCGGTTCGTCGAGGAGCGGTTGGTCGCATTGCGATTCATCGAGGAAGTGGCATTACGAGCCGCTCCGCCTTTCGCGTCCTTGTTCGGTTTGAGGTCTTTCACTTTGATGTCTTTTTTCTTGGTAGCCATACTATTTCTGTCTCCTTGTTTTGTTTGTGCTTTGGTTGATGTCAGTCGCACCGAAGAGCAATTGACGGCCGCCCGAGACGTTCCCTTTTGGGATGAGGTCATCGAGCTTGATCAACTTTTCTTTATTCCGTGACCGCTTTTGAATCCTTGATTCGCCAGCGGGCGCATTTTTTTTCGGCGTACTCACGTTTGCATCCTATTAACACCATTCATGCCACGGCCAGTCTGCAGTCCCTTTCGAGGGACTAATAGCTGAAATTTTTGACTGCGATTCCCCCTCGTAAAACGTCTTTTTCGGGCCTTCGAAAAAATTCCCTGACGAGCCGGATTTTCGTCGAATTCGAGATCGGCAGCGCGGCCTTGAAGCGAGGCTAACGGAACTGGGTTGGTTCCAGCTATGTCTCATTTTTGGGCCACGCTCTTCAAATGCCGCGCCAGGGTCGCCCGCGAGATGCCGAGCATCCGCGCCGTGCGTCGCTGGTTGCGTCCCGCCTGGTCGAAAACGAATTGCACGTGCCGGGCGACGGCCCCGGCGAGGGAAAGATCGCGCACGCCGTCCAGCTTTCCGTTAGGCAAGGCAGCCGAGGACGGTTCCTCCGGCAGCGGGGTGGAAACGGATTTTAAATCCGGCGGAAAAACCACGTGCTCGGGCAGGATGACGCGACCCTCGCAGAAGAGAGTCATGGTGCG
>JBBPZW010000031.1:0-12078 GCA_038198475.1 Chthoniobacterales bacterium | reverse complement strand
TGGCCAGCTCGAAGAGATAGAGCGCAAGCACGTTGGGGCGAAAATCGTTCAAGACCTGCGGGACGGTTTCGGCAAACTGGGCGAGACGTTTCGCCAAGTTTAGTTCCGCTGGCTCGCTCAGGAACAATTCGTTAGGCGCGATGAACTCTTCGTCAGCTTTGCGGAAAATCGAGCGGATGCGGACGTAAGCGTTTTGCAGATACGGCGCGGTGTTTCCCTGGAAGGAGAGCATGCGATCCCAGGAGAAAATGTAGTCGGTCATCCGGTATTGCGAGAGATCGGCGTACTTGATCGCGCCGATCCCGATCGTCCTGGCGATTTCCTCCTTCTCGACTGAATTCAGTTCCGAATTTTTCTCCTCCACGATCTTCTGCGCGCGCACGATCGCTTCGTCGAGCAATTCGCGCAGCGGCACGTTCTCGCCCGAGCGGGTCTTCATCAGCTTGCGATCATCGCCCAAAATACTGCCGTGCGTGATGTGGCGAAAATCGGCGGTGTAACCTTCGCGCCGCGCGATCTCAAAAATCTGCTTGAAATGCAGCTGCTGCGGCGCCCCCGTTTCGATCCAGACCGTGTCGGCGCCGAGATCGCGAACGCGATAATCGATCGTCGCGATATCGGTGGTGGCGTAATTAAAACCGCCGTCGCTTTTCTGAATAATACACGGCCTTTCCGCCAGCTCGGGAATGTCGCGAAAGAAAACGCAAACCGCGCCTTCGCTGATTTCGGCGAGGCCAGATTTCTTCAACCGTTCGACCACGCCGGGCAGACGATCGTTGTAGAAACTCTCGCCGCGCTGGATGTCGTAGTGGATGCCGAGAATCTCGTAGGCGGACTCGAATTCCTTCATCGAGAGCGCGACGCACTCTTTCCAAATGCGCAGATTCTCCTCATCGCCGGCCTGTAGCCTAACGAGTTCACTGCGGCAGGCGTCACGCACCGCTTCGTCGCTTTTGCCCAGTTCGTTGGCGGTTTTGTAGATCCGGACCAACTCCGCGATCGGATCGCGCGCCAGCGCTTCGCGATCGAGCAGATTCTTCCAACCGTAAATCACCATCCCGAACTGCGTGCCCCAATCGCCGATGTGATTGTCGCGAATCACCTCGTGTCCGAGGAATTTCGCGATCCGGGCGAGGGCGTCGCCGATCACGAGGCTGCGGATGTGGCCAACGTGCATCGGCTTGGCAACGTTAGGCGAACCGAAATCAACCACGATTCGATGGCGTTTTTCGGCCAGCGGAACGCCTAACCGATCGTCGCGCAGGAGGAGCGCGGTCTGGGCCGCGATGGCCTCCGCTTTCAGAGTGAAATTGATGAAGCCTGGGCCGGCAATGGTCGGCGCTTCGCACCACTGCGCGACTTCGCAAAGCTCGATAATCCTCTGGGCCAGACCGCGCGGATTTTCGCCCCGCTCCTTGGCCAGGAGAAGGGCAACGTTTGTTTGGTAATCGCCAAAACGCGAGTCGCTTGCCGGAACAACTTCGCCGACCGGCGGGAGATCGGCCGCGGCGAGCGCGGCGGCCAGTTGTCGCTTGAGAATATCTTGAAAGGTCAACATGCCCAGAGGCGAAGAATCTAGATGGCGATCCGACACTGTCACTCGGTGCAACGCGCCGCGTGTCCGAGGGTCAACCGCTCGCTATTTCGCGGCGCCTTCCTGAAAGATCGAAAGAATCTCTTCTTTCGTGCCAGCGGCAGCGAGCTTTTCGCGCACGGAACGATCGTTCAAAAACTTCGCGATGGAAGCGAGCGTGCGGAGGTGGGTTTGAAACTGGTTTTTCGGGACGATGAAAAGGACGACAAACTTGACCGGAGCGTTATCGAGCGCGTCGAACTCGATCCCTTGCGACGAGCGCCCAAAGGCCGCCACCACCTCGGTCACCGCCTCGGAAGAAGCGTGCGGGATGGCGATCCCGAAACCGATCCCGGTGCTCATCGTTTCCTCGCGTTGTTTGAGCGCGGCGAGGATGCCTTCTCGGCTGGCGGACTCGATTTTTTTTTGCTCCACGAGCAGGTCGATCAACTCCACGATAGCGGGCCACCTTTCCGTTGCCGTCATCTCGGGAACGATCTGCTCGGAGGTTAAAAGGCTGGCCAAAGACATGCGGTGCTCCGAGTGGAGCGAAAGCTTAGCGTCAGAGGTTGGGATGACAAGTTGAATGGTTACGAGTTGCAAATCGGCTGCCGTGAACCGCCTTTTCTCCGGGTCTCCCGCACCGCTTCTCAGTCACGAATCCGGTAAGTCAGCTGGCGCGAAAGCAGCCAGCGGACACCAAACATGTCGACCGTGGCGCGGACGGCGCGGTTGCCGAGACCATATTTGCTCGTGCCAAATTTGCGGGCGCGATGGTTGACCGGGATCTCGACCAGCCGATAGCCGGCGCCTTTGACGAGCGCCGGAATGAAGCGGTGCATGCCCTTGAAGGGCACGAGCGTGCGTACGCATTCGCGCCGCATCGCCTTGAGCGTACAGCCGGTGTCGCGCACGCCGTCCTTGGTAAACCGGCTACGGACAAAGTTGGCGATCCGACTCGTGAGGCGCTTGACCAGCGTGTCCTTGCGCTGCGCGCGATAGCCGCAGACGAGATCCGCGCCGCGCTCGACTTCGGCGAGGAGGCGCGGGATATCGGCCGGGTCATTTTGCAGGTCGCCGTCGATCAGAACGACGACCGCGCCGCGGGCCGCGTTCGCGCCGGCGTAGATGGCGGCGCTTTGGCCGGCGTTCTTCTCGAAACGGAGGACGCGCACTTCCGGCCCACTCGTTAGGTGCGCCAGCGTTTGATCGCTCGAGCCGTCATCGACGAAAATGATTTCGTGCGGAATTCCCGCGAGCGCAGCGGCCAGCTCCGCCTGGAGAATTGGGACGTTCTCCTCTTCGTTGTAAAGCGGCACGATGACCGAGACGGCTGGTGCCGGGGTCGCTTCACTCATAACGGCATCGTCCGGTAATCGTAGCAGGCGTAGACCTGCAGTTCGCGCAGGAGGCGGTCGCCGACTCGCACTTCGATTGTATCGATGAGCTCGGTGCGGCCAAATCCGCCCCGGATGCTGCGCGGCGGCCGTTCTTTTTTCCCGAGCTGGAGATAGAGCGCATTGCGGCCGGTAAAAAGATTTACTCCTTCTTCCTCGGTGTAAATTTCGTTCGGATCACGCTTCACGTTGGCCGGGAGCGGGACAAATTCATCGTAGCGCGGCCAGAATGAAAACTGGTTCACCATGTCCTGCGATTCCGGGATGTAGACCGGCGGATGCCTCGGACCTTCGACCCGCTTGTCGGGTAAATAAAAGGCGAGCTCGGAAGCACGGTCGCGTTCGTCGGCGATGAGGAAGACGCGCTGCCCAGTCTTGTTTTCAAAATCAGTCCGGACCTTGTTCACCGCGACCGCCATCGCCTCCCAGCCGCGCAGGCGATCAGTCGGATCATGTCCGGGGCGATTGATGCCGACCGGATTCACCATCAGGACCACCAGCAACGCGCTCATGAAGAGCGAGAGAAAGACGGCCGCGTTTGCCCAGGCGTGTGCGCGTGTCCGGGAAGCGGCCCGCTCGCGCCAATAGGAGACGGCCAGGATGCCGAGACTGGGAAAAGCCAGTGCGTCCCAATTCGGCGCGGCCGCTTCGTTAATCGACAGGATCAGGTAGAACAGAAACACCGGCAGCCCGAACCAGAGAAGGTAGAAGACCTTGAAATTGCGTTGCGCGCGCCGCCAACCGGCGATCGTCGCCCAGACAAGGCCGAGAAAAAGGAGCGGCGAATAGGTCGCAAAATGTTCGCCCAGAAAAGTCAGGAGCTCGAGTGGATGAAAGCCAGGCGCAGAGTCGAGACTGCCGCGCGACTTGAGATGCGCGAGAGTGATCCAGGCATGATCCGAGTTCCAAAGGATGGGCGGAAGCGTGCAAACGGCGAAGGTAAGAAGGAGAAGGTAAAGATTTGGCCGCAAAAATTCGCGCCGCAGCCGCCGGGCGAGAATGAGCACGAGAAGAATCGAAACCAGCTCGAGCGCATTGGTGTATTTGCAGAGAAAACCAATCCCAATGAGCAGCCCGGTGAGCGGCCACCACCAGGAAAACCGCGGCGCGCGCTCGATCGCCAGCCAGAAAGTGCAAAGCGCCGCAGTCCAGAAGAAGAGCGAGAGCGGATCGATTGTGAAAACGAGGCTGCCGAGATTGAAAATGGGCGTGACGTTCAGGACCACCACCGTCCAAAAACCAGCGAGTGAGCTGAAGAGCCGCTGCGCAAAATAGTAGATTAGCAGGCTCGTTCCTGCGGCCAGAAGTGGGCTCCAGAACCGCACTCCAAACTCATTGTCGCCAAAAATCGCAGTGCTCGTTCGCATGGCGAAGGCCACTCCGGGCCCTTTGCTGAAATAGGAAAGCGCGGGGCGCTGCGACCACATCCAGTAATAGGCTTCGTCAGGCGAAAGCTGCGTCGCGCCCAGAGCGGCGAGGCGGATAGCCGTTAGCACCAGAATAAAAATCCAGACTGCCCGGGTCGTGCTCATGCGATGGCGTCACCGACCAGGCGCGGATGCCGAACGAAAAAATCCGGCGCCCAGCGCGCCATCGTCCAACGGTAAAGAGCTTCGAGGAGCGCAAGGAGGATGGCTGTTTCGCCCATCGCGAGGAAAAACGTAGCGGCCACATCGCTCGGCCAATGCGCCCCGAGATACACCCGCGACCAGGCGATCGCGATCGCGAACAAAAAGTAAAGCCAGCCCCAGCGTCGAAAAAAGAAGGCCAGGATCAGCGCTACCGTCGCGTTATTTGTCACGTGTCCGGACGGGAACGAAGGCCCGGAACGATTGCGGTCTTTCGCATCAGAATAACGAATTTTCACTGGTTTGAAGAGGGTGAGAAATTCGGGACGCGCCTTTGTCAGGACCACCATCCGCACGCGCTCGACTTGTTTCGGGCGATGCCGGTCGACAATTTTCTTCAGGGTCGAGGTGACGCTCGCGTTGCAAAGGAGCGCCAGCGCGATGCAGAAAACGAGCGCGCGTCCCTTGAAACCGGTGAAGATCAACGCATAGAGCACGAGCAGGACGATCAACGGCATCCAGATATCGACGTTGCTGATCGCGGCCATGAACAAGTCGAGGGCCGGACTCGTCCACTGCTCGTTGATAAGATGAAAAACCGTTTGATCCACGGGAAAGTGTTAAGTTTTAAGTTTTAAGAAGCAACCCCATCCCGGCGGCGCACCCATTTAAAGCTTAACACTTAAAACTTAAAACTGACGTTCATGCGCCGATCGAATGCACTCGCCCTCCTCCTCACCATCAATCTCGCGATGCCCATGGCGCAAGCCGGCGTTCCTTCGGCCCGGGAAATCCTCGACCTGGTGCGGCTCCAGCAGTCGCAACAGCAGCTCGATCTCCAAGGACAACTGCGTTCCGACGGCACCGTGATCCCGTTTCGCATCACCCAGACTGGCCCGGTCATCCGTTACACCTTTGCGAATCCGCCCGAAACCGTGCAACTGCGCCTCGAAGAGGGCGGTTCCCGGCTCGACCTCGTCTTCCTCAACAGCACGAAAAAGTTGGCTGCCTCGCGACTCGATGAAAAAATCGGGGGCACTGCGGTCACCTACGGCGATCTCGCGCTCAAGTTTCTCTATTGGCCAAACGCTGAGGTGCTGGGCGCCGACACTATCCGCACCCGCAATTGCTGGAAACTGCGCCTGACCGCCCCGTCGAATGATGCGCAATACAAAACCGTCCTCCTCTGGGTCGACAAAGAGAGCGGCGCGCTCATGCGGATGGAAGGTTACGACCAGAAAAACCTGCTCGTGAAGCGATTCGAGGTCGTCTCCGCGCAGAAAATCGAGGGCCGCTGGTTCCTCAAACAAATGCGGATCGAAGAAATCGCCCCGGGCACGGACAAGGTCCTGAACCGCAGCTACCTCGAGATCAAAAAGTAAGACTTTTCCTGCCGCTTGGAGGGCGTGCTCGGCTAGGGCCGCGTTTGAGCATTACCGAAAAGACCGTATTAATTGCCGATGCTTTCCGCTCGTCTCAAACTTTTTGCCCTCATTTTTTCCCTCGGCCTGCCGGCGGCCGCCCCGTCCCTGTGCGCGGCTCCGGTGGTCTCTGCCCAAATTGCCGACCAGGAAATCTACGACGCCACCCCGGCCCGACAGATTTATCTGAACACCAAGTTCAACGATCCCGACCTGCCGGCCAACACCGTCCGCCTAACGACAACGCTGGGCACGATCGACGTCACCCTTTACGACCAGCAAACCCCGATCACGGCCGATAATTTCCTCCATTACGTCGATTCCGGCGCCTGGCTTCCGCCCGACCCGAACTTCCCCAACATCGCGCCCGTTTTCTTCCATCGTTCCGTGCCCGGTTTCGTGATCCAGAGCGGTGGCTATGTCGCAACTCAAGACCCGTTCAACCCTCCGAAGATTTATCCCGGTCCGGTGACCAGCTTCGGCGCGATCCCGAACGAGGCGCGGCCCGATTTGCACAACGTCCGGGGCACCATCTCAATGGCGAAGCTCGCGACCGATCCGAACAGCGCAACCAATCAATGGTTCATCAATCTGGCCGACAACAGCGGGGAGCCGAACAATCTGGACACCACCAACGGGGGCTTCACCGTCTTCGGAACCGTCTCCGACGCGGGCATGGCCACCGCCGACGCGATCGCCCAGGTGCCGATCTTCAATGCAGCTGCCGTTTACGGGAACGCTTTTACCCAACTGCCGCTCCGCAATTTTTCCTCTGGCTTGCCCGAGATGGATAATTTCATCCTGATCAACGCCTTCACGCGCCCGCTGCTTTTTACCACCAGCAGCGACAACGCCGGCGTCGCCTCCGCGAGTGTGATCTCGAACAGCCTTTTCGTGCAGGGCCAGAGCGTCGGGACGGCGAACATCACCGTCACCGCGACCGATTGGAATGGCGCCACCGCTTCGCAAACCTTCGCCGTCAATGTCACCAGCACCCCGGTGCGCGCGGCGAATATTTCGACCCGCTTGCAGGTCGGTGCGGGCGACGATGCCCTGATCGGCGGCTTCATCATTTCCGGAACGGCGTCCAAGCGGGTCGTGATCCGCGCCATTGGACCCTCGCTCGCGGGAGTGACCAATGCCCTCGCCAATCCCACCCTGGAATTGCACGATGGCACCGGCGCTCTCATCGCCTCCAACGACCAGTGGGAATTTGCGACCAACAAACGCGACATCATGAACAGCGGCCTGGCGCCCTCCGACCCGAACGAGTCCGCCATCCTCACCACCATTCCCGCGACCAGCGGCGGTTCGGCCTACACTGCGATCGTGCGCAGCGTGACCGGCACGGCCGGCATCGGGCTGGTCGAAGTCTATGATCTCGACGCCGGGCCCGGCGCGAGCCTGCTCAACATTTCCACCCGGGGCAATGTCCAGACCGGCGACAACGTCATGATCGGCGGTTTCATCGTCGCGGGGAATGGATCACAACAGGTCCTGATCCGCGCCATCGGTCCGTCGCTTGCCGGCTCGGTGACCGACCCGCTGGCCGATCCGACCCTCACACTTTACGACGCCCAGGGCGCGCAGCTCGATTTTAACGATAACTGGCAGGACAACCCGGCGGCTGCAGAGATCGAGGCGAGCATGCTTGCGCCTAACGATCCGAACGAATCGGCGGTCTTGCCCACTCTGGCGCCCGGCGGTTATACCGCGATCGTGCGCGGCGCGGGCGCCTCAACCGGCACGGGCTTGGTCGAAGTTTACGTCCTGGTAGCGACGCAATAGCCGTTTTTACGACAGGATTTCGTTAGGCCGGGAGGTGTTTTCCGAAAATGTCGCGCAGCGCCGTCCGCGCCGCGTGATAGCCACACATCCCGTGCACTCCGCCGCCGGGCGGCGTGGACGATGAGCAAAGATAAAGGCCGCGCACCGGCGTGCGATAAGGCGCCGGACTAACGACCGGCCGCGCGAATAGATGCCAGAGATCGGACGCGCCACCGTTGATGTCGCCCCCGACCAGGTTTGCATTCGAACGCTCGAGTAGGCTCGCACCGGCCGAGTGACGCGCGAGCACGCAATCACGAAATCCCGGCGCGAAACGCTCGATCTGGCCCTCGATCGCGTCCGTCATGTCGCGATCGGAGCCGTGCGGAACATGGCAGTAAGCCCAAAGCGTCTGCTGGTTTCCCGGTGCGCGCGTTTCATCGAAAAGACTCTGCTGCGCGACGAGAACAAACGGTCGCTCCGCGTGCCGGCCGTGCGCGACCTCGCGCTCGCTCCGCGCAATCTCCTCCAGCGAACCGCCGAGGTGAAGGGTGCCAGCCGCACGACACTCCGGTCCTCGCCAAGGCACGGCCTCGGAAAGCGCGTAATCGACTTTGAAAACGCCCGGCGCGTGCCGGAAATTTTCGAGCCGACTCCGGTAACGAGCCGGCAACTGCCCGGCCGCAATCCGGGAAAATTGCCAACAGGTGGTGTCGAACAAAACAGCCCGTGCCGGCGGAACCTGCGCCAGCTTTTCGATCCGGCGATCGGTTTCAATTTCTCCGCCCAACTCACGCAGATGAGCAGCGAGCGCGTCGCTAATCGCCTGCGCCCCGCCTCGCGGAAACGGCCAGCCGACCGCATGACCAGCTGCGCCAAGGACGAGACCGAAGGCGGCGGAAGCGATCGCCTCGAGCGGGAGAAAAGAATGCGCCGCGATCCCGGCGAAAAGCGCGCGCGCCGGCTCCTGGCGAAATTTGAACTTCGCCAGCGTGCTCGCCGGGGCGAGCGCGGGCAGCCCGAAACGAGCCAGGGCCAGCGGGTGGCGCGGCAGATGAAGCATCGGCTGCAAGAATTCCGCGCTCAGTTTCTCCCAGTCCCGGACGAACGGTTGCATCAGCCGCCGCCAGGGCGCGTCGTCTTCGCCTAACGATTCGTTCGTTTCCCGCAAATCCTGTCGCAAACAAGCCGCGGTTCCATTCTCGAGCGGATGCGCGAGCGCGATCGGAGGCTGAATCCATTCCAAGCCAAATCGGCTTAGCGGCAACGTCCGAAAAAAAGGCGAGCCGAAAGCGAGCGGATGAATCGCCGAACCGAGATCGTGGAGAAAACCGGGGCGTGTCAGCTCGGCTGTGCGCGCCCCGCCGCCGATCGTGGAATTGGCTTCCAGCACGCGGACGGAGCACCCGGCCCGCGCCAAAGTAATCGCCGCCGCCAGGCCGTTCGGGCCGGAGCCCACAACCACGGCGTCGTATTCAGTGTTTCTCATTTTTTTGCGTGGCACTCCGGCCACTTCTTGTCCTCGGAAACGGCCGAATAGGCAACGAAGCTTTCGCACGAAATAGCGGGCCCGGCATTCCGCAGCCCATTGCGTCCCCAGCTGTTCAACGGCACAAACCTCGTTAGACTGCCTCCATGGATTCCATTTGGGACCTCGCCAACCCGCACTTGCGCGATCTGGCGATCTACGAACCGGGCAAACCGATCGAGGAAACGGCCCGCGAGTCCGGATTGCGTCCCGATCAAATCATCAAGCTGGCCTCGAACGAAAACCCGCTCGGCCCATCGCCCCGCGTCCAGGCGGCGATGCGCGACGCGCTGGCTGGCGCCAATCTTTACCCGGACGGCGGCGGCTTTTATTTGCGCGCCGCGCTCTCCGAAAAATTTCAGCTCGAACGCGGAAACCTCGTTCTCGGCAACGGCTCGAATGAGATTATCGAGTTCATCGGACACTCCTTCCTCCGCCCGGGAGTCGAGATGGTGACCTCGGAAAATGCCTTCATCGCCTACCGGCTGGTCGCGGCCCTTTTCGGGGCGAAGACGGTGACCGTTCCCGACCGTGAATATTGCTTCGACCTCGAGGCAATCGCGCAGGCGATCACGCCCCGCACCCGGGTCGTCTTCATCGCCAATCCCAACAACCCGACCGGCACGCTCGTTAGGCAGGAAGCGCTGGAGCGTTTCATGGAGAGAGTGCCGAACGACGTCGTGGTCGTCTTCGACGAAGCCTATCATGAATACTTGGACGCTCCGCCGGACACGCTCAAGTTCGTTAGGGCGGGACGCAACGTCATTATCCTGCGCACTTTTTCCAAGATCCACGCTCTCGCCAGCATTCGTCTCGGCTACGGAATCGCGCGCCCGGAATTGATCCGCGTCGTGCAAAAAACGCGCGAGCCTTTCAATACCAGTGGCGTGGCCCAGGTTGCCGCTCTGGCCGCACTCGCGGATGCGGCGCATCAGGCGGAGTCAAAACGCCTGACGGACGAAGGCAGGAGCTACCTCGAAAAGGAATTCGCGGCACTCGGACTCCCATTTGTCCCGAGCGTGGCCAATTTCGTCCTCGTCAAAGTGGGCGACGGCAAGGCGCTCTTCAAAAATCTCCTGCGCAAGGGCGTGATCGTCCGCGCTCTGAGTGGTTACAATCTCCCAGAGTGGGTCCGCATCTCCGTCGGGACAATGGAACAGAATCGCCAATGCATCGCCGCGCTCCGCGAGGTGATGAACAGTCATGCCTAACGAGAGCACGGCGACGATCGCCGCCGTCTCGACTCCGCCCGGCGAGGGTGCGATCGCGCTCGTCAGGCTTTCCGGCCCGGAGGCGATTGCGGTTGCCGACCAAATCTTTCGCGGCTCGCAAAAACCGTCCGAGGCGCCGCCGCGTTTCCAGCAATTCGGCGAGATCGTGCAGGAAGATCAGGTCATCGACCAGGTGGTGCTCACCGTCCATCGCGGCCCGGCCAGTTACACCGGCGAAGACGTGGTGGAAATCAGCTGCCATGGCGGCGTGCTGGTCACGGCGCGCGTCTGGGAAGCCTGTCTCCAGGCCGGCGCGCGCGCGGCTCGCCCGGGCGAATTTACCGAGCGCGCTTTCCTCAATGGAAAAATGGACCTGACCCAGGCCGAGGCCGTGATCGACCTCATCCGCGCGCAGACGGATCTCGCCCTGCGCTCCGCCGCCGAACAGTTGGAAGGACGGTTAGGCGACAAAATCACGACACTGCGCGAGGCCCTGATCGGGCTGATCGCGAATCTCGAGGCCTACATCGATTTCCCCGACGAAGACATCGAACCGGATGTCGGTGCGGCTTTTCTCGCGCGATTGGATGCCATCCGCCTCGAGATCGATACTCTGCTCGCGACCGCCGACCAGGGCCGCATCTTTCGCGAGGGCGTGCGCGTCGTGATCTACGGCGCGACTAACGCCGGGAAATCGAGCCTCCTCAATCGCCTGCTCGGTTTCCCGCGCGCCATCGTTAGCCCAACCCACGGCACGACCCGCGATACGATCGAAGAGGTGGTGAACCTGCGCGGGATCGCGCTTCGCCTCACCGACACGGCCGGGCTCCGCCCGAACGGAACCGACGCGATCGAGAACGAAGGCATTGCGCGGACCGAGCGCTCGCTGGCCAATGCCGATCTCGTCCTTCATGTGGTGGACGCGAGCGCTCCGCAGCTGGCGCATTCCGGGACGCGGCCGGGAGACAGTCCCGAACTTCTGCTCTTGAACAAAAGCGACCTGCCCGAGCACGGCGACTGGGAAGGCAGCGAAGCCCTGCGTATTTCCTGCACGAGCGAAGAGGGATTGGTGGGATTGGAGGACGCGATTCTGGCAAAAGTCAGCGCACAGCGCTGGGACGGTCCGAGCGCGGTCGCGATCAACGCGCGGCATCGTGATTGCCTGCGCCGCGCACTCGCGGCTTGCGATCTGGCGCGGAACGCGTTCACGGAAAATCTCCCGCCGGAACTGGTCGCGGTTGACCTGCGCGGCGCGCTGCAGGCGGTCGGCGAAGTAATCGGGCACGCCGACATGGAAAAAATCCTCGACGCGCTCTTCGCCACTTTCTGCATCGGCAAATGAATCGCCTAACGAGTGACTGGTACGCGCAGCTCATCAGGCCATTGCTTTTCCAAATGGACCCCGAGAGGGCGCATCACCTTGCCATGCGCCTGCTCCGGGCCGCACCGCGGATCCCCGGCGAGCTCGCGCTCCTGCGCTCGTTCGCTCCGCCGCCGCAGCCGCGCACTCTCTTCGGATTGCAATTCCGGAATCCCTTTGGCCTCGCCGCCGGTTTCGACAAAAACGCCGTCGCCATTCCGGCGTGGGAGGCACTTGGGTTCGGCTTCGTCGA